>NZ_JBWKIR010000003.1:0-276432 GCF_056432605.1 Streptomyces sp. NPDC045022
GCCGTCGCCGTCAGCGGCGGCTCCGGCGCCCGGCTGCGCGAGCGTCTGGCGCCCTCGCTGCCCGGGGCGACCTGGTACGAGGTGGGCGGCGGCACGCTGGACGACGCGGTGCGGCTGGCCGACGAGATGAAGTCCGGCCGCTACGACGCGGTGGTGGGCCTCGGCGGCGGCAAGGTCATCGACTGCGCGAAGTACTCCGCGGCGCGCATCGGCCTGCCCATGGTCGCCGTCGCCACCAACCTCTCGCACGACGGCATCTGCTCGCCCGTTTCCATCCTGGACAACGACGCCGGCCGCGGCTCCTACGGCGTGCCCACCCCCATCGCCCTCCTCATCGACCTGAACGTGATCCGCGAGGCACCGATGCGTTTCGTGCGCTCGGGAATCGGCGACGCCCTGTCCAACATCTCCGCGGTCGCGGACTGGGAGCTGGCCAACCGGGTCAACGGAGAGCAGATCGACGGCCTCGCCGCCGCCATGGCGCGCCAGGCCGGCGAGGCCGTGCTGCGGCATCCGGGCGGATGCGGCGACGACGGGTTCCTGACCGTGCTGTCCGAGGGGCTCGTGCTGTCGGGCATCGCCATGTCGATCGCCGGACACACCCGTCCCTCCTCGGGCGCCTGCCACGAGATCAGCCACGCGCTCGACCTGCTGTACCCCGGGCGGGCGGCGAGCCACGGTGAGCAGGTGGGACTCGGCGCGGCCTTCGCCATGCACCTGCGGGGCGACCACGAGGGCTCGCTGCTGATGGCCGAGGCGCTGCGCCGGCACGGACTGCCGGTGCTGCCGGAGGAGATCGGTTTCACCGTGGACGAGTTCGTCCGCGCCGTGGAGTTCGCCCCGGAGACCCGGCCCGGCCGCTACACGATCCTGGAGCACCTCGAACTGTCGCCGGAGGGCATCGGGCAGGCGTACGCGGCCTACGCGGCGGCGGTCGCCGGCTGAGCACGGCCCGGTTTGACCCTTACGGCCGGGCCCCGTAACCTTGACCGTCGGCGTGTCCACTGAGCACGCCACATCCCCGTAAACCTTTTCCTCCCGGTCACACGGTTGGCTGGGAGAGGTCGTCCGTGGTGTTTTCGGGCGGCTGGCCTGCGAGGGTGCCGTTTCTTCGAGCGAAAGTGAGATCCGCGTGTACGCCATCGTGCGCAGCGGTGGTCGCCAGCACAAGGTTGCTGTCGGCGACATCGTTGAGGTTGACAAGATTTCCACTGCCAATGTTGGCGACACGGTCGAGCTCTCGACCCTGCTCGTTGTCGACGGCGACTCCGTGACCAGCGACCCGTGGGTGCTGGCCGGCATCAAGGTCCAGGCCGAGGTCGTGGACCACCACAAGGGCCAGAAGATCGACATTCTGCGCTACAAGAACAAGACCGGCTACCGCCGTCGGCAGGGCCACCGCCAGCAGTACACGGCGATCAAGGTCACGTCGATCCCCGCGGCTGCGAAGTAAGGGACTGAGGAGAAATGGCACACAAGAAGGGCGCATCGTCCACCCGGAACGGTCGCGACTCCAATGCCCAGCGGCTCGGCGTGAAGCGCTTCGGCGGTCAGGTCGTCAACGCGGGTGAGATCCTGGTCCGCCAGCGCGGCACCCACTTCCACCCCGGCGCCGGCGTCGGCCGTGGCGGCGACGACACGCTGTTCGCCCTGCAGGCCGGTGCGGTGGAGTTCGGTACCCACCGTGGCCGCAAGGTCGTGAACATCGTTCCGGTTGCCTGAATCGCCTGATTCAGCACCGAACGCTTCGCGAGGCGGACCTCACTTCCCGGTCGGGAAGGCGGGTCCGCCTTTCGCGCGTTAAGAGAGAAACACCCGTACTTTCTGGAGGCACTGAACCATGACCACCTTCGTGGACCGCGTCGAACTGCATGTCGCCGCGGGTAACGGAGGTCACGGCTGTGCCTCCGTACACCGCGAGAAGTTCAAGCCGCTCGGCGGCCCGGACGGCGGCAACGGCGGACGCGGCGGTGACGTCATCCTGACCGTCGACCAGTCCGTGACCACGCTTCTCGATTACCACCACTCCCCGCACCGCAAGGCCACCAACGGCAAGCCCGGCGAGGGCGGCAACCGCTCCGGCAAGGAGGGCCAGGACCTGGTCCTGCCGGTGCCGGACGGCACGGTCGTCCTGGACAAGGCGGGCAACGTGCTCGCCGACCTGGTCGGCCACGGCACGTCGTACGTCGCGGCGCAGGGCGGCCGGGGCGGCCTGGGCAACGCGGCCCTGGCCTCCGCCCGCCGCAAGGCGCCGGGCTTCGCGCTGCTCGGCGAGCCCGGGGACCTCCAGGACATCGTCCTGGAGCTGAAGACGGTCGCCGACGTGGCCCTGGTGGGCTACCCGAGCGCCGGCAAGTCCTCGCTGATCTCCGTGCTCAGCGCCGCCAAGCCGAAGATCGCCGACTACCCGTTCACGACGCTCGTGCCGAACCTGGGCGTGGTGACCGCCGGCTCGACCGTGTACACGATCGCCGACGTGCCCGGCCTCATCCCCGGCGCCAGCCAGGGCAGGGGTCTCGGCCTGGAGTTCCTGCGGCACGTGGAGCGGTGCAGTGTGCTGGTGCACGTGCTGGACACCGCGACCCTGGAGTCCGACCGCGACCCCGTCTCCGACCTCGACATCATCGAGGAGGAGCTGCGGCAGTACGGCGGCCTCGACAACCGGCCCCGGATCGTCGTCCTGAACAAGGTCGACGTGCCCGACGGCAAGGACCTCGCCGAGATGGTCCGCCCCGACCTGGAGGCGCGCGGCTACCGCGTCTTCGAGGTGTCGGCCGTCGCCCACATCGGGCTGCGGGAGCTGACCTTCGCGCTCGGCGAGCTGGTCGCCAAGGCACGCGCCGCCAAGCCGAAGGAGGAGGCGACGCGGGTCGTCATCCGGCCCAAGGCCGTGGACGACACGGGCTTCACCGTCACCCGCGAGGACATCGGCGGCGAGCCGCTGTTCCGGGTGCGCGGGGAGAAGCCCGAACGCTGGGTCCGCCAGACCGACTTCAACAACGACGAGGCCGTCGGCTACCTCGCCGACCGTCTCAACCGCCTCGGTGTGGAAGAGGAGTTGATGAAGGCGGGTGCCCGCACCGGTGACGGTGTCGCCATCGGCCCGGAGGAGAACGCGGTCGTCTTCGACTGGGAGCCGACGGTCATGGCCGGCGCCGAGATGCTCGGCCGGCGCGGCGAGGACCACCGCTTGGAGGCGCCTCGGCCCGCGGCGCAGCGCCGTAGGGACCGGCAGGCCGAACACGACGACTCGCAGCGGGAGTTCGACGACTTCGAGCCCTTCTAGCCGCTCGGTCACGGCGGTTCGGCTGTTACAGCACCTTTACAGCATTTTGCGTCAACCGCCGTATGGGTGAAACCGAGTCGACGGGTGGGCGGCGATACGGTGACATGACCGAGTGAGGGTGGGGAGCGTCCGACGATGCTCCCCACCCCGTGCACGTCGTGTTCCATGGGGGAAAGAGATATGGGCTCCGCGCCCGGCAACCGTCCCACAGTCTCTGTGATCATTCCGGTCCACAACGCGGCCGACCATCTGCCGGAGTGCCTGCGGTCCATCGCCGACCAGTCGATCGGATTCGAGCGGCTGGAGATCGTCGCGGTGGACGACGGCTCCACCGACGGCAGCGGCGAGCTGCTCGACGCGTGGGCGCAGCGCCACCCCGGCCGGATCCGGGTGGTGCACCAGGAGAACTCCGGCGCGCCGGGTGGCCCGCGCAACCGGGCCATCGGTATGGCCGAGGGCGAGTTCCTGTTCTTCGCCGATCCCGACGACTATCTGGGCACCGAGGCTCTGGAACGCCTGGTCGGCGCCGCCGAGCGCAACGACTCCGACGTGGTGCTGGGGAAGATCAAGGGCGTCGGGCGCAAGGCTCCGGTGACCCCGTTCCGCGCGAACGTGGACGGTGGGGACATCTTCACCTCCAAGGGCGTCTGGTCCCTCACCGCGCACAAGCTCTTCCGCCGCGCGCTGGTCGAGAAGCACGGGCTGCGGTTCGCGGAGGGGCTCCGGCTGGCCGAGGAACAGATCTTCGTGGTGCCCGCCTACCTGCACGCCCGGTCGATCTCCGTCGTGTCCGACTACGACTGCTACTACCTGGTCCGCCGCGACGACTTCCCGCACCTCACCCATGAGGTCCCGGACCCCGCCCCGTTCTACGCGAACGTGCGGGACGTACTGAACATCGTGGCGGCGCACGTCCCACCCGGCGGACGGCGCAACAAGCTGCTCCACCGCTGGCTCACCCTGGAGATCCTCGGCCGCTTCGACGGGCGCTTCGCCGGCCTGCCCGAGGAGACCCGCGCCCTGCACGTGAAACTCGCCGGGGACCTGCTGCGCGGGTACATGCCGCAGGCGCTCGTGGACCAGCTGCCGCCGCTGTCCAGGCTGCGCTGCCTGCTGATCTCCCAGGGGCTCGTCGAGGAACTCACCGCCCTCACCACGCTGGTCCCCAGGCCCGAGCCGAAACCGAAGTCCGACCGGCAGCCCGCGCCCGCCACCGAGCCGGCCCGGCCGACGCCCCGGCAGCCGCGCGGGGGACTCGGCCGGTACACCCCGGGCAACGTACTCAGAGGCGTCAGACGCCGCCTACGGCACGCGCGTTGACGCACTCCGCCGGACCGGACTCCACCGGACCGGACGAGAAAAAGGGGCGGGGCCCGGAGGACACTCCTCCGGGCCCCGCCCCTTTCGTGCTCGCTCAGAGCTCCTTGGCCTGCTCCAGCATCCGGTCCACGACCCGCGCCGAGGCGTGGCCGTCGTCCAGGTCGCAGAACAGGTGGTGGAAGCGGTCGAAGCGGTCCTGGTACTCGGCGGACACCTTGTCGATGTCCTCGATCGCGTCGACCAGCTCCTTCGAGGTGAAGACCAGCGGGCCGGGCGAGTCCTGCTCGAAGTCGAAGTAGAAGCCGCGCAGGGTGTCCCGGTAGTGCTCGAGGTCGTACGTGAAGAAGAGCATCGGGCGCTTCAGGTGGGCGTAGTCGAACATGACCGACGAGTAGTCCGTGATCATGATGTCGGCCGCCAGGTACAGCTCGGCGATGTCCGGGTACTCGGACACGTCCCACACGAAACCGTTGCCGGCCCCCGGCACCGCGTCCACGACGTTGGAGTGGCGGCGGATGAGCAGGACATGGTCGTCGCCGAGTCGCCGCTGCGCGTCCTCGACGTCGATCCGCAGGTCGAACCGGTACTGGCCCTGGCTGTGCGCCTGGTCGTCCCGCCAGGTCGGTGCGTACAGCACGACCTTCTTGCCCGCCGGCAGGCCGAGCTGCTCCCTCACCCGCGCGGCGATGCGGTCCTTGTCCGGCGAGTACAGGTAGTCGTTGCGGGGGTAACCCGCTTCCAGGATCTCCCCGTCGTAGGAGAAGGCACGCTTCAGGATCGGCGTGCTGAACCGGTTGGAGGACACCACCATGCTCCACTGCTTCGCCTCCAGCGCCAGCTTCTCCTGGTAGCGGCGGTCGAAGTGCAGCGTGTCGATGTCGTGGCCGATCTTCTTCAGCATCGTGCCGTGCCAGGTCTGGACGATGACCTGGCCGGGGCGCCGCTCGATCCAGTCCGGCAGGTGGCCGTTGGTGACGATGTAGCGGCTGGAGGCCAGCGCCTCGTACCACTCGCGGCCCCACATGCGGACACGCTCCACGCCGTCGGGCAGGACGACCTGTCCGTCGCGCACGGCCCACAGGTGCTTGAGGTCGGTGCCCCGGGCGACCAGCTCCTCGTACATCGCCTTCGGGCTGTCGGAGAACTGCTTGCCGTTGTAGCTGAGGTAGAAGACCTGGTCCTTCAGCGGCTGCTGCCGCAGCGGCGCGTACACCTCCTGGCGCAGCTGCCGCTGCCGGTACGGGCCGCGCTCGAGGTCGTCCAGCTCGGAACGGCAGTTCAGCTGCGGGAAGTCGGCCCAGCGGTTCTCCAGCCAGTAGCGGCGGCCGCCCAGTTCGGCACGGAGCGGGAACTGCCGCGACGCGAGGCGGTCGGTGACGAAGGGCACGTCGGGACCCTCGCCGTCGGCCGGGCGCAGGAAGAGGTTCCAGCGGCCCGCGCGCAGCGGCACGTTGCCGTTGCCGTTGCCGCCGAGCGTGGAGGGGTCGAAGTCGACCTCGAAGCGGCCGTCCTCGAGCCAGCGCGGCTCGACGAAGCGCTCCTCGAAGCGGGCACGGGGCTTGAGCAGCAGCCGGGCGCCGGTGAGCCGGGCATCGGTGCGTCCGGTGATGGCGATACGGCCGTCCTGCAGAGCGACCCGGTCGATCACGGCCCGCCGGGTGCGGCCGGCCAGCTTCAGATAACCGTTGTGCCCGCCGATCACGGCCAGTTCACCCAGCTCGGCGTGCTCGCCCAGCGAGGCGGGCAGGTCGAACCGCCCGTCGGCCAGACCCTCCTGCAGCACCGTGCTGAACTGGCGCTCGGTGCCCTTCGGGTCCGTGGCCACCAGCGCGGTGGACCAGATGCGCTTCTCCGGCTGGGCCAGGGCGTCGACACCCTCGTGGAACATCAGCGCCACGTCGGCCACCGGGACCTGGACGGAGAACCGGCGGGTGCCGCCCTCCTCGGTCACCTCGACCGGGTACTCGTGGACCTCGGCGCCCTTCTGGTTCTTCGCCCGCAGCGCCACGCGCTCGCCGGCTGCCAGGGGAACCCGGATCTCGCCGGTCACCCGCAGCAGGTCACCCTCCAGCGTCCAGCCGGTGACCAGCGCGCGGACCTTCTCGACGCGCAGCTTGAGCGCGCCGCGCTCGACCGACGGCAGCATCCGGAAGTCGGGGCTCAGCCAGCGGTACGGCGGGAAGTTGCAGGCGGCGCCACCACTGGACTGCACGGCGGCACGGCGCACCAGACCGGAGGCGTACAGGCCGAGGCCCACGTGCCACAGGCCCTCCTGCCACTCACCGCCCTTGCGCAGCTTCGCCGGGTCGATGGTGACCTCCCAGCCGGCCCAGTCGTAGTTGTACCGGTCCTGGCCGGAGTCGGTGGTGCGCTCGGGGCACTCCACGTTCCTGGTGGGCAGCACCATGCGGCGGCGGGACTTGTCCTTGCGCAGCTGCAGGACCTTGACGGACGAGCGCTTCGAGGGCAGGTCGATCTTGTCGATCCAGGCGTGCCCGGCCAGCACCAGCTTGCCGTCGGACCAGCTGACGTCCTGCAGCGGAGCGCGCATGCGCAGGTCCTGGTCGATGCGCAGCGCCTTGCGCGGGACGTCCAGGTCGGCGTCGGCCAGGGCCGGGAAGGAGGCGTACTTGCGGACCAGGCCGCGGACCTCGATGGCCTCCTTGCGGCGCTGCGATGCCAGCAGGAGGATCAGCTCGTCGAGCTGGTGCTTGCGGACCAGCAGCCACTGCACCCGCAGGTGGGTCGGCAGGGCCATGACGACCTTGGGGTCGATGTGGTCCAGGAAGCGGTTGGCCGACCGCAGGAACTCGGCGCGGTACTCCTCGTCACCGTCGGGCACCACGTTGAGGAACAGCCGCAGGTCGTCCACGAGGACCCGGGTGTCGTACTCCTGCTTGAGGCGGGCGAAGGTCTCGCCGGGCTGCTTGCCCAGGAAGTCGCTGATCTCCAGGACGGAGGTGACGCGGTCGCGCACACCGGCCGGGTCGGTACGGCGCTGCGTGATGGAAGGGGCCGACTCGCCCTCGCGCAGCCGCCAGTAGTAGCAGGGCTCGGAGATCACGTCGACGGCGTCGGCGAGGTAGTGCGCCCGCATGGTGACGGGCGTGTCCTCGTACAGGCGGCCCTCGGGGAAGGCGAAGCCGTGCTTGTCCCAGAACGTCCGGCGGAACACCTTGTTGCAGGCTATTCGGTCGGCGACGAGCTTGGCGTACTCGGCGATGTGGGTGCGCTGGCGTGCTTCGCCCGCGAGCATCCGCATCAGCGGGACCTGCCAGGTCTTCTCGCCCTTGAGGTGGAAGACGTTGCCGGTGGCGAAGTCGGAGCCGGTCTCGTCGAGGCTGCCCACCATCAGGCGGTAGGCGTCCGGCGGGATGAGGTCGTCGCTGTCGACGAACGTCAGGAACTCCGCCTCGGGGGACATATGGGCGATGCCGGTGTTACGGGCGGCGCCCAGCCCCCCGTTCTCCTTGCGTATCAGCCGGAACCGCGGGTCGCGCGCCGCGTAGGACTCGGCTATCGCCGCGGAGCCGTCGGGTGAACCGTCGTCCACCATCAGGACCTCGAAGTCCTGGAACGTCTGCGCCGCCAGCGAGTCGAGACAGGCCGGCAGATAGTGCTCGACGTCGTACATGGGGACGATGACACTGAGCCGAGGGGCCATTCTTGTCGATCTCCTTCTCGGGGTCAGGCCCGCTCGACGGCTGCGAGCGCCTGGGCGGGGGCCGGTGCGTGGGAACGCTCTGCGAACGGCACGAAGGGCAGCGGCTGCGTCTCGCCGAGGAAGACCCGCCGCACCACGCGTTCGGCGGCGTGCCCGTCGTCGAACTCGCAGAACCGACGGCGGAAGGCGTCACGGCGCGTGGCCGCGTCCTGCCCGCGGTACTCGTCCGATCCGAGCAGGTGGATCAGCTCGTCCTGCGTGGTGGCCACCGCGCCCGGCGACTCCTGAAGCAGGTTGAAGTAGGTGCCGCGCACGGCGGAGTAGATGTCCCAGTCGGGCGCGTAGATGATGATCGGCCGGTCCAGGACGGCGTAGTCGAACATCGCGGAGGAGTAGTCCGTGATCAGCGCGTCCGCGGCGAGATACAGCTCCTCCACCCGGGCGTGCCCCGACACGTCGACGATCCGCCCGCTGCGGCGCAGCTCGGCCACGTGGGGCGAGCTGCCGTAGAAGTAGTGGCCGCGCACCAGCAGGGTCACGTCGGGCCCCAGCTCGTCGGCGAGCCGGGCGAGGTCGAGGCTCGGCACGAAGCCGGGCTGGTACTCGCGGTGCGTGGGCATGTACAGGAACGCCTTGGTGCCCTCGGCGAGTCCCAGCGCCGCGCGGGCCCGGCGCACATCCTCGGACGTGCCGTTGACGAGGATGTCGTTGCGGGGATAGCCGGTCTCCAGCGAGACGTAGGAGCACGGGTACACCCGCTCCCAGACGGCGGTGGAGAAGCGGTTGGCGCTGACGCTGAAGTCCCAGCGGTCGCAGCGTTCCAGGAGCTTGTCGAAGTCCATGTCCGTCGAGGCGGGGTACTTGCGCTGGTCGAGCCCCATGGTCTTCAGCGGAGTGCCGTGGTGGGTCTGCAGATGGACCTGGCCCTCGCGCTTGACCACGCTGTCGGCGAAGTTGACGTTGTTGACCAGGTACTTGGCGCGCGCGAGTGCGGCCCAGTACTCCTTGGAGCCGACCCGGACGTACTGCACGCCCTCGGGCACCTGGTCCACCGCGTCCGGCCGGACGGCCCAGACCCGGCGGACGTGCGGGGCGAGCCGGGCGAGTTCGGCGTCGATGGCCGCCGGGTTGCAGGAGACGCTGCGGCTCCAGTAGGCGGAGAAGAGCGCCAGGTTCTCGTCCAGCGGCAGCCGGAGCTGCGACTGGTAGAAGACGCCCATCGCGCTGCGCTTGGACCGGTTGATGGCCGTGCGGGTACGGGTCCTGACCGCCTTGCGGAGCTTCACGGCGGCGGTGGCACCGGCCATGGCGGTGTACGCGTCCTTCTCCAGCATCGCGTACTTGTGGCCACGGCCTCCCCCCGGCCGCTGGAAGCCCTGCGGGAGCCGGGCGCGGTAGTCGGCGGCGGCGCGGTGGAAGAACTCCGCCCGCGCATCCGCCGGCAGGCGGTCGGGCCGCTCCAGGATGGTCAGGAAGTGGTCGACCATCTTGCGGAACAACGGCTCCCGCCACTCCGCGAGCCCGGGGCGGGCGTCGAGGTAGTCGAAGACACGGCGGTACTGGTCGAAGACGTCGAAGTGCTTACGGCTGACCGTCTTCAGGATGTTGCCGCCCTCGCGGCGCTGGCGGTACATCACGCAGACCCGGTCCAGCACCGCGATGCGCTCGGCACTGATCATCGAGCAGAACGTCCAGGGGGCGTCCTCGTAGTAGCCGGGCGGGAAGGTGAGGTCGTGCCGGGTGACGAAGTCCCGGCGATAGGCCTTGTTCCAGACGATCTGCAGCAGGTTCAGCAGCTGCGGGCGCTCGGAGAGCGGGAAGGCCTCCGGACCGTCGGGCTGAAGCAGTTCGGCGCGCTGGTTGGGGCGGACCCGGCCGTCCCAGTAGCTGCGCGCGTAGTCGTAGACGAGTATCTCGGGGTCCCCGGCGGCTTCCAGCCGCTCGGATATCGCGCGCAGCGCGCCGTCGGTCAGGGTGTCGTCGCTGTCCAGGAACAGTACGTAATCGCCCTGAACCTTCTCCATGCCCGCATTGCGTGCGCGCCCCAGTCCCACGTTCTCCGTGAGGTGAATCACGTGAACGCGCGCGTCCCGGTCCGCGTAATCGTCGAGAATGGCGCCCGAACCGTCCGGCGAGCAGTCGTCGACCGCGACGACCTCGAAGTCCGTGTAGTCCTGCCCGAGCACCGAGTCCAGGCACTCGGTGAGGTAGCCCTGCACCTTGTAGACAGGGATGACGAGAGAGAGTCTGGGCATCCTTACAACCTGTTCCGAGACTGATCACGAGAGCGTGGGCCGAGGCCAGAGCACGCTCCGCCCGCCGGCGGGCCTGCAGCGCGCCGTCGCATCAGCGTAAAGGATTCACTTGAAGTTTCCGTGAGCAAGGTAGCCGGGCGATCGGGTCACGGAACAGTCGCAGAGACCATACCTCTCCTCGCTCGGGACATTCTTCCACCCCGGCCGGTGGACCAGTTCCCCCCTCGCCGTCACCCCTGTGGTCTTTTGCCGTAGTTGTCGGAAATTGCCCGACTCGATTTTCCGCTGCCCATGGACGAGTCTGCTGTCCACTGACGGAGACCGAGGAGGCACGGGATGAGCTGGCTGGTCACGGGCGGCGCCGGGTACATCGGTGCGCATGTCGTACGCGCCATGACGGAGAACGGCGAGCACGTGGTCGTGTACGACGACCTGTCGACCGGCAGCGCGGGCCGGGTCCCCGGCGATGTCCCGCTGGTGGTGGGCAGCGTGCTGGACCGGGCTCTCCTGGAGCGGACGATGCGGGACCACGCCGTGACGGGTGTGGTGCACATCGCAGCCAAGAAGCAGGTGGGGGAGTCGGTGGAGCGGCCGCTCCACTACTACCGCGAGAACGTCACCGGTCTGCAGACCCTGCTGGAGGCGATGGCGGCCACCGGTGTCGGCCGGATCGTCTTCTCCTCGTCCGCCGCCGTCTACGGCATGCCGGACGTCGACCTCGTGACCGAGGACACCCCGTGCGCACCCATGAGCCCCTACGGCGAGACGAAACTGATCGGCGAGTGGCTGATCGACGCCGCCGCCAAGGCCCACGGGATCCGGGCCGTGTCCCTGCGCTACTTCAACGTGGCCGGTGCCGCCGCCCCGGAACTGTCCGACGCGGGTGTCTTCAACCTCATCCCCATGGTGTTCGAGCGGCTCGAGGCCGGCGAGGCGCCCCGGATCTTCGGCGACGACTACGCCACCCCGGACGGCACCTGCGTACGTGACTACATTCATGTCCAGGACATCGCCTCCGCCCACCAGGCGGCCGCGGCACGTCTGCGCGAGGCCCCCGAGGGAACCTCGCTCGTCCTCAACATCGGCCGCGGCGAGGGCAGCTCGGTCCGCGAGATGGTGGACCGCATCCTGAAGGTCACCGGTAACGAGCAGGTGACGCCCGAGGTGACCGACCGCCGTCCCGGAGACCCGGCGCGGGTCGTCGCGTCGGCGGACCGCATCCACGCGGAACTGGGCTGGACGGCCCGTCTGGGCCTCGACGACATGATCGAGTCCGCCTGGCTGGGGTGGCGTCACCGGCACGGCTGAGCGACCGGGTGGCGTCACCGGCAGGCCCGAGCGACGGGTGGCGTCACCGGCAGGCCTGAGCCCGCGCGCCCATGCCGTCAGGCCTTCAGCTCCGCCCTGTCTCCCATCACCACGACGGGGTGGAGTCCGGGGTCGAGGGTGCGCAGCAGGTACTCCATGTCCGACTCGGACTGGCTCACACAGGCCGAGGTGCCGCTGCCGTGGTCCATGTGCAGCCAGATGCTGCCGCCCTTCGACTGCCCCTGCGGCCGGGTCGGGTCATTGGGCGCGGTGCCCTTGACGCGGTTGTAGTCGATGGCGATCACGTAGTCGAAGTCGTGCCAGTACGGCTTCTTCCAGTAGCGGGGGGCCTGGAAGGCCGCGGACCGCGTGTACGGCAGCTTGACCCCGGGCGCGGCGAGCACACCGCCCGCGTCGCTCAGCGTGAACACGCCCACCGGGCTGCGCAGGTCCCCCTCGTGATGGTCCGTCGTCCAGCCCTTGCGCCCGTTGTGCGCCGCCCAGGAGCGGTCCTGCCGCCAGACGGAGCCGTGCTTGGTGAAGAGAACGACGGTGGAGTCGGGGGAGTTCCGGCCCGCGCCGTACACGGCGACCACCTGGCGGGAGCCGGCCGGTACGCGTCGCCACAGCCGGTCGCCGATGCCGGGCACGCGCTTCAGGGCCGTCTTGCGCGGCTGTGCGGCATCGTCCCGGTCGCGCGCGGCGGCGGCCCCCTGGTCCGAAGCGCCGCACGCCGTAAGGGACATCACCAGCAACCCACCGCAGACCCCGCCCACGGCGGCCCGTATCGAACCTCGTTTCCGCATGGGATCCATGGTCGCAGACCGCCCCTGGCGAGCCTGCCCCTGGCCTGTCGCAGCCTCAGACCAGCACGTCCTTGTAGTAGATGCTGGCCTTCTTGCGCTGGTCCGTGTCGGACGTGTACGAGGAGAAACCGCTGCACAGCCGCAGGGCCTGCGGGTTGCTCGGGTCGGGGATCTGGATGGCCATGCCCTCGGGCTCGCGGTAGGAGAGGGTGTACCCGGCCTTGGTGAGCTTCTGCTCCTTCACGGTGCCGGTGTTCCAGTCCACGGATGTGATGAAGGTGTTGCCGTCCGGCGACACGGAGCCGTCCTTGCCGTACTGCGAGCCGGCCAGGAGGTAGAGGTAGCTGCCGTAGCTCGTGAAGCCCTGGAAGGTGTCGCTGTAACCGGGCTGGAGGTCGGCGGGCTGCGCGACGTCCGCGAGGGTGGTCCGGCCGCCGGCCTTGAAGGACGCGAGGTCGTACAGGCGGAAGCGGAAGGCGCCGCTCACCCGGCAGCGGTTCAAGTGCCACATGGGCAAGGACTGCCCGGACGACGCGGAGAAGGCGGGCAAGTACACGGCCCCTCCGTTCGAGGAGGCCACCCAGCCTGGCTTCGACTGGGACGCGTACTACGCCCAGATGGAGAAGGTGTACCAGGCGCAGAAGGCAGCCAGGAAGGTCATTCCGACCATCACGACGCCGATCCAGAGCGCCATGACGCTGGCTCCGGGGCCGATGGACAAGGGGCCGGACCTTCGCTTGGGCAGTCACCGGCACCGGCGAGGAGACGGTCGGTCCGGACATCGGAGCTGGTCTCACCGGCAACATCCTGCTCAGCAACGCGGACTCCCTGCAGCAGCTTCGAGGTGACGCCTCCGGATTCGACGGCTCGTTCGGTCCGTTCCGAGGCGGCTGGCGCGGAACCTATGCGACGAAGAATTCCAGAGGTGACACGGTGAACAGCTTCACCGGCGGCTGGGGCATGGCAATGGAAAACGGCGTGAATTTCGCCTCGGGGCGACGGGTATCACCAGAGTCGCTGACATACCGAAGGGAGTGGTCGGCATCGTCAAGTCCATCTTGGCTGGGTGCAGGAGGTTCCGTGATATCGGATCTTTTCAGGATCTTTTGTATTGCTGTTCCAGCAGTCTTCTTCTTTTTCGTTGCACTCGATTACCGCAACATCGGACTGCGAGTATTCGACTTCCTGGATGCGGTGACCTCTGCTGCGCCCTCCACCATGACGCCGGACCGATTCAGATTCGTGGCCGGCCTTTTCTCCGTCGTCGGATGCGGCTTCGTCGTCTATCTGGCCGGCCGTCTCTGACCGCCGGCCGGCGCGGCCCACGGCCTGGTGCGCACCGTCCGGGAAGCGGACCGCCCGAGTACGCTCCGTACACATCGCGTAGATTGCGAAAGCCATGCCCGACGGGACGTGGCCGCGAGGTCGGAGGGAAGCACGTGTCAGCGGCAAGGCAGCAGGTCGCCAAGGCCCGCAGGATCGTCGTCAAGGTGGGGTCCTCCTCGCTGACCACCGCCGCCGGCGGCCTCGACGCCGACCGCGTCGACGCGCTCGTCGACGTCCTCGCCAAGAGCCGCAGCGGGGGCGAACGAGAGATCGTCCTCGTCTCCTCCGGTGCCATCGCCGCCGGTCTCGCCCCGCTGGGCCTGCGCCGCCGCCCCAAGGACCTCGCCCGCCAGCAGGCCGCCGCCAGCGTCGGCCAGGGGCTGCTCGTGGCCCGCTACACCGCATCCTTCGCCCGCTACGGTGTCCGCGTCGGCCAGGTACTGCTGACCAGCGACGACATGAGCCGGCGCGCCCACCATCGCAACGCCTCCCGCACCCTCGACAAGCTGCTCGCGATGGGCGCCCTCCCGATCGTCAACGAGAACGACACCGTCGCCACCGACGAGATCCGCTTCGGCGACAACGACCGCCTCGCCGCCCTCGTCGCCCACCTCGTCCACGCCGACCTGCTGGTCCTGCTCTCCGACGTCGACGGCGTCTACGACGGAGACCCCAGCAAGCCCGGCACCTCCCGGATAGCGGAGGTGAAGGGTCCCCAGGACCTCGCGGGCGTCGAGATCGGCAGCGCGGGCAAGGCCGGCGTGGGCACCGGCGGCATGGTCACCAAGGTCGAGGCCGCCCGCATCGCCGCCGCCGCCGGCGTCACGGTGGTGCTGACCAGCGCCGTCCACGCCGCCGAGGCACTCGGCGGAGGTGACACCGGCACCTACTTCCACCCCACCGGCAAGCGCTCCGCCGACCGGCTCCTCTGGCTCCAGCACGCCTCCACCCCGCAGGGCGCGCTGACCCTGGACGACGGGGCGGTCGACGCGGTCGTGAAGGGCCGCAAGTCGCTGCTGCCCGCCGGCATCGCCGACGTGCAGGGCGAGTTCAGCGCCGGCGACCCCGTCGAGCTGCGGGACGCGACGGGCCGCGCGGTGGCCCGCGGACTCGTCAACTTCGACGCCAAGGAGATCCCCCGGCTGATCGGGCGTTCGACCCACGAGCTGGCACGGGAGCTGGGCCCGGCGTACGAACGCGAGGTCGTACACAGGGACGACCTGGTGCTCCTGCACGCGCAACTCTCGTAGCAGCGCTCGTAAAACGGGGCGTAAGGACCGCCCCCGGTGGGGGACGTTCCGTAAAACCACCACGCGGAGCCGTGCGGCCTGCTCAACTTTGTCTCGGGGACATTGTGAAGGGACACGTTCCGTCAAGGGCCATGCGAGGCATGCGTGAAGGAGGCCGTCGTGAGACGAGTGCGCTCTGGGGCGGCGTCCCGCGGTGCTCTGACGAGCGTCGCCGCCGGGGACACCTATGAGGAGCCCAAGGACCTGCCCCGCCTGTGGCACGTCACCCTCAGCGTCTCCGGTGAGAAGGTCCCGCTGCCGGACCTGCGGCGAGCGCTGGAACAGCTCGCCCACGACCACCCCTTCCTGCTGACCAGCAGATACGCGAGCGACCACGCGGAGATCCGCTACTGGGAAGAGGCCCGCGACCTGCACGACGCCGCCGCCGTGGCGCTGCGCCTGTGGGGCGAGCACAGGCAGAGCGCCGGACTGCCGGCCTGGGAGATCGTCGGCCTGGAGGTCATCGACCGGGAGACGTACCACCAGCGCCTCGCCGAGGGGTACGGCCCGGCCCCCGCCACCCCCGTCGGCGTCCACCCCTTCTGAGCCCGCCGCGGTCCGCGGGCCCCGCGTGCCGGCCGGCGAGGCCTGCCGGTAGGTTCGGCGGGGCGCATGTGGATCATGCGTTCAGCCGAACACACCGCCACACAAGGGGGACCATGGAGCAGCACACCATCGGACGCCGCGGAATACTGCGGGCCGCGGGCGGTCTGGGGATCGCGGCGCTCGGTGTGGGAGCCGCGTCGGGCACGGCCTCCGCCGCCATCGCCGCCTCGCCGCGCTTCGACCTCACCGCGCCGTCCTACGACCTGTTCCGCAACCGGCGGCTGCACGACGACACCGTCCAGCAGGGCTTCGCCTTCGACAGCGTCAACAAGCGCCTGTTCGTCGCCCAGCGACGCAACGGCAGCGGCGAGAAGTCCGGCGACCTCTGCATCACCGAACTGGACCTCGCCGGCAACTACGTCTCCGCCATGCACCTGAAGGGCTTCGGCCACGGCGTCTCCTTCGGCGTCGAGCCACGGGGCCGCGACAGCTGGCTGTGGACGGAGGTGGACGCGAACAAGAACGGTTACGGCACCCGGCTCGGCCGCTTCAAGTTCGTACGAGGCGGCTCGCTCTCCCACACCTCCTCCGCGATCAAGAAGTACCGCCCGGTGGCGAGCGCCGTGGAGTTCACCTGCTCCATCGATCATGTGCACGGCCTCATGCTCGTCCGCCACCACAAGAACGGCGCCAAGTACCTCGCCGCCTACCGGATGAGCCAGGCCACCGCCGGCGACTTCAGCACGCCGGTGGCGTACCTCAAGCAGCCCTCGATCCCGGGCACCGCGCAGGGATACACCTCCTACGGCCGCTACCTGTACTACCTGACCGGCAACTCCTACTCGGCGTCCAACCCCCGGCCCGGGAACACCCGCCTCACCTGTGTCGACCTGAACTCGGGCGCCGTCAAGCAGGGGCCCGTCCTCACCAAGGCGGGCGAGAGCCTCTCCTTCCGCGAGCCGGAAGGCCTGGCCGTCCACCGCACCGACTCGGGCCAGGCCCGCCTCTTCCTCGGCTTCGCCTCCGGCACCGGGGGCGACCGCCGCTCCAACCTCTTCTACAAGAAGGCGCTGGTCTGACCGTCATGTGAGGCCGGGTCGCGGTGCCGCCCCTGGGAGCAGCGGGCCCGGGGGCGCACCGTCTCGGCTTCCGGGACGATTGCCGCGCCCCGCCTCCGGGCGCACTACCCTGCGGGTATGACCACGCTCTCGCCCTACGACTCGATGTCTCCGGTCACCCAGGCCGCCTACCGGGCCAAGGCCGCCGCCGCCGACCTCGCGCCGCTGCCGCGTGCCGTCAAGGACGACGCGCTGCTCGCCGTCGCCGACGCCCTGGAGGTCCGGACCGCCGAGATCGTCGAAGCCAACGCCAAGGACGTGGCCAAGGCCCGGGAGAACGGCACCAGCGAGGCCATCGTCGACCGGCTCACCCTCACCCCCGAGCGGATCCGCGCCATCGCCTCCGACGTCCGCGACGTCGCGAAGCTGCCCGACCCGGTCGGCGAGGTCGTCCGCGGCTCCACGCTCCCCAACGGCATCGACCTGCGCCAGGTCCGCGTCCCGCTCGGCGTCGTCGGCATCGTCTACGAGGCCCGCCCCAACGTCACCGTCGACGCCGCCGCCCTCTGTCTGAAGTCCGGCAACGCCGTCCTGCTGCGCGGCTCCGCCTCCGCCTACGAGTCCAACACCGCCCTCGTCCGGGTGATCCGGGACGCCGTCGGAGGTGCCGGGCTGCCCGCCGACGCCGTCCAGCTGGTGCCCGGCGAGAGCCGCGAATCCGTGCGTGAGCTGATGCGCGCCCGCGGCCTGGTCGACGTCCTCATCCCGCGCGGCGGCGCCTCCCTGATCCGGACCGTGGTGAACGAGTCCGTCGTCCCCGTCATCGAGACCGGCACCGGCAACTGCCACGTCTACGTCGACGCCCGGGCCGACATCGACACGGCGATCGACATCCTGATCAACTCCAAGGCCCAGCGGGTCAGCGTCTGCAACGCCGCCGAAACCCTCCTGGTCCACCAGGACATCGCCCCCGAGTTCCTGCCGCGCGCCCTGGACGCCCTCGCCGAGGCCGGCGTCACCGTCCACGCCGACGAGCGGGTCATGGCCTACGCCAAGGACTCCAAGGCCACCGTGGTCGAGGCGACCCCGGAGGACTGGGAGACGGAGTACCTGTCGTACGACATCGCCGCCGCCGTCGTCGATTCGCTGGACAAGGCCGTCGAGCACATCCGGCTCTGGACCTCCGGCCACACCGAGGCGATCGTCACCACCTCCCAGCAGGCCGCCCGCCGCTTCACCCAGCTGGTCGACTCCACCACCGTCGCCGTCAACGCCTCCACCCGCTTCACCGACGGCGGCCAGTTCGGCTTCGGCGCGGAGATCGGCATCTCCACCCAGAAGCTGCACGCCCGCGGCCCGATGGGGCTGCCGGAGCTGACCAGCACGAAGTACATCGTCACCGGCGACGGCCACGTCCGCCGCTGAGGTCCACCCCTTCGGCCGCGCCCCGGGAACGCCCTCGGCGCGGCCGAAAGGCGTCTCACCAAGCGGATGAATTTCCCTACCGTCTGCCCAAATTGACCCCCCAGGTCTACTCTGGACGTGTGCCGGAGGACGTGGGGGGCACGCCGTTCCCTGACGGCTGGGAGCCCGACGACGACCACGACCACGGGGTGCCGGACGAAGAGTTCGCCTCCGTGGTCTTCGACGAGGCTTTCGTACAGGCGGCCACGGTCCACGAGCCGACCGCCGTCGAACGCCTCCTGGCCGCCGCGCAGGCCAGAGCCGAGGCCTCCGAGGCGGAGGCCCGCCGCGCCCACGCCAGAGGCGACCGATACGACGACGTCTACCGCCCCGAGGGGACCGGATTCGGTCAAGATCGGGACGACGACGAACTGGACGACGCCGACGACCCCGGCGACCACCACGGCCCCTTCGGTGCCTACGGCAAGCAGATACGCTGGCACCGACCCGTGGCCTGGGTGCTCGCCGTCGTGATGGGCATCGGCATGATCGCCCTGGCCTTCGCCGCGGTCTACCGGGGAGCCTCCTCGGGCACCCGCGACCGGGTGCCCGCCCCCGCCTCGACCGGTCTGGAACAGGGCAGCGCGGCCGCTCCGTCCGTCTCCGCCGAGTACTCCCAGCCGGCCGCCTCGGCCACCCCGCGCTCCCCCTGAGCGCCGGCGCCCGCGCCGGGTGAGAACCTGTCAGAACTTGTCGTGCGGCTGGGCGTTTACCCGAGGCTCGCGAGACCTACTCTCAAAGTATGGGCGGGCCTGGAGACCCACCGGAGGGGACACCCGAGGGCGGCCCCGGCGGTGCAGAGGACGAGTACCGATCCGTCGTGTTCGACGAGTCGTTCGTCCGCGCTGCCCGCCTCCAGGAGTACTCGGCCGAGGAGCGGATGACCGATCACGCCCCCGCCGTACGCCGCCGCCCGCCCCTGCACCGCGGACTCGCCCGGCAGGTGCTGATCCTCGCCGTGCTGATCACCGTCGCCTTCGGTGTCGCGCTCTACATGGGCGTCCGCCACCCCTACGGCTCCCCGCAGGGCCGGCGGCCCGTCGAGCCCCTGCGGATGACGGTCATCCCGCTCGCCCCGCCGGGCAGGGTGCCCGGCGCCGCCGACGCCGAGAGCCTGTACGCGCACAGCCCCGCCGCCCAGTTCGAGATCGGCGCCGAGGGCATACCGCTGCCGGCCCTTCACAGCACCGCCCACTTCTCCGACAGCCAGGTCGTCTCCGCGCTCACCACCGTCAAGGACTACATCGTCCGCTCCTCGCTCTACCCCGAGGTGCTGACCGGCCGGCAGGCCGGTCCCGCCCGCACCCTGCTCGACCCCGACCAGCTCGACCAGTTCGACCAGAGCTTCGACCACCCGGCGGCGGACGGCCGGCACGCCCCCACCGGCTGGCTGGTCCGCCTCGACCCCTCCCGGGCCCAGCTGGCGGACGACAAGATCCGCGTCCAGGGCAGTCTGCGGGCCACCGAGACCGACTCGGCCACCCTGGAGATCACCGCCGACCACACCTTCGTCTACGCCCTGCGGCCCACCGGCGCCGCCGCCGCACCCGTGTCCCTCTTCACGGTCCGCCGCGAGGTGACCTTCCGCTTCCACCGCGACGACCTGCGCACCCACCAGGTCCAGCTCGTCACGTCCTACGTCCAGGCGGGGCCCCTGTCCTGCGCCGAGGACTCCAGCGCCTACCTCCACCCGCTCCTGGCCGGCCAGACGGCCAGGACGGGCGGCCCCGCGGGCACCAACCCCTACGAGACGGACAACACCCCGGCCCTGTGCGGCACGCTGTCCACGGGGGCCGAGCCGACGGCCTGAGCGGTGCCGAACGCGTACGGGATCCCGGCGGCTACTCCTGGTCCCCTCGGGGAGCATCCGCGGGACCACCGTCGGCCGGCGGCGGGCTCCTGAAGCCGTCGAAGCCGCGCCGGACCCGGCCGCCTATGTCGCCCGCGCCGCCCGCGAGGTCCGTGACCAGCTTCATCAGCGGGTCCTTGGAACTCTTCACATCGCCGGCATAGCTGGCCGCGGACTCGCGGAAGGAGTCGCCGACGGAGGTGTCCTGGTCCTCGCTGCGCCGCGGGTAGTGGCCGTCCATGATCCGCTGGTAGTCCCGGGACTCGGCCCACTTCTTCAGCTCGGCCGCCCGCACGGTGGTGAACGGGTGCGAGCGGGGCAGCACGTTCAGGATCTTCAGCACCGAGTCGCGCAGATCACCCCCGGAGTCGTACTCCTCGGCCTGCTCCAGGAACGCGTCCACGTTCATCTCGTGCAGGTGGTTGCCGCCCGCGATCTTCATCAGGCCCCGCATCGAGGCCCGGACGTCCTGGCCCACCAGCAGCCCCGCCCGGTCGGCGGACAGCTCCGACTTGCGGAACCACTCCCTGAGCGCCGTCACGACCGCCATGATCGCCAGGTTGCCGAGCGGGATCCAGGCGACCTTCAGCGCGAGGCTCGTCAGGAACAGCAGGATCGTCCGGTACACCGAGTGCCCGGACAGCGCGTGTCCCACCTCGTGCCCGACGACCGCCCGCATCTCCTCCTCGTCGAGCAGTTCGACGAGCCCGGTCGTGACCACGATGATCGGCTCGTCCAGGCCGATGCACATCGCGTTCGGCTGCGGGTCCTGCGTGACGTACATCGGCGGGACCTTCTCCAGGTCCAGGATGTAACAGGCGTCCAGCAGCATGTCGTGCAGGTGCGAGAACTGCCGCTCGGAGACCCGCACCGAGTCGGACAGGAACAGCAGCCTCAGGCTCCGCTCCGGCAGCAGCCCGCTGAGCGCCTTGAAGACGGTGTCGAACCCGCTCAGCTTGCGCAGCGCGACCAGGGCCGACCGGTCGGCCGGGTGCTCGTACGCGCGCGAGGAGATCCCCGGGAAGCGCCTGCGCTGCCTGCTGGGCACACGCTCGTGCCCGGTCTGCTGGTGGCCGTCGTCGGACATGTCTTCCCCCATGTGCGTGTGAGTGCCCTGTGCCCCCGAGGCGGGGCCCAGCCTAGGCGGAGATACCGTGGACGGGCAGTACAGCCGAAGGAGTCCACGTCATGGAGCACCATCCCGCAGCCGCCTGGCTGACCGAGGCAGCCGCGAGCGCCGTCCAGCAGCACGGGCAGGGCAACCTGCTTCGCATCGTCCTCGTCGTGATGGTCCTGGGCTGTGTACTGACCGCCTGGTTCCTGCTGCGCGGCTACAAGCGGAAGGACGACTGACGGGCGGCGAAGGTTCCCCGCCGGCAGACGGTGGACATACCCGCCCACGGGCGCCCGCCGACCGCCGCCCGTCACCAACGGCGGAGTCGGCGTGATCGCCGCGCGGCAGCCCGCTTACGATGAGCCGACATCTTTATCCCGCCCACACGCGATAGGTCCTGCCGAAGATGAGCTTCCACAGCGCCGCAGCCCAGTTGGTCACCCTTGCCGCCGAAGGCGAGGAGCACGGCGGAAACCACAACAGCCTGAACCCGGCCATCACCGGCGGCGGCGCCCTGATCATCCTGCTCCTCCTGCTGTGGATCACCACCCGCTTCAACCGCGACCGCTGAGCGGGGAACCCGTCCCCGGCCGGACGCCCGAGACCGGGCCGGTAGGGTCTGCACGCATGGGAGAGCAGGACATGCCTACCGGTCCGGCGCACGAGACCGCCGACGACACGGTGAAGCACCCGCAGTACGGGCCGGGCAACGGCCCCGTTCACACGGGCAAGCGGCGTCTGGGCGTCATGGGCGGAACCTTCGACCCGATCCACCACGGGCACCTCGTGGCGGCCAGCGAGGTCGCCGTGCGGTTCCAGCTGGACGAGGTGGTGTTCGTGCCCACCGGCCAGCCGTGGCAGAAGTCCCACCGCAAGGTCTCCCCGGCCGAGGACCGCTATCTGATGACGGTCATCGCGACCGCCGAGAACCCCCAGTTCTCCGTCAGCCGCATCGACATCGACCGCGGGGGCCCCACCTACACCGTGGACACCCTGCGCGACCTGCGCGCCCTCAACCCCGACACCGACCTGTTCTTCATCACCGGCGCCGACGCCCTCGCCCAACTGCTGACCTGGCGCGACTCGGTGGAACTGTTCTCCCTCGCGCACTTCATCGGCGTCACCCGCCCCGGACACCACCTGACCGACCCGGGCCTGCCGGAGGGCGGCGTCTCGCTCGTCGAGGTGCCGGCGCTCGCCATCTCCTCCACAGACTGCCGTACGAGAGTCGCCAACGGAGACCCCATCTGGTACATGGTGCCGGACGGAGTCGTGCGCTACATCGACAAGCGCGAGCTGTACCGCGGCGAGTGAGCCGAGAGGGGCACCGGTGAACGACCGATACGACGCGGGAGACGCCAGCTACGGCGCCGGCCCGTACGAAGTCGTCGGCTACGACGAGTACGGCCGGCCCGTGTACCGGCAGGTCCCGGCACAGCAGGCGCAAGCGACCTACGACCAGTACGCCCAGCAGGAGGACGCCTACGGCTACGACCCGTACCCCACCGGCCAGCAGCCACCGGCGTCCTCCTACGGCTCCGCCCAACAGCCGCCCGCCTACGACCCCTACGGCACCCAGGCCCCGTACGACCCCTACGGCACCGGCGCCCACGACACCGCCTCCTACGACCCTTACGGGCAGGCGGCGAGCAGCGGGCAGCACCCCCGGGTCGCCGGGCAGACCGCCTACATCCCGCACCAGGCCGGCCCCGCGGAGGACACGCACGCCCCGCCGGAGCCCGAGCGGCAGGGCGACTCGGACGAACCGGACCACGGCACCGAGCAGTTCGCGTTCGTGGAGGAGCCGGACGGCGACTCCGAGGACGTCATCGACTGGCTGAAGTTCACCGAGAACCGCACCGAGCGCCGCGAGGAGGCCCGCCGCCGAGCCCGCAGCCGGATCACCGCCCTCCTCGTCGCCCTCGCCCTCGTCGCCGTCGGCGGTGCCGGCTACCTCTGGTACGCCGGAAAGCTGCCCGGTCTGTCCTCCTCGGGTGCCGAGACCGGCACCGGCACGCCCGTCGCCGCCCAGAAACGTGACGTGATCGTCGTCCACCTGCACAACACCGGCAAGGGCGGCACCTCCACGGTGCTGCTGGTCGACAACGCCACCACCAAGCAGGGCACCACCGTCCTGCTGCCCAACTCCCTCGCGGTGGCCGGTGA
The DNA here is from genome assembly GCF_056432605.1 of Streptomyces sp. NPDC045022. NCBI lineage: Bacteria > Bacillati > Actinomycetota > Actinomycetes > Kitasatosporales > Streptomycetaceae > Streptomyces > Streptomyces sp. NPDC045022. The sequence goes on from NZ_JBWKIR010000003.1 coordinate 23,452, forward strand.
CGACGGCTCCACCACCACCCTCGCCAAGTCGGTCGACGACGACGGTTCCTCCGGCACCCGCGACCAGCTCGACACCGTCCTCGGCACCGACATCCAGGGCACCTGGCGCCTCGACACCCCCTATCTGCAGAACCTGGTCGATCTGGTCGGCAACATCGAGATCGACACCGACACCGACGTGCCCGATCCCGACACCAAGAAGAAGGGCGCCGCGCCTCTCGTCCACAAGGGCGCCGGCCAGACCCTCAGCGGCAAGATGGCCGTCGCCTACGCCACCTACCGCGCCGCCGGCGAGTCCCAGAACGCCCAGCTGGAGCGGTTCGGCCGGGTCATACAAGGCGTCCTGCGCAAGGTGTCCTCCGAGCCGTCCTCGGCCACCACCACCGTCCAGACCCTGGCGCAGATCCTCGACCCGCCGCTCACCGACAAGGACCTCGGCACCTTCCTCGCCAAGCTCGCCGACCTCGCCAAGAACGGCGACTACAAGACCGCCCTGCTGCCCGTGCAGGCCGACGGCACGCTGAGCGCCGAGACCAGCGACAGTGTGGTCAGGGACATCCTCGGGGGCACCGCCAAGAGCCCCGACGCCGGCTCCGCGGTCCGGGTCTCCGTCCAGAACGCCACCGGCGTGAAGGACGACTCGGAGAAGGCCCGCGTGGTGCTCCTCAACGGCGGCTTCACCTTCCTGGAGGGCGGCACCGCCTCCGGCACCCAGGCCGCCTCGAAGGTGTTCTACTCGGACGCCTCCCACAAGGCCGACGCCGCCGAGGTCGCCAAAACCCTCGGCCTGTCCGCCGGCTCCGTGACCAAGGGCACCGTCTCCTCCGGAGCAGAGGTCTCGGTCGTCCTCGGTGCCGACTACAGGCCCGCCGCATCCTGACGACGCGGTGACGCGGGCCGGGGCACCCCACGTGAAGCCGTTATCACGTGGGGTGCGGCGGGTGGTCCGTGAGACCCTTGAGGTCCAGTGACCGCCGACGGAAAGCCATGTAGTGACCGCCACCGACCGTTCCCTTGAGCTCATCAACACCGCCGCCCAGGCGGCGGCCGACAAGCTCGCCCACGACGTCATCGCCTACGACGTGAGCGACGTGCTGTCGATCACGGACGCCTTCCTGCTGGCCTCCGCCCCGAACGACCGCCAGGTCAAGGCCATCGTCGACGAGATCGAGGAGCGCCTGCAGAAGGAACTCGGCGCCAAGCCGGTCCGCCGCGAGGGCGACCGCGACTCCCGCTGGATCCTGCTCGACTACGTCGACATCGTCGTCCACGTCCAGCACAGCGAGGAGCGCGTCTTCTACGCTCTGGAGCGGCTGTGGAAGGACTGCCCCGAGCTGGAGCTGCCCGCAGACGCAAAGGCCACCCGCGGCAAGGCCCAGGAGCACGCCAAGCTGCAGGCCGCCGAGGCCGACCAGGAAGCGGGCGGGGAGTGGCGGTGAGCGCCACCGGAGAGGTGGCCGACCGCAGGACCCGGGGCCGCCGCATCATCCTGTGGCGGCACGGCCAGACCTCGTGGAACGTGGAGCGCCGCTTCCAGGGCAGCACGGACGTGGAGCTGACCGAGACCGGTGTCGGCCAGGCCCGCCGCGCCGCCCGGCTGCTCGCCTCCCTCGGCCCCGACGCGATCGTCTCCTCGGACCTGCAGCGGGCCGCGAACACAGCCGCCGAGCTGGCCGCCCTCACCGGTCTCGACGTCACCCGCGAGGAGGGCCTGCGCGAGACCTACGCGGGCGTCTGGCAGGGACTGACGCATGACGAGATCATCGCCCGCCACGGCGACGAGTACGCCGCCTGGAAGCGCGGCGAGCCGGTCCGCCGCGGCGGCGGCGAACTGGAGAGCGAGGTGGCCGACCGGGCCGCTCCCGTCGTGCTGCGGCACGCGGAGAAGCTGCCCGAAGACGGCACCCTCGTCGTCGTCAGCCACGGCGGCACCATCCGCACCACCATCGGCCGGCTCCTCGGCCTGGAGCCCCAGCACTGGGAGAGCCTCGGCGGCCTCTCCAACTGCTGCTGGTCCGTGCTCGGCGAGGGCGCCCGCGGCTGGCGCCTGCTCGAGCACAACGCGGGCACCCTCCCGGAGCCCGTCCTCGGCGACGACGACTGAGCGTCCCGCGGCGCCCTGACCCCGGATTTCACTTTCCGGCAGGTCACAGGCTAAAGTTCTTCTTGTTCGACCCGCCGAGCGGGAAGAACACGAGGGGCTATAGCTCAGTTGGTAGAGCGCCTGCATGGCATGCAGGAGGTCAGGAGTTCAATTCTCCTTAGCTCCACTGATCGGCACTCTGTTGAGTTGTCAAAGATCGGTGATGAAGATCCCGTCTCCCTCAGGAGGCGGGATTTTCTGCGTTCAGAGGCGGATCATTTCGTCGGCGTCCACCTCCCTCGGCGGCCACAGCGGCTGTCTGCGCTCCCGCAGCACCCCGATCTTCCGGCGCGCCTCGTCGTCCGCCGGTCTGTAGACCACGATCCGGCACTCGGGCATCCCGTCGATGGACAGCGACTGGGAGGTCATCCGCATCTCGCCCACCGCCTCATGCCGGAAGGTCTTCACCCGGGGCCCCGGAGGCGTCACCTCACCGCTCGCCCACAACTCGGCGAAGTACGGGCTGACCGCGCACAGCGCGCGTATGTACTCCTCCCAGGCCGGTTCCCCCACGTGTCTGCCGTACGAGGACCGCAGCGTCGCCACCATCACCGGCAGCTCGCGCTCGCGGTGCACCATCGGGCAGGTGTGCTCCGGCACGGTGAACAGGGTCCACAGCACATTGGGCACGCCGGTCGCGTGGGTCTGCGGAACCACGAACAGATCCCGGTAGGCCGGGTTCGTGGCCAGGACGTCGTACCGCGCGTTGTAAACCACCGCCACCAAAGGATCCAGCGCGTCGATGATGGCCTGCACCTCGGGGCCGACCTGCCGGATCAAGCCCTCCGCGTCCGGCTCGAACGGCACCTCCGCCAGCCGGTACAGATGCTCCCGCTCCGGCGGCTCCAGCCGCAGCGTGCGCGCGACCGCGTCCAGCACCTGCGGGGAGGCGTTGATCGGCCGGCCCTGCTCCAGCCAGGTGTACCAGGTCACGCCCACGCCCGAGAGCTGGGCGACCTCCTCCCGGCGCAACCCGGGAGTGCGCCGCCGCAGCCCCGGCGGCATCCCCACGTCGGCCGGTGTCACCCGCGCGCGCCGGCTGCGCAGAAAGGCGGCCAGCTCAGACCTGCGCCGCTGGGTACCCGTCGTCCTCGTCGCCATCGTCAAGCCCCCGTCGTCCCCGTATCCATCGTCGGCACCGGGCCCGCCCCTGCCAGGTGCTGGCAGTACCAGCATCGGCGGGCTCTCGGCACGGGTACCGGCCCGTCGTCAGGCTCGACGCCATGACGACGACATCCCGCACCGGGCCGGGCACCGAGCCCGTTCCCAACCCTGCGACCAGTGAAGCATCCGCCACTGACAGTGACACCTCGAGCGTCGAAGACGCCGAGCCGCCAGCCAACGGCAGCGGCCCACCGGTGGCTTCCGGCGGCGCCCCGACCGTCACGTACAGTGAAGCACCTGCCACTGACAATGGGCCCCGGCTGCTGCTCACGGTCCTGCTCGCCGCTCTGTTCATGGCGGCCCTCGACGTCTTCATCGTCAACGTCGCGGCCCCCACCATCGGTTCCGAGCTGCATTCCTCCGGTGCCGACCTGCAGCTGGTGATCGCCGGTTACGCCATCACCTACTCCGTGCTGATGATCACCGGCGCCCGGCTCGGCGACCGGCTCGGCCACGGCCGGGTCCACCTCGCCGGGCTCGCCCTGTTCACCGCGGCCTCGCTGGCCTGCGGTCTGGCGCAGGGATCGACCGAGCTGATCGTGTTCCGGCTGGTGCAGGGCGCGGGCTCGGCGCTGATGATCCCGCAGGTGCTCAGCCTGATCCAGCGCACCTTCACCGGGGAGGCCCGGGCCCGGGCGCTCGGCGCCTACTCGGCGGTCCTCGCCGTGGGCGCCGCGGCCGGGCAGATCGCCGGCGGGGTACTGGTCAGCGCCGATCTCCTCGGCACCGGCTGGCGGCCGGTGTTCCTCGTCAACGTGCCGGTCGGCGCCGTTCTGCTCGTGCTGGGCAGGCGGGTGCTGCCCCTGGGCGCGGCGGGCGGAAAGGAACGCGCCCGGCCACTCGACCTGCCCGGACTCGTGCTGCTCGGCGCGGCCGTGTCGCTGCTGACGGTCCCGCTGGTGCTCGGGCAGGAGGAGGGCTGGCCCGTATGGTCCTGGCTGTCGCTGGCCGGAGCGGTGGTGCTGTTCGCGCTGTTCTGCGGCTACGAGTCCCGGCTGGCCCGGCGCGGCGGCGCCCCGCTGATCGCGCCCCGGGTGCTGCGCCATCCCGGCATGGGCCTGGCCGTCCTCCGCATCCTCGCGGTGATGTCGGTCAACGCCGGGTTCCTCTTCGCGCTGACGCTGCATGTCCAGGGTGGCCTCGGCTACAGCGCGCTGCGGGCCGGCCTGAGCTTCGCGCCGACCGCGGCCGTGTTCGGCACCGTCAGCCTGACCTGGCGAAAGTGGCCCGCGGCCTGGCAGCGGGCGCTCACTCCGGCGGGTTTCGCGCTGACCGCGGTGTCCGTCGCCGTGGTGGGGCTCGCCTTCCAAGACGGCGGCGACGGGGGAGCGGCCCTGTACGCGGGATATGTGGGGCTGGGTGCCGGGCTCGCGCTCGCCTTCAGCCCGACGCTGACCGGCGCGCTGGCCACCGTGCGGCCGCAGGACGCGGCGGACGCCGCCGGCCTGCTGGCGACGATCGCCCAGCTCGGTCAGCTGATCGGCGTGGCGTCTTTCGGCACACTGTTCCTGAACCGGCTTGAGTCAGCGGGGGCACTGCGGCCGTATACCTCTGCGGAGGCGTTCTGGGTGTGCGCTTGGGCGCTGGTCGGAACGGCCGCGATCGGGGCTGTGTCCGGACTGGTACTGAGGCGTCGCTGACCGTATTGGTCCGGCCGTGGCAGAATCAAACGGCCGGAAGGGGGCGCGACCCGACGGGAGGGAGTAGCGATGCCTGCGAGCATCCTTGGGGAGGTCGGCCACCTCCTCGGTGCGGCGTTGATACGGGATACGACCATCCGGCTCAGCTGCCCTTCCTGCGGTTCCGCGCACGTGGCCCAAGTACTCGGCGACAACGGCGGAATCTCCTACGTGTGCACGGCCTGCGGCCACAGCTGGAGCTGATCGATGGGTGCACACAGGCGAAAGTGCGACTGGTGCGGCAGTGGTACGCCGATCGTCCGTGACATGGAGCCGATCAATCCCGACTACCAGTACTGGTGCGAGGAATGCGCGCGGGCGCTGATCATAAAAGGCGACCCGATCGAGACGTACCGGGAATTGGAGGGGGAGCCGATCTACGGCCGTCTCCTCGAGGAGCACTGCACGCTCAAGAGGTTCTATTCCTTCGTCACGGCTTGACGGACCGTACCGGGGCCGGGCCTCGGCAACGATGTCCACGCCAGCACGAGGAAGAGCGCACCGACACCTCCGTAGAGGGCGGAGAGTGTCAACTCCACGCTCCCCTGGTGCATTTCGGGGCGCCCGGCGCCGTGGGGCACCCACCACGGCGCGTACGAGCAGAACACCAGCAGCGAGGCCAGGGCCGCCGCCCTGTGTCCGCGTGTCCACAGCAGCAGGACGAGTGGCACGCACCACACCCAGTGGTGCGTCCAGGACACCGGGCTGATCAGCAGCGCGGTGACCGCGCAGGCACACACCGCCCAGGCCCGCCGTCCGCGCAACTCCGCCGCCACGGCCGCCGCGAGGCCCAGGGTGGCCGTCACGGCCGCGAGGGCGGCCCAGAGGGGTCCCGGGTCCGGGGTGTGCAGAAGGCGGGCCAGAACGCCGCGCAGGGCCTGATTGGCGGTGTCCTCGGCATGCCCGACCCGGCCCGCGCGGAAGACCATGTCCGTCCAGAACCGCCATGAGTCGTACGGCAGGGCGGCCGCCGCCAGCAGCGTCGCCCCGGTGAACGCGACGGCCGCCCCGCGCGCGTGCCGCAGCCATGGCCCTCCGTCCCTGCCGCCGAACCGGGCCGCGACGCCCGTGACGAGCAGGAACACCGGGAACAGCGCGGGTGTGAGCTTCATCGCGGCGGCCAGCCCCAGCCCCGTCCCGGCCCAGCGGGCGTAGCGGCCGGTGGGGTGGCGGGACAGGTCCCACAGCACCAGAACGGCCAGCAGCAGGTTGACCTGGCCGTAGCGCAGGGTCGTCCACACCGGCTCGCACCACACGGCCGGCGCCGCGACCCACCAGGCGGTCTCCACGCGCGCGTGGCCGACGAGTTTCAGCGACAGCCGCACGAACACCACCAGCAGGGCGAGGTTGCCGGCCGTCGCCAGCGCGCGCAGGGGAGCGGTGTCCAGCAGGGACAGCGGTGTGAACAGCAGGGCCGCGAACGGCGGATAGGTGGTGGGCAGGTGCGCTGCGGTCGCCCGCAGCGCGTAGAGGTCGCCGCCGGCGCGCACGGTGGCGCCCTCGGCCCGGTAGACCATCAGGTCGATCATCGACACGTGCGCGGCCCGCTGGGCGGCCCAGAAGGCCGTGAACGACGCCAGGCACACCAGCAGGGCGACCGGTGCCCGGCGGGCTGCGGAGAACGCGATCACGGTCACGAAAGCCGACATTAGCCCCCGAACACGAGCAGAGCGGAAACCGATTTGGTACTGCCCCCCCAGGACCGTGTAATGTTGGCGTCGCCGCCAGGGAAACCGGGCGACACGGTCGAATAAGCGGCTCCGCCGCTTGGCCACAAGGGGCTATAGCTCAGTTGGTAGAGCGCCTGCATGGCATGCAGGAGGTCAGGAGTTCAATTCTCCTTAGCTCCACAGAAGTCGAAGGCGGATCATCTCAACGGATGGTCCGCCTTCGGCGTGTTCCGAACGAAACGACACACCCGAACGGCGACGGCGGGTCACCCGGTCCGGGTGACCCGCCGTCGCCTTGTTCAGCGGCCGAGAGCGCGCCGGCCGCGGCCCTGGGAGAGGACCGGCAGATTGCGTGACGGCGCCTGCCCGCGCGTGTCCTCCTCGATGCGCAGGGCGAGCGCCGGGCAGCGGCGCACCGCGCGCAGAGCCTTCGCCTCCGCGTAGCGCGGGACCTGCGCCTGCGCCACGGTCGGGAAACCGTCCGCGCCCAGTTCGAAGACCTCCGGGAGGATGTCGGCGCACAGGCCGTGACCCCGGCACAGCGTCCAGTCGACGTAGATCTTCTGGCGGCTGGCGCCGGTCTCCTCGGGCTCTCCGCCGCCCAGGAGGCCCGTAGGACCCCTGCCCCCCTCGAAGAGCGGCAGAACGCCCTCCACGGGCCGTCCGCAGCCGTTCCCGAGGACATGGGCGGCCAGGTCGTCGGTGAACGCCTTGATGGTCGACTCCAGGAACATCGCCGAGCCGTCCGGATGCGAACACGCCCCGCGCCGCTTGACGTTCTTGGCGACCTGCTTCAACGCCTCCAGGGCGGCCGGTCCGCCGCCGTTGAGGATGTCCTCCATGCCGCGCGCGGCGGCGGGCAGTCCGAGGTAGCAGGGGCCGCACTGGCCGGCGCTCTCCTCGGCCAGCCACTGCGCCACCCGCAACGACTCGCCCAGCGGGCAGGTGTCCTGGCTGATCGGCAGGATCGCGCCCGCACCCAGCGAACCGCCCACCGCGTCCAGTGAGTTGCGGGAGACGATCGCCTCGTTGACGGTCGCCGCGTCGATCCACTTGCCGTGGTAGCCGCCGGTCAGCACGCCCTGCGGCAGCGGCGGGGCCCCGGCCAGCTGCAGCACGTAGCGCAGCGGCACGCCCGTGGGGACCTCGAGCACCATCGGGCGGGCGACCGCGCCGGAAACCGTCAGCATGACGGTGCCCGGCTCGTCGTACAGCCCCGTGTTGCCGTAGCGCTCGGGGCCGATGCGGGCGGCGATGGCCAGCTGCGCGAACGTCTCCGCGTTCGACAGCAGTGTGGGCGCGCCGCCGACGCCGCTCTGCGAGGCACTGATCTTGCGGCCGGGCGGGATCGCCGGGCCGCCGTCGACCGAGCGGATCAGTGAGGCGGCGGCGCCGGTGACCATGCGCACCGGATTGCGCTGCACCCACGCGCGTAGCGCCGATCTACGGCTGTTGCTCAGACCCCGTTCGGCGAGTGCGGCCTCCATGGAGCGCTGTGTGGACTCCCGGGTGACGCCGATCACGAGCGTGCGCGCGCCGAGCGCCTCGGCACACAGCAGTGCGCCGTCCAGGATCAGGTGCGGGGCACGGTTGATGAGCACCGTGTCCTTGCGGCAGGCGGGTTCGTCCTCGCTGCCGTTGACCACGACGACCGGCCGCACCCCGCGCTTGATCGCCGACTCGGCGACCGAGCGCAGCTTCCTGTGGAAGGGGAAGCCCGCGCCGCCCCTGCCCTTGAGGTTGATGCGTTCGGCGAGCTGCGCGAGCTGTTCGCCGCCCAGCGGGTCGAGCGGTCCGTGCACCTTCAGGTGCATGGGCAGGTCGAGCCGTTCCACAAGGTCGAAGCCCGACGTGAGCTGGGGAAGGCCGACCACGCGGACTTCTGGGACGTCGGGCAGGGCCTCGTTCACCTATAGCCTCCGGAAGGCATGTTCCAAGGTTCGCCCGAACCCGGCGCGTCGTAGGAGACGCCGGGGGTTGGTTCAGTGGCGGGACCGCTGTTGAACGTGTCACTCGGGTTGTACGTGCTGTAGAGGCCGTTTGTCTCACCGGTGTCGTACACGTCACTTCCGCCGTACCCGGTCGGGCCCGGATTGCCGTAGGCCGGGATGGTGTATCCGGTGTCCTGGAGCGGGTCGTACACGGACGGGGGGGCCTCGCCGACCGGTGGCGGGGACGGGATCGGCCAGCTGCCCGAGGTGCTGGAGGGGCCGTCGACGCGCGGGACCGCCTCCGTGGGCTGGAGGTCCAGGGGCAGGTCCATGCGCGCGGTCTCGGCCGCGAACGGCTGCTGGGACCGGCCCGGTGTGGACACCGCACGGTAGGCGGCCGCGAAGCCTGACGCGGGTTCCGCGGAGGGGGCCGCGGGGGACTGGTACAGGGGTGCGGTGAAGGAAGCCGCGGAGTCGGCGGGCGACGGCTTGGGCTCCCGCCGGCCCTCGTAGCCCGGCAGGGCCGAGTCCGCCACCCGGGAACGGCTCGCGTCCAGCTCGTCGAGTCCCGGCCGCTCCGAGCTGCCGAACAACGCCACCAGCCGGTCGGCGACCTTGCGCTTGACCGGGCGCGGGGCGGCGCGCAGCGCCAGGGCGCCCATCACGCCGAGCAGGGACAGGCTGTACAGGATCACGAAGATCGGCTTGGCCGCTCGACCCGCGTAGAGTCCGTGGATCAGCGCCGCGCACCAGGCCGGATAGGCCAGCATGTGCATGGCCCGCCAGCGGGCGGCGACCGGGGCGGGCGTGGCGAAGTTGCTGCGCAGGGCGCCGGTGACGCCCACGAAGATCATCAGCAGGCCCGCCAGCGAGCCCAGGCCGATCAGACCGCCGATTCCGGTGAGACCGAGCGAGAACGGGATGATCGCCGCGATCAGCTGCGTGTGGCCGAGCGCCACCTTCGTGGTGATGTGCAGCAGCAGGAACGCGATGGAGGCGACCGCGGTCGTCCGGTGCACCGCCTGGCCGACGATCCGCTGCCGCGTGTTCAGGAAGATCCGGTCCTGGGCGAACAGACCCCAGATCACCGAGCAGCTGAGCGCCACGAGGGACAACACGCCCGCACCGAAGTTCAGGAACTCGCGGAACTGGCTGCCTCCGACCAGCACGATCAAGGGTATGAGCAGCAGGACGACAGCGGACGCCACCCCATAGGCCGAGCGGCCCGGCTTGGGGAGCGAAGTGGTACTACGACGAGGGTTCATGGGGGCAACTCCGAGCAGTTCCGGGAAAGCGGTCCCGCTGCCGAACTCTAAGTGGCGTCATACCGATCAGTACGAGGTTTGAGTTATTGCGTTGTTATCAACGGACAATCTGACTTAGGCGATGTCCCCTGGTGGGCGGTACGCGAAGTAATCTTTGACCTTGATTCAGTTCCGGCGTGGTTCGTGGCATGTCCACCACTCATACGCAAGCGCGTCGCGGCTTGCTCAAGCGCTGCGGTACCCTAGCGCCATGCGTGCCGTACGCCTTCTGCTTAGCGGGCCGCGCTGATCAGTACCGACCCCCGGTCCAGCCGTGAGGTCGGCATCGGCGCGGCGTCCCCTCCTGTGTGAGGGGATTTTTCGTTTCCGCACGCAGAGACGATCGATGGAGCTTTGAGGATCATGAGCGAGACGAACCCCGCTGCCGCCGCCGAGGTGGCCGCGCCGCACCGCTACACGGCCGCCATGGCAGCCGACATCGAGGCACGCTGGCAGGACTTCTGGGACGCCGACGGCACCTACGCGGCGCCGAACCCCAAGGGCGACCTGGCGGGCGACCCCGAGCTGGTCGCCAAGCCCAAGAAGTTCATCATGGACATGTTCCCGTACCCCTCCGGCGCCGGCCTGCATGTCGGCCACCCGCTGGGCTACATCGCCACCGACGTCTACGCCCGGTTCCAGCGCATGACCGGCCACAACGTCCTGCACACCCTGGGCTTCGACGCCTTCGGCCTGCCCGCCGAGCAGTACGCCGTGCAGACCGGCACGCACCCCCGCGTCTCCACCGAAGCCAACATCGCGAACATGAAGGCCCAGCTGCGCCGGCTGGGCCTGGGCCACGACAAGCGCCGGTCCTTCGCCACGATCGACCCGGACTACTACAAGTGGACCCAGTGGATCTTCCTGCAGATCTTCAACTCCTGGTACGACGAGAAGGCGAAGAAGGCCCGCCCGATCTCGGAGCTGATCGACCGGTTCGAGTCCGGTGAGCGGACGATTCCGGGCACCACGCGCGCGTGGAGCGAGCTGAGCGGCACCGAGCGTGCCGACGTCCTGAGCGAGTACCGCCTGGCCTACGCCTCCGAAGCGCCGGTCAACTGGTGCCCCGGCCTGGGCACCGTACTGGCCAACGAGGAGGTCACCGCCGACGGCCGCTCCGAGCGCGGCAACTTCCCCGTCTTCAAGGCCAAGCTGCGCCAGTGGAACATGCGCATCACCGCCTACGCCGACCGGCTGCTGGAGGACCTGCTGGAGCTGGACTGGCCCGAGGCCATCAAGCTGCAGCAGCGCAACTGGATCGGCCGCAGCGAGGGTGCCCGCGTCGACTTCCCGATCGACGGCGAGCACATCACGATCTTCACCACCCGCCAGGACACCCTGTTCGGCGCGACGTACATGGTGCTGGCGCCCGAGCACCCGCTGGTCGAGAAGTTCACCCCCGCGGCGTGGCCCGAGGGCACGCACGAGGTGTGGACCGGCGGCCACGCCTCCCCGGCCGAGGCCGTCGCCGCCTACCGCGCGCAGGCCGCCTCGAAGTCCGACGTCGAGCGGCAGGCCGAGGCCAAGGACAAGACCGGCGTCTTCACCGGCGCCTTCGCGACCAACCCGGTCAACGGCGAGCAGATCCCCGTCTTCATCGCCGACTACGTCCTGATGGGTTACGGCACCGGCGCGATCATGGCCGTCCCGGCCCACGACACCCGCGACTTCGCCTTCGCCCGCGCCTTCGAGCTGCCGATCCGCTGCGTGGTCGAGCCGAGCGACGGCCGCGGCACGGACACGTCCGCCTGGGACGACGCCTTCGTGTCGTACGACGCGAAGATCGTCAACTCGCACGGTGAGGACGTCTCGCTGGACGGCCTGGGCGTCGTCGAGGCCAAGGCCCGCATCACCGAATGGCTGCAGGCCAAGGGCATCGGCGAGGGCACCGTCAATTTCCGGCTGCGTGACTGGCTGTTCAGCCGCCAGCGGTACTGGGGCGAGCCCTTCCCGATCGTCTACGACGAGGACGGCGTCGCCCACGCGCTGCCTGAGTCGATGCTGCCGCTGGAGCTGCCGGAGGTCGAGGACTACAGCCCGCGCACCTTCGACCCGGACGACGCAGACACCCAGCCCGAGACGCCGCTGTCGCGCAACGAGGAGTGGGTCAACGTCACCCTGGACCTGGGCGACGGGCCGAAGAAGTACCGCCGCGAGACCAACACCATGCCCAACTGGGCCGGTTCCTGCTGGTACGAGTTCCGCTACCTGGACCCGCACAACGACCAGAAGCTGGTCGACCCGGAGATCGAGCAGTACTGGATGGGCCCCCGCGAGGGCCAGCCGCACGGCGGTGTCGACCTGTACGTCGGCGGCGCGGAGCACGCCGTCCTGCACTTGCTGTACGCCCGTTTCTGGTCCAAGGTCCTGTACGACCTGGGGCACGTCTCCTCCCCGGAGCCGTTCCACAAGCTGTTCAACCAGGGCATGATCCAGGCCTACGTCTACCGCGACAGCCGTGGCATCGCGGTGCCGGCCGCCGAGGTGGAGGAGCGCGACGGCGCCTACCACTACCAGGGCGAGAAGGTCAGCCGCCTGCTGGGCAAGATGGGCAAGTCCCTGAAGAACGCGGTGACCCCGGACGAGATCGCCGCCGAGTACGGTGCCGACACGCTGCGCCTGTACGAGATGGCCATGGGCCCGCTGGACGTCTCCCGTCCCTGGGACACGCGTGCGGTGGTCGGCCAGTTCCGGCTGCTGCAGCGGCTGTGGCGCAACATCGTCGACGAGAACACCGGCGAGGTCACCGTCACCGACGCCGAGCCGGACGAGGAGACCCTGCGCGCCCTGCACAAGGCGATCGACGGCGTCCGCCACGACCTGGAGGGTCTGCGCTTCAACACCGCCATCGCCAAGGTCACCGAGCTGAACAACCACCTGACCAAGGCCGGTGGCGCGGTGCCTCGGGCCGTCGCCGAGCCGCTGGTGCTGATGATCGCTCCGCTGGCCCCGCACATCGCCGAGGAGCTGTGGCGCAAGCTGGGCCACCCCGGCTCGGTCGTCCACCAGGACTTCCCGGTCGCGGACCCGCAGTACGTGGTGGACGAGACCGTGACCTGCGTCGTGCAGATCAAGGGCAAGGTCAAGGCCCGGCTGGAGGTGTCGCCGGCCATCTCCGAGGAGGAGCTGGAGAAGGTGGCGCTGTCCGACGAGAAGGTCGTCGCGGCATTGGACGGGGCGGGCATCCGCAAGGTGATCGTGCGGGCGCCGAAGCTGGTGAACATCGTTACGGCGTGACGACCGGGCACTGGCAGGATCCGGCGTCGGGGTAGTCCCCTACGGGCAGGTTCGGGGTTCTCCTGGAACTCCGAACCTGTCCGTTGCGTTTACCGTGGAGAGCACAGCGGTTCGTGCCGTGCCGGCCGGAGGAGGAGCGTCATGGAAGCAGTGATCGCCGTGTTCGCCCTGCTCTTCCTGCTCTTCATCGGCCTGGGCGGCTACGCCATGGTCAAGGCGGTCGGCGCCGCCAAGCGCGGGGTGGACCGGACGATCGCACAGGCCCGCCGCACGGTCGAGGACCACACCCTGCGCGCCAAGTCCTTCGCCCAGATCGGCCCGGCCGGCGAGATCGCGCAACTGCGGCTCGCGCTGCGCACCTCCATGCGTGCGACGCAGGACGCGCTGTACGCGGGCCCGGCCGAGGACGAGTCCCTCAAGGAGTCCCTCGGCCTGTTCGAGCGGCTCAGCGCGCACGGCCACGAGCTGGACGCGGACCTCAAGCGCCTGGAGTCCGAGCCGGACCGGGCCACGCTCACCGCGCGCCTGCCCGAGCTGCGCAGCCGCACCGAGCGCATCACCAACTCGGCCGACTCGCTGCGCTGGGCCGTCCGCGACCGGGCGGGCCGCTTCGCCGACGACGATCTGGGATCGCTCAGCGCCCAGATAGACATCGAAGCGGAAGCCCTGCGCCACTGGACCCGGGCCGCGAACACCCGGACATCCCCGCAGTGGCCGGACGCCCCCACCGCCGCCGACGGCCCGGCAGCGCGGCAGACCCGGCAGCGGACACCCGGTTCCCACGCCGCCCAGGACCCGGACGCCCACGCGATCAGCTCACCGCCGCCGCGCCCCGCGTATCCCTGGCAGAAGAAGCCCCGCCCCGAGAGCACCACTTGACGAGGGCCGTTCCGGCCCGCACGGCAGGGGCCGGGCTGCCGCGCGAGCGCTACGGCAGGTAATCTCCAGCTCATGTCCCGCCATGTCGCGATCGTCACCGATTCAACGGCCTACCTGCCGCCGCGGACGATGGAGCGCCACGGCATCACAGCGGTACCCCTGACCGTGGTCCTCGGCGACCAGGCGCTCGAAGAGGGCACCGAGATCTCGACGCGCTCCCTGGCCCAGGCGCTGCAGAAGCGGCGCTCCGTCACCACCTCCCGCCCCAGCCCTCAGGTCTTCGCAGAGACCTACCGCAGGGTCGCCGAGTCCGGCGCGACCGGAATCGTCTCCCTGCACCTGTCCGCGGAGCTGTCCGGCACCTACGACGCGGCGGTCCTCGCGGCGCGCGAGGCACCGGTACCCGTGCGGGTGGTGGACACCGGGATGGTCGCGATGGCCCTCGGGTTCTGCGCGCTCGCCGCGGCCGGGGTGGCGGAGGCCGGCGGCACGGTGGACGAGGCCGTCACCGCCGCCGAGAAACGGGCGGCGGGCACGTCCGCCTATTTCTACGTCGACACCCTCGACTATCTGCGCCGCGGCGGCCGCATCGGCGCCGCGCAGGCCCTCCTCGGCTCCGCACTCGCCGTCAAGCCCCTGCTCCAGCTGGACGGCGGCCGCATCGAGCTGCTCGAGAAGGTCCGTACGGCTTCCAAGGCGATCGCCCGACTGGAGGAGATCGCCGCCGAGCGGGCGGGCAGCGCGGAGGTCGACATCGCCGTCCACCACCTCGCCGCCCCCGACCGCGCCGCCGCCCTCGCCGACCGGCTGCGGGTGCGGGTGCCTGGCCTGGCCGATCTGCATGTCAGCGAGATCGGAGCGGTGATCGGGGCACACACAGGACCCGGGCTGCTGGGAGCGGTGGTCTCGCCGCGCTGACGGCGGCCGGATCACCTCGTCCGGTTTCACTCGTTCGGGTGGCGGAGTTTTCCACAACCGGGCGGTATTCCCCGGGAATTCACCAAGATCATCGTGAGTCGGCGGGATGTTCCATGCTCGTCGCATGGCACTTCGATCACGTTCACGCACAGCCACTCCGACCAGCGGCCCCGGCCGCGGCCCCGCCTCCGACGGCCGCATCCGCAACCGCCGCGGCACCGACCACCGCCGCGCCCGTCACCGCCCGCCCGCACCGTCACAGGAGTTGCGCCGCCGGGCGGAACTCCTCTTCGGTGAACGAGCCGTGCGCCGACGGGAGTCGGGGAACGGACCGCCGGACGGGGACCGGCCCGCCGGCACGGCACCGGCCACGGTGACGGTCACGGGCCCGGCACCGGGACTGACGCCGGCGCGGACGACAGCTGCGGCCACACCAGGGCTGATGCTGACTCCGGAGCCCGAAGCGGCGGCATCCGTGGCCGCGTTGGAGCCGGACGCTCCCGTCGCGCCGGACTGGCGGGAGCGGGCCGGGCTGGCGCTGCGCGAGCGGACGCCGGTGTGGTTGCAGACGCGGTGCGGGGTGGAGCGGCGGGGAGTTCTCGCGCTCGCCGTGGTGCTCGTGGCCGCCGCGGTGTTCGCCGTGCAGCACTTCTGGACCGGCCGCACCCAGTCGATGCGCGCCCCTCAAGTGGTGCGTGCCGAGGCGCCCTACGCCCAGCGACACGAGGCCGCGAAGAGCGGTGCCGCCGTGGGCGCCTCGGCGGCACCGGGCGGGGAGGTCGTCGTGGACATCAGCGGCAAGGTCCGGAAACCGGGCATCCTGCGGTTGCCGGCCGGTTCCCGGGTGGCCGACGCGCTGCGGGCGGCGGGTGGCGTCCGTCCGGGCGTGAGCACCGAAAGCCTCAACCGGGCCCGTTTCCTGGTCGACGGCGAACAGGTCGTCGTCGGCGCATCCGCCGGGGCGCCGGCTCCACCCGGCCCGATGGGCGGGACGGCAACCGGATCTGGGGGCACGGGCCCCACGGCCCCTGTCTCCCTCAACACGGCCACCGCGGACCAGCTCGACACCCTGCCGGGAGTCGGCCCGGTGCTGGCCCAGCACATCATCGACTACCGCACCCAGCACGGCGGTTTCCGCTCGGTGGACGAGCTGCGCGAGGTGAACGGCATCGGCGACCGCCGCTTCACCGACCTCCGAAGTCGGGTCCGGCCATGAGCCGCGTGCTCGGCGAAGTCGCCCTCGGCCCCGAACCGGAGGAACGCGGGAGTGCGCAAGCCGACCGGGCGGGCCCCATGGACCTGCGCCTCGTGCCGCCTGCCCTCGCGGCCTGGGCCACGGCGGCCCTGACGCTGGACGCACCGGCGTGCTGGACCACCGGGATCGCGGTCGTCTGCTTGATCGGCGCAATCCTGCTGCTGTCGATGCGGCGACCGGGACGGGCTGCACGGGCGGCGCGGGGCGAGCGGGCGGTACCGGGTGAGCACGCGGCGCGGAGCGTACGGGCGGTACGGGGTGCGCGGGTTGGGCAAGCCGGGCGGGTCGAGCCTGTCAGGCCGGCCGGACCGGGAGAGACGGCCGGGCGGGGCGAGCGGTTCGGACGGCCCCAGCCGGTCGGGCGGGGTCTGCGCGCGGTCCGACGGCGCTCGCGCACCCCAGCGGAGGAGCTTGCCCACGACCGGATGACATGGGCCCGCGCGTCGGTCGCCGCCGTGCTGCTCTGCGTCGCCGCGGCCGCCGCCTCCGCCGGGCTGCATGGCGCGGACGTGCGGCGCGGGCCGGTGCCCGAGCTGGCCCGGCGGTTCGCGACCGTGACCGCCGAGGTCGAGGTGACCGGCGACCCCTGGCTGAGCCGGCCGCGGGTGCGCGGCGATCACACGGCGCCCATGGCAGTGCTGGCCCGGGCTGAGGTGCGGCAGGTCGAGAAGAGCGACGGGACGAGTGTGCGGACACGGGCTCCGGTGCTGTTGGTCGTCGACGCGGACGTGCCGGCACCGGGGCGGAGCGCCGTGCGGAACGGGAGTTCCGAGGAATCGGCATCGGAGGGGGGCGTCGTGCGGAGCGGCGACTCCGCGGAACTGCCGGAGGCGGCCGGCCGGGACGTGCCGGGTTGGCGTGGTGCGCGGAGCGGGAGTTCCAAGGAGCCGCCGGTGACCGCTGCGCGTGGAGGGCCGGGTGGGCGTGGTGCCTGGCTGGGGCTGCTGCCGTCCACGCGGCTACGGGTGGGTGGGCGGCTGGCGCCCGCTCTGACGGGCGGTGACCGGACCGCGGCCGTGCTGCGGGTGCGCGGCCGGCCGGAGCCGCGGATCGTGGCCGGCCCCAGCGCGCCGCAACGGCTGGCGGGGCGGCTCAGAGCTGGCCTGCGAGAGGCGACCGACGATCTGCGGGGGGATGCGCGGGCGCTGCTTCCCGGACTGGTCGTCGGGGACACCTCACGGATCACGCCCGAACTGGACGAGGCCTTCAAGGAGACGGACCTGGCGCACACGCTCGCCGTCTCCGGCAGTAACCTCACCGTCCTGCTCGCCCTGCTCATCGGACCGCCCGGCCTGGCCCAGCGGACCGAGCGCCGCGGCCTCGCCCCGCGCCTGGGGCTCTCACTGCGGGCGACCGCCCTGTGCGCGGGAGCGCTGACGCTGGGATTCGTGGTCGTGTGCCGACCCGACCCCAGCGTGCTGCGGGCCGCAGCCTGCGGTGCGGTCGCGCTGCTCGCCCTGGCCACGGGGCGCCGCAGATCCCTGGTCCCGGCGCTGGCCACGGCCGTACTGCTGCTGGTGCTGTACGACCCGTGGCTGGCCAGAAGTTACGGCTTTCTGCTCTCCGTGCTGGCCACCGGCGCGCTGCTCGTCCTGGCACCGGGCTGGAGCGAGGCGTTGCGGCGGCGCCGTGTGCCTCCGCGGCTCGCCGAGGCACTGGGAGCGGCCGCCGCCGCGCAGGTCGTGTGCGCGCCGGTGGTGGCGCTGCTGTCGGCCCGGGTGAGCCTGGTGGCGGTGCCGTGCAATCTGCTGGCCGAGGCGGCGGTGGCGCCGGCCACGGTACTGGGGTTCGCGGCGCTCGCGACGGCACCGATGGCGATGCCGGCGGCCAAGGCACTGGCCTGGTGCGCGGGTTGGCCGGCCGGGTGGATCGCCGGAGTCGCCCGGACCGGGGCGGCGCTTCCCGGCGCGGGAGTGGACTGGCCGGGGAGCTGGGCGGGAGCGCTGTGGCTCGCGGTGGTCACGGTGGCTGTCGTCCTGGCCGGACGGAGGCTGCTGCGGCACCGGTGGTGGTGCGGACTGCTCGGAGCGCTGCTCCTGCTGGTGGTCGTCCGGCCGGCGCCCCTGACCCGGGTGATCACGGGATGGCCGCCACCGGGGTGGCGGTTCGCCATGTGCGATGTCGGGCAGGGCGACGCGACCGTGCTGGCGGCCGGAGCTGGAGCGGCGGTGGTCGTGGACGCCGGGCCCGATCCGGTGCCGGCCGACCTGTGCCTGCGGCAACTGGGCGTCACGCGCATCCCCCTCCTCGTCCTCACCCACTTCCACGCCGACCATGTGGCAGGCCTGCCCGGTGTTCTGCGGGGCCGCTCGGTGGCCGAGATCGAGACGACGGGCTTCGAGGAACCCGCCGAGCAGGCCGAGTTCGTCAGAAGGGAGGCGGCCGAACGGCACATCCCCGTCACGCGGGCCGTCGCGGGGGAGGAACGGCGTACCGGACCGCTGGCCTGGCGCGTCGTCTGGCCTCCGCCGAGCGAGCGGCTGCCCTCGGGCGCACAGGTACCCCCGGCATGGCCGGGCGCCTTGCCGGAGCCGGACGGACCGAACGACGCCAGCGTCGCGCTGCTCGTCCGCACGGGCGGACTGCGGATGCTGTTGCTCGGCGACCTCGAACCCCCGGCGCAGCAGGCCTTGCTGAGATCTCGGGTGGCGGCCGAGCTGGCCGGTGTGGACGTCCTGAAAGTGGCCCATCACGGCTCGGCCTACCAGGACCCGGAGTTGCTACGGCTCGCGGCTCCCCGGGTGGCCCTCATCTCCGCAGGCGCCGACAACCCGTACGGTCACCCGGCACCGTCGACCGTCGCCGCGCTGCGGGCCGGTGGCGCGGTGGTGCTGCGCACCGACCGGGACGGAGCGCTCGCGGTCGGCGGGACCGGAGGAGCGGGCGGGGAGGTGCGGGTGACCAGAGAGTGAGGCAGGGAGTGAGGCAGGGAGTGAGGCAGGGAGTGAGGCAGGGAGTGAGGCAGGGAGTGAGCCAGAGGGTGAGGGTGTATGAGCCGCGTGCCGTGCCGTGCCGTGCCGTGCCGTGCCGTGCCGTGCCGTGCCGCGCCGGTCCGGCGCAGGTCCGGGGCTGTCGCTCGCCCAGACTGGAGCCATGAACTCAGCACTGGTCGATGCCTATCTCCTCCGGCTCGGGGCGGCGCGCCCGCGACGGCCCACCAGCGAGGCCCTGCGCGAGCTGCACCTGCGCCATCTGCGGACCGTTCCCTTCGAGAACCTTTCCGTCCACCTCGGCGAGGAGATCGCGCTGGAGGAGAAGCGACTGCTGGACAAGGTGGCGGGGACCCGGCGGGGCGGTTTCTGCTACGAACTGAACGGCGCGTTCGCGGGGTTGCTCGCCGCCCTCGGCTACGAGGTGGAGCTGCTCGCGGCACGCGTGTACGGCGACGAGGGGCGGCTCGGGATCCCCTACGACCATCTCGCGCTGCGGGTACGGACGGCGGACGGGGACACCTGGCTCGCGGACGTCGGGTTCGGGGCGCACAGTCACCATCCGCTGGCGTTCGCGGAGCGTGAGGAGCAGGACGACCCGGGCGGGAGTTTCCGCCTCGTGGACGCCGGGCCCGACGCGGCGGGGGTGCGGGGCGGCGGCGGTTCGGCGGGCGCCGACCTGGACGTCCTGCGGGACGGCAGACCCCAGTACCGGCTGGAGACGCGGCCCCGGGTGCTCGGGGACTTCGCGGCCGGTGCCTGGTGGCACAGCACCTCGCCGCTGTCGCACTTCACCAGCTCGCTGGTCTGCTCACGGATCACCGAGGACGGAGGGAGGATCACGCTCGGCGGGCGCACGCTGACGACGACGGCCCCCGACGGCTCGCGCGACAAGCGGGAGTTGGAGACGGACGAGGAGGTGCTGGCGGTGTACCGGGAGCGGTTCGGGCTCGAGTTGGACCGTGTGCCGGCTGTGCGGGATCGGAACACCCGGTGATTCGGTTCGGCCGAGGGCTGGATGACCGTGCCGGAGAATCGGTCCGTGAGCGATGTGAGACACGTGCTGGTGCTGCCCGACCGTGATGCCGCCGAGGAGGCGGCCGAGGCACTGCGGGAGCGCTTCGGGATCGACGAGGAGCCTCAGCTCGTCCGGGACGCGCTGGCCGGCGAGGACGACGCCGAGGACGCCCAGTGGCTGGTGGTCCTGCGCGACGAGAAGGAGCGGCTGGACCCGGCGGAGCTGGACGCGTTCGCGGGGACGTGGGACGGCTGGCGCGAGGAGCCCTGACCCCGCCCCCGAGACGGACTCCGGTTGCGGGTCGGGGACCGGCCGGGGTGCACCGCCGGTTCGTTGTCAGTGCCGCGTGGGATGCTGAGGCGATGGCCAGGAAGACTGCGAACGACGACCCTCTCGCCCCGGTGACGCTCGCCGTGGGCCAGGAGGACCTCCTGCTCGACCGTGCGGTGCGGGAGGTGGTGGCCGCCGCCAGGGCCGCCGACGCCGACACGGACGTACGCGACCTCACTCCGGACCAGGTGCAGCCCGGCACGCTCGCCGAGCTGACCAGTCCGTCGCTCTTCGCCGAGCGCAAGGTAGTGGTCGTACGCAACGCGCAGGACCTCTCCGCCGACACGATCAAGGACGTGAAGGCGTACCTCGGGGCGCCCGCGGAGGAGATCACCCTCGTGCTGCTGCATGCGGGCGGTGCCAAGGGCAAGGGGCTGCTGGACGCCGCGCGCAAGGCAGGGGCGCGGGAGGTGGCCTGTCCGAAGATGACCAAGCCGGCGGACCGGCTGGCCTTCGTCCGGGGGGAGTTCCGCGCCTTCGGGCGGTCGGCCACGCCCGAGGCGTGCCAGGCGCTCTGCGACGCGATCGGCAGTGACCTGCGCGAGCTGGCCTCGGCGGTCTCGCAGCTGGTCGCCGACGTGGAAGGGACGATCGACGAGGCGGTCGTCGGGCGGTACTACACCGGCCGGGCCGAGGCCTCCAGCTTCACGGTCGCCGACCGGGCCGTCGAGGGGCGGACGGCGGAGGCGCTGGAGGCGCTCAGATGGTCGCTGGCGACGGGGGTGGCGCCGGTGATGATCACCAGTGCGCTGGCGCAGGGCGTGCGGGCGATCGGGAAGCTGTCCTCCGCGCGTGGGGGACGCCCGGCCGATCTGGCACGCGAGCTGGGCATGCCGCCGTGGAAGATCGACCGGGTGCGGCAGCAGATGCGGGGCTGGACGCCCGACGGTGTCGCGCTGGCGATGCGCGCGGTCGCCGAGGCCGACGCGGGCGTGAAGGGCGGCGGAGACGACCCCGAGTACGCCCTGGAGAAGGCGGTCGTGACCATCGCCCGGGCGGCACGGTCCCGGGGCCGGGTCTGAGGCCGATCCCGCCGGTGCCGTCCAAGAAACCGTGATCCAGTCGTGCCGGTGCCGGTGCCGGTGCCGGTGCCGGTGCCGGTGCCTGTGTCCGTGCCGGTGGCGAGGAGAAAACGTAGCCGTCGGCTGACGCCCGGCGCATGCCGAAGGCCCCGGTGCCCGCCCTGGGGAAGGGAGGGCGCCGGGGCCTTCGGACCGAGCTTTTGGATTCGCACCCGCGTGGCGAACGCAGGCCGCGTACGAATCCGGGGTGCCGGACGGGAGCGGATGAGAGAGGGCCCGCTCTGGGTCCTGCCGGCGATCAGATCAGAAGGAGTTTTCAGCCCTTGAGGGACGCGACCTTGGAAGCAAGCGCCGACTTCTTGTTGGCGGCCTGGTTCTTGTGAATGACGCCCTTCGAGACGGCCTTGTCGAGCGCACGCGCGGCAGCGCGCTGCAGCTCGGTGGCCTTCTCGACGTCACCCGCGGCAGCGGCCTCACGGGCCTTGCGGACCGCGGTCTTCAGGGAGGACTTGACGGCCTTGTTGCGCAGCCGAGCCTTCTCGTTGGTCTTGATCCGCTTGATCTGGGACTTGATGTTCGCCACGAAGGAGCCTTTTCAGGTTCAGGTGCGGGGCCGCTCGGGTCCCGTACCGGTGATCCAAGAATTTTCTGGTCGTGCCTCGCGCTGAGAGGGCATGAGGCACAGCCATCTACAGTACCAGTGGCCCTCCGGACGGCCCAAAACGGCCCCCGGTCCCTGCCCGTGGGACCATGGAGACTACGTATCGATCCGACCCGAGGCATAAGGCGCCTCAAGAGACAGGACCCTGCGTGCCCGCGACCCCTAACCATGTGCCCGAGCCGAGCCGTACCGCCCCGGCTCAGATCCGCAACTTCTGCATCATCGCGCACATCGACCACGGCAAGTCCACGCTCGCCGACCGGATGCTCCAGCTGACCGGTGTGGTCGAGCAGCGGCAGATGCGTGCTCAGTACCTCGACCGGATGGACATCGAGCGCGAGCGCGGCATCACGATCAAGTCCCAGGCGGTGCGTCTGCCCTGGGCCCCGACCGAGGGCCCCGACCAGGGCACGACCCACATCCTCAACATGATCGACACCCCGGGGCACGTCGACTTCACCTACGAGGTCTCGCGGTCGCTGGCCGCCTGCGAGGGCACCGTCCTCCTCGTCGACGCCGCCCAGGGCATCGAGGCGCAGACCCTCGCCAACCTCTACCTGGCGATGGAGAACGACCTCACGATCATCCCGGTGCTGAACAAGATCGACCTGCCGG
Source organism: Streptomyces sp. NPDC045022 (assembly GCF_056432605.1). Lineage (NCBI taxonomy): Bacteria > Bacillati > Actinomycetota > Actinomycetes > Kitasatosporales > Streptomycetaceae > Streptomyces > Streptomyces sp. NPDC045022. Next base: position 46,208 of record NZ_JBWKIR010000003.1, read on the forward strand.
CCGCGCAGCCGGAGAAGTTCGCCGAGGAGCTGGCGAACCTGGTCGGCTGTGACCCGGAGGACGTGCTCAAGGTCTCCGCCAAGACCGGTCTCGGCGTGGACGCGCTGCTGAACAAGGTCGTCAAGGAGATCCCGGCGCCGGTCGGGGTCGCCGACGCGCCCGCCCGCGCGATGATCTTCGACTCGGTCTACGACTCCTACCGCGGTGTCGTGACGTACGTCCGTGTCATCGACGGCCAGCTCAACAAGCGCGAGCGCATCAGGATGATGTCGACCGGCGCCACCCACGAGCTGCTGGAGATCGGGACCAACTCGCCCGAGATGCTTCCCGCCGACGGCCTCGGCGTCGGTGAGGTGGGCTACCTGATCACCGGTGTGAAGGACGTCCGCCAGTCCAAGGTCGGTGACACAGTCACCAGCCACGCCAAGGGCGCGACCGAGGCGCTCGGTGGCTACAAGGACCCGAAGCCGATGGTCTTCTCGGGGCTGTATCCGCTCGACGGCTCCGACTACCCGGAGCTGCGCGAGGCCCTCGACAAGCTGCAGCTCAACGACGCGGCGCTCGTCTACGAGCCGGAGACCTCCGCCGCCCTCGGCTTCGGTTTCCGCGTCGGCTTCCTCGGCCTGCTGCACCTGGACGTCATCCGGGAGCGGCTGGAGCGCGAGTTCGGCCTCGACCTGATCGCCACCGCGCCGAACGTGGTCTACCGCGTGGTCATGGAGGACGGCACCGAGTACACCGTCACCAACCCGAGCGAGTTCCCGGAAGGCAAGATCCGGGAGGTCTACGAGCCGGTCGTGCGCGCCACCATCCTGGCGCCGACCGAGTTCATCGGCTCGATCATGGAGCTGTGCCAGACCCGGCGCGGCACCCTGCTCGGTATGGACTACCTGTCCGAGGACCGGGTCGAGATCCGCTACACGCTTCCGCTCGCGGAGATCGTCTTCGACTTCTTCGACCAGCTGAAGTCCAAGACGCGCGGGTACGCCTCCCTCGACTACGAGCCCACCGGCGAGCAGACCTCCAGCCTGGTCAAGGTCGACATCCTGCTCCACGGCGACAAGGTGGACGCCTTCTCCGCGATCACCCACAAGGACGCGGCGTACGCGTACGGGGTGCGGCTGGTGGCCAAGCTGCGCGAGCTGATCCCGCGCCAGGCGTTCGAGGTGCCCATCCAGGCCGCCGTCGGCTCGCGCGTGATCGCCCGTGAGACCATCCGCGCCATCCGCAAGGACGTCCTCGCCAAGTGCTACGGCGGTGACATCTCCCGTAAGCGGAAGCTGCTGGAGAAGCAGAAGGAAGGCAAGAAGCGGATGAAGATGGTGGGTTCCGTGGAGGTTCCGCAGGAAGCCTTCATCGCCGTCCTGTCCAGCGATGACAGCGCGGGGCCGGCCAAGGCCAAGAAGTAACCGCTGGTAACAGTGGGTGACGTCCGGAAACCGGGCACACCGGGGCCCGTCGTACGAAAGTGCGGCGGGCCCTACGCGTGCGTAGCGTCGCTCTGAGTGGAAAGTGACAGGCCGAGGCCCCTTACGCAGCGGCCGGTCGCGGCTTACTCTGATCCCTGCTCGATAGTTACTCGCGAGTTAAACAACAGCGCGAAACCCCACCGTGAGTTAACCCAGCCGCACGAGTCAGCCGCACCGTCGCGGGCCCCCGGAGGATGTCGTGACCGACACACAGACCTTGATCGAGAACCGTCCGCCGTCCGTGGCGGCCCTCTTCCTGGAGCGCGTGGCAGCCACACCGGACGCCGAGGCCTACCGCTACCCGGTACCGCCGTCCGCCACGGGCTCGACCACGCTCGAGCAGACGGGTACCGCCCAGGGCCAGGGCCCCGATGACTGGAAGTCGCTCAGCTGGGCGCAGGCGGCCGACCGGGTGTACGCGATCGCGGCCGGGCTCATCGAGCTGGGTGTCGAGCCGGAGCAGCGGGTGGCGCTCGCCTCCTCGACCCGCGTCGAGTGGATCCTCGCCGACCTCGGCATCATGTGTGCCGGCGGCGCCACGACCACCATCTACCCGCAGACCAACGCCGATGAGTCGGCCTTCATCCTCTCCGACTCCGAGAGCCGGGTGCTGATCGCCGAGGACGCGGCCCAGGCCGCCAAGGCGGTCGAGAAGCGTGCCGAGCTGCCCGACCTGACCAAGGTCGTCGTCATCGACCCGGCCGGCGTCGAGACGAACGACTGGGTGACCACCCTCGCCGAGCTGGAGCAGCGCGGCGCCGCCTACCTGGAGACGCACCCGCAGCTGATCAAGGAGCGGGTCGGCGCGATCACCAAGGACCAGCTCGCCACCCTCATCTACACCTCCGGCACCACCGGCCGCCCCAAGGGTGTGCGCCTGCCGCACGACAACTGGGCGTACATGGCGAAGGCGATCACCGCGACCGGCCTGATCAGCGGCGAGGACGTCCAGTACCTGTGGCTGCCGCTCGCCCACGTCTTCGGCAAGGTGCTCACCTCCGGCCAGATCGAGGTGGGGCACGTCACCGCCGTCGACGGACGGGTCGACAAGATCATCGAGAACCTTCCGGTGGTGCGGCCGACGTACATGGCGGCCGTGCCGCGGATCTTCGAGAAGGTCTACAACGGCGTCGCGGCCAAGGCCCGGGAGGGCGGCGGGGCCAAGTACAAGATCTTCCAGTGGGCCGCCGACGTCGCCCGCGAGTACGCCAAGGTCAGCCAGGACAACTTCCGGCGCACCGGCACCGCCGCCGTGCCCTTCGGCCTCGCCGCCAAGCACAAGGTCGCCGACACCCTCGTCTACGGCAAGCTCCGCGAGGCCTTCGGCGGCCGGCTGCGCGCCTGTGTCTCGGGCGCCTCCGCGCTCTCCCCGGAGATCGGCTACTTCTTCGCCGGCGCCGGCATCCACATCCTGGAGGGCTACGGCCTCACCGAGTCCTCCGCGGCCTCCTTCGTCAACCCCGGCGAGGCCTACCGCACCGGCACGGTCGGCAAGCCGCTGCCCGGCACCGAGGTCCGCATCGCCGACGACGGCGAGATCCTGCTGCGCGGCCCCGGCATCATGGAGGGCTACCACAAGCTGCCCGACACGACCACCGAGGTGCTGGAGTCCGACGGGTGGTTCCACACCGGCGACATCGGCGAGCTGTCCCCCGACGGCTATCTGCGCATCACCGACCGCAAGAAGGACCTCATCAAGACCTCCGGCGGCAAGTACGTCGCCCCCGCCGAGGTGGAGGGACAGTTCAAGGCGGTGTGCCCGTACGTCTCCAACATCCTGGTGCACGGCGCCGACCGGAACTACTGCACCGCCCTCATCGCCCTGGACGAACTCGCGATCCAGGACTGGGCGAAGGACAACGGCCTGGCGGGCAGGCCGTACGCCGAGATCGTCGCCGCGCCGCAGACGGTCGAGATGGTCGACGGCTACGTCAAGCAGCTCAACGCCGGTCTCCAGCGCTGGCAGACCATCAAGAAGTTCCGCCTGCTGCCGCGTGATCTCGACGTGGAGCACGGTGAGATCACGCCGAGCCTGAAGCTGAAGCGGCCCGTCGTGGAGCGGGAGTACAAGCACCTCATCGACGAGATGTACGCCGGCACCCGGGAGGCGTAGCGCGGTTCCCGGAGGGGTGACGGGTCCCTGGGGCCTTCGTCTGGATCATGCCGGATCCAAACGAAAGGCCCCAGGCGGCCGCGGGACGTCCGCGGCCTGCCGTGCCCGCGCGGCGCAGCCGGACACGGCCCCGCGCCCCTGGGGGACTTTGCGCTCGGCCTCGCTCGAAAGGTGGCGTCTTCTGACGCACTCGTAGCACGGTTCTCAGCCACGCCTGTCCACTTCGGTGACTCACCGCTCATGCGTGGGGTCTTTCTGTCACCCTGGGCCGCATGGACATGGCGGCCATACCGATGCAGCGGGAGAGCGAGGCCCCGGGCCCTGAGGTGCGGGGTCGGGCCACGCTGCCCGGGAGCCCCCTCGCGCCGGCGTCGGCCCGCGCGCTGGTGCGGGCCGCGCTGGCCGAGGCACCCGGGGTGCCGGCCCGGCTCGCCGACGACGCCGTGGCCGTCGTCAGCGAACTGGTCACCAACGCCGTGGTGCACGCCGGTACCGACCTGGAGGTCCACTGGCGTCTGGAGACGACAGGGGCCTTCGTCGTGGAGGTGTGGGACCAGCATCCTTCCCGCGCCCCGCGCGACCCCGTCGGCGGTGAGGCGCCGTACGACACGGCCGAGTACGGGCGCGGGTTGCGGCTGGTCGCCACCCTCGCGGAGTCCTGGGGCGTCACCTACCGCACCGGGGCCAAGACGGTGTGGGCACGGCTGCCCCCGGGCGGCAGCGAGGCCGCGGACGGACCCGCCGCGGACCCCGCCCTGGCCATCGCCGAGGACCTGGCCCCGCAGCCGCACCGCGCCGACGGCGACCGGGACTGGCTCGGCCGGGGCGCGCTGTCCTTCCTCGCCGAGGCCTCCGACCTGCTCGCCGGACAGCTGGACGAGAACCTGGTCGCCGCCCTCACCGGCCAGCTGATCGTGCCCCGGCTCGCCGACTGGTGCGCGGTGTGGCTGGAGGACGAGGCGACCGTGCGCGGCGGCGCGGGCGGCGGCCCGGCGCGGGTCTGGCACGCCAGCGAGGCCCGCAGCGAGGAACTGCGGTGCGCCCTGGAGAAGGAGCCGCCGTGCCCGTGGGACGGGCTGCGCTCCGGCCCCGAGCCGTACCCCTGGCCCGGCGACGCGCTCGGCCCCCAGGGCGCCGACGGCACGGCGCTGGCGTACCGGCTGATCGCGGGCGGCCGTCCGCTCGGCACCCTGGTCATCGGCCGGTGCGGGCTGATCCGGTTCCCCGACGAGGTGACCGGGCTGGTCGAGGATCTCAGCCGGCGGGTCGCCCTCGCCATCGGCGCGGCCCGCCAGTACGCCCGCCAGGCCACCATCAGCGCCGTCCTGCAGCGCGGCCTGCTGCCCGGCGCGGTCGCCGAGATCCCCGGCGTGCGCAGCGCGCTCGTCTACGAGCCCTGCGACAAGGGCGGTCCCAGCGGCGACTTCTACGACCTGTTCCCGGCCGGCGACGGCCGCTGGTGCTTCGCCGTCGGCGACGTCCAGGGAAAGGGTCCCGAGGCGGCGGTGGTGATCGGCCTGGCCCGCCCCTGGCTGCGGCTCCTCGCCCGCGAGGGCTACCGCGTCGCCGACGTCCTCGACCGCCTCAACCAGCTCCTCCTGGACGACGCCACCGAGGCCGCCGACGCCGCCGCCCGCGCCCTGGTCGCCGCCGGCGGCCGGCCCGTGGTGCCCGGGGACGGCCCGCAGACCCGCTTCCTGTCCCTGCTCTACGGCGAGCTGACCCCGCACGACGGCGGGGTCCGCTGCACCCTCGCCTCCGCCGGGCACCCCCTGCCACTCGTCCTCGGCCCCGACGGCGGCGTGCGCACCGCCGCCCGTCCGCAGACCCTGCTCGGCGTGGTCGAGGACGAGACCTACACCAGCGAGACCCTCGACCTGCGACCCGGCGACAGCCTGCTGTGCGTCACGGACGGGGTGACCGAGCGCCGTTCCGGCTCCCGCCAGTTCGACGACGGCGACGGGCTCGCGCGGGCCCTGTCCGGCTGCGCGGGCCTGAGCGCCGAGCTGATCGCGGAAAGGATCCGCCGCCTGGTGCACGACTTCGGCGGCGGTCTCCCGGAGGACGACCTGGCCCTGCTGGTGCTGCAGGCGGAGTAACCGCGGTCGTACGGGACAATGGGGGACATGCCTTCCGCACTCCCCGACGGCGAGCCCGTCCCCGCCGACGGCGCGCTGCCCGCCGCCGCGCTCGCCGGGGCCGCCGACCGCCCCCTCGGGTTCTACCTGCACGTCCCGTACTGCGCGACCCGCTGCGGCTACTGCGACTTCAACACCTACACCGCGACCGAGCTGCGCGGCACCGGCGGTGTGCTGGCGTCCCGCGACAACTACGCCGAGACCCTGACCGACGAGGTGCGCCTGGCCCGCAAGGTGCTCGGCGACGATCCGCGCGAGGTCCGGACGGTCTTCGTCGGCGGGGGCACGCCCACGCTGCTGGCGGCCGGCGACCTCGTACGGATGCTGGGCGCGATCCGGGACGAGTTCGGGCTGGCGCCGGACGCGGAGATCACGACGGAGGCGAACCCGGAGTCGGTCGACCCGGCCTACCTCGCCACTCTCCGGGAGGGCGGCTACAACCGGATCTCCTTCGGCATGCAGAGCGCGAAGCAGCATGTGCTGCGGGTCCTCGACCGCACCCACACCCCCGGCCGCCCCGAGGCGTGCGTGGCGGAGGCGAGGGCGGCCGGCTTCGAGCACGTCAACCTCGACCTGATCTACGGCACGCCGGGGGAGAGCGACGACGACTGGCGGACGTCCCTGGACGCGGCGATCGGCGCCGGACCCGACCACGTCAGCGCCTACGCCCTGATCGTCGAGGAGGGCACGCAGCTCGCCCGCCGCATCCGCCGGGGCGAGGTCCCGATGACCGACGACGACGTCCACGCCGACCGCTACCTGATCGCCGAGGAGACCCTGTCGGCGGCGGGCCTCGACTGGTACGAGGTCTCCAACTGGGCCACCTCGGAGGCGGGCCGCTGCCTGCACAACGAGCTGTACTGGCGGGGCGCCGACTGGTGGGGGGCCGGGCCGGGGGCGCACTCGCACGTGGGCGGGGTGCGCTGGTGGAACGTGAAGCATCCGGGGGCCTACGCGGCGGCGCTGGCGTCGGGGCGGTCGCCGGGCGCCGGGCGTGAGGTGCTGTCGGAGGAGGACCGCCGGGTGGAGCGGATCCTGCTGGAGCTGCGGCTGCGGGAGGGCGTGCCGTTGTCCCTGCTGAAGGAGGAGGGCCTCGCGGCGTCCCGGCGGGCGCTGGACGACGGCCTGCTGGAGACGGGTCCGTACGCGGCGGGGCGGGCGGTGCTGACGCTGCGCGGGCGGCTGCTGGCGGACGCGGTGGTACGGGACCTCGTGGACTGACGGCCACCCGCTGTCGCCGGGAGAACGCACCGTCCCGATGGCCCAACGGCCCGGCGGCCCCGGCTAGGGCACGGTCACGTGGTCGATGAGACGTTCGACACATCCCAGCAGTTCCGGCTCCAGGTCCTTGTACGACCGCACCCGGGACAGGATGCCCTGCCAGGCCGCGCCCGTGTTCCCGGGCCAGCCCAGGGCGCGGCACACACCCGTCTTCCAGTCCTGGCCCCGGGGGACGGTCGGCCACGCGTCGATCCCCAGGGCCGACGGCTTCACCGCCTCCCAGATGTCGATGTACGGGTGGCCGACGACGAGCGCGTGCTCACTCGTCACCGACTGGGCGATGCGCCATTCCTTCGAGCCCGGTACCAGGTGGTCCACCAGGACGCCCAGCCGTGCGTCCGGGCCGGGGGCGAAGGACTCCACGATCGCCGGCAGGTCGTCCACGCCCTCCAGGTACTCCACGACGACGCCCTCGATGCGCAGGTCGTCGCCCCACACCTTCTCGACGAGTTCGGCGTCGTGTCGGCCCTCGACGTAGATGCGGCCGGCGCGGGCGACCCGCGCGCGTGCGCCGGGCACGGCCACCGAGCCGGATGCCGTACGGGTGGGGCGTACGGGACCCGAGGGCGGACGTACGAGGGTCACGACCCTGCCCTCCAGCAGGAAGCCGCGCGGCTCCAGCGGGAACACCCGGTGCTTGCCGAAGCGGTCCTCCAGGGTGACCGTGCCCGCCTCGCAGCGGATCACCGCCCCGCAGAACCCGGTGCCGGACTCCTCCACCACCAGCCCCGGCTCGGCCGGTACCTCCGGGACCGGCTTCGGCTTCTTCCACGGCGGGGTCAGGTCGGCGGAGTACATACGAGGGCGCGGGCCCGAAGGGCTCTCGTCGGAAGGGCGGTGGCGGGAGACGGGTGGGCGCATTCGGATGACGATAGGAGAAGCCGCGACCCGAGGCTCACGACACGCCGAAACGCCTTGCCAGCGCGTCGCGTTGCCGTCGTACGAACCCCGCGTCCACCGCCGCCCCGTGCCCGGGCACGTACAGCGCGTCCTCGCCGCCCAGCGCCAGCAGCCGGTCCAGCGCGTCCGGCCAGCGGGACGGGATCGCGTCCGGACCGGCCTGGGGCTCGCCGGACTCCTCGACCAGGTCACCGCAGAAGACCACCTCGGGGGAGCCGGGGACCAGCACGGCGAGGTCGTGGGCGGTGTGCCCGGGGCCCACGTTGGCCAGCAGCGCCTGGCGGCCGCCGCCGAGGTCCAGCGTCCACTCGCCGGAGACCAGATGCCGAGGCGGGCTCAGCGCGTCCACCGCCTCGTCCGCGTCGGCCACCGGCAGCCCGTCGCGGATCGCGTCCAGACGCAGTTCCTCGCGTTCGTGGACGAACACCGCGTCCATGCCCACCGCCGCGTACACCTCGGTCCCGGCGAACGCGGCCGCCCCGAAGACATGGTCGAAGTGGGGATGGGTGAGCGCGAGATGCGTCACACGGCCGCCGGACAGCTCCTGGGCCCCGGCCCGCAGCCGGGCCCCCTCGGCCAGGCTCGACCCGGCGTCCACCATGAGCGCCGTACCCTCGCCGAGGACGAGGCCCGCCGTGCAGTCCCAGCCGGGCAGCCGGCACCGCCCGACGCCGGCGGCCAGCCGTTCCCATCCCAGCTCTTCCCAAGTCACCGTCATACGGCGACGCTAACGGTACGAGCCGGTACGGACCGGACCGACCTTGCCCAGTGCGTACCTGACAGCCGTACACTGGGCCGGGGAACGCTGGCACTCACATGGGAAGAGTGCCAGGCGGACGACCCGCAGGGACGAGGGGACGACGTGCTGGAGGTGTGCGCGGATGCTGAGTGAACGCAGGCTCCAGGTGCTGCGCGCGATCGTCCAGGACTATGTGGGCACCGAGGAGCCGGTGGGTTCCAAGGCACTCACCGAGCGGCACAACCTCGGCGTCTCCCCGGCGACCGTCCGCAACGACATGGCGGCCCTGGAGGACGAGGGGTACATCGCCCAGCCGCACACCAGCGCGGGGCGCATCCCCACCGACAAGGGCTACCGGCTGTTCGTGGACAAGCTCGCGGGCGTCAAGCCGATGACCGCGCCCGAGCGGCGGGCGATCCAGAACTTCCTGGAGGGCGCCGTCGACCTCGACGACGTCGTGGCGCGCACGGTGCGGCTGCTCGCGCAGCTGACCCGGCAGGTCGCGGTCGTGCAGTACCCGTCGCTGACCCGGTCCACCGTCCGGCACGTGGAGCTGCTCTCGCTCGCCCCCGCGCGCGTGATGCTCGTGCTGATCACGGACACCGGCCGGGTCGAGCAGCGGATGGTCGACTGCCCGGCGCCGTTCGGGGAGGCCTCGCTGGCGGATCTGCGGGCACGGCTGAACAGCCGGGTCGCGGGCCGCCGGTTCACGGACGTGCCGAGGCTGGTCGAGGACCTGCCGGAGGCCTTCGAGGCCGAGGACCGGGGTACGGTCTCCATGGTGCTCTCCACCCTCCTGGAGACACTCGTCGAGGAGAACGAGGAGCGGCTGATGATCGGCGGCACCGCCAATCTCACCCGCTTCGGGCACGACTTCCCCCTCATGATCCGGCCCGTCCTGGAGGCCCTTGAGGAGCACGTCGTGCTCCTCAAGCTCCTCGGCGAGGCGAAGGACCCGGGCGTGACCGTGCGCATCGGCCACGAGAACGCCCATGAAGGACTCAACTCCACCTCAGTCGTGTCGGTCGGCTACGGTTCGGGCGGCGAGGCGGTTGCCAAGCTCGGCGTGGTCGGACCGACCCGCATGGACTACCCGGGAACGATGGGAGCGGTACGCGCAGTGGCACGGTACGTCGGACAGATCCTGGCGGAGTCGTAAGTGGCCACGGACTACTACGCCGTTCTCGGCGTGCGCCGCGACGCGTCGCAGGATGAGATCAAGAAGGCGTTCCGCCGGCTCGCGCGCGAGCTGCACCCGGACGTCAACCCCGACCCGAAGACCCAGGAGCGGTTCAAGGAGATCAACGCCGCTTACGAGGTGCTGTCGGACCCGCAGAAGAAGCAGGTCTACGACCTCGGCGGCGACCCGCTCTCCCAGTCGGGCGGCGCGGGCGCGGGCGGCTTCGGGGCCGGCGGCTTCGGCAACTTCTCCGACATCATGGACGCGTTCTTCGGTACGGCGTCGCAGCGCGGGCCGCGCTCGCGCACCCGGCGCGGCCAGGACGCGATGATCCGGATCGAGGTCGAGCTGGACGAGGCCGCCTTCGGTACGACCAAGGACATCCAGGTCGACACCGCGGTCGTCTGCAACACCTGCAACGGCGAGGGCGCGGCTCCGGGCACGTCCGCCCAGACGTGTGACATGTGCCGCGGCCGTGGTGAGGTCTCACAGGTCACCCGGTCCTTCCTGGGCCAGGTCATGACCTCGCGGCCCTGCCCCCAGTGCCAGGGCTTCGGCACCGTGGTGCCCACCCCCTGCCCCGAGTGCGCGGGCGACGGACGGGTCCGCTCGCGCCGGACCCTCACCGTCAAGATCCCGGCCGGTGTCGACAACGGCACGCGGATCCAGCTCGCCGGTGAGGGCGAGGTCGGCCCCGGTGGCGGTCCGGCCGGCGACCTGTACGTCGAGATCCACGAGCTGCCGCACAAGACCTTCCAGCGGCGCGGCGACGACCTGCACTGCACGGTCACCATCCCGATGACCGCGGCGGCGCTCGGTACCAAGGTGCCACTGGAGACGCTGGACGGCATGGAGGAGGTCGACATCCGGCCCGGCACCCAGTCCGGCCAGTCGATCCCGCTGCACAACCGTGGCGTCACCCACCTGCGCGGCGGCGGCCGGGGCGACCTGATCGTCCACGTCGAGGTCACGACCCCGACCAAGCTCGACCCCGAGCAGGAGCGGCTGCTGCGCGAGCTGGCCAAGCTGAGGGGCGAGGAGCGCCCGCTGGGACAGTTCCAGCCGGGTCAGCAGGGGCTGTTCTCGCGGCTGAAGGACGCCTTCAACGGGCGCTGAGCAACCCCGCTTGCCGGTGGCCTATGCCGCCGGAAGCCCGGTTTCGGACTTGTTCGGAGGACGTGACAACATGCGGTCATGTCCTCCGCACTGACCGATCTCTTCCCCCACCCGATCGTGCAGGCCCCCATGGCGGGCGGCGTCTCCGTCCCGCAGCTCGTCGCCGCCGTCTCCGAGGCCGGTGGTCTCGGGTTCCTCGCCGCCGGATACAAGACCGCCGACGGCATGTACCAGGAGATCAAGCAGCTGCGAGGGCTCACGAGCCGCCCCTTCGGCGTCAACGTCTTCATGCCGCAGCCGGAGTACGCCGAGTCGGGGGCGGCCGAGGTCTACGCCCACCAGCTGGCCGGCGAGGCCGCCTGGTACGAGACCGAGCTGGGCGACCCGGACAGCGGCCGCGACGACGGCTACGACGCCAAGCTCGCCGTCCTCCTCGACAACCCGGTGCCGGTGGTCTCCTTCCACTTCGGCGTGCCGAGCCGGGAGGCGCTGGACTCGCTGCGCCGGGCCGGGACGCACACACTGGTCACCGCCACCACCGCCGAGGAGGCCCGCGCGGTGGAACGGGCCGGGGCGGACGCGGTGATCGCGCAGGGCGTGGAGGCCGGCGGCCACCAGGGAACGCATCGGGACATCCGGGAGAACGACGGCTCCGGCATCGGACTGCTGTCGCTGATCGCGCAGATCCGCGAGGCCGTGAGCATCCCGATCGTCGCCGCCGGCGGCATCATGCGCGGCGCCCAGATCGCCGCCGTCCTCGCGGCGGGCGCGAGCGCGGCCCAGCTGGGCACCGCCTTCCTCGCCACCCCCGAGTCCGGCGCCCACGCCGTGCACAAGCAGGCGCTGACCAACCCCCTGTTCGCGCGCACCGAGTTGACCCGTGCCTTCTCCGGCCGCCCGGCGCGCGGACTGGTCAACCGCTTCCTGCGCGAGCACGGCCCGTACGCCCCCGCCGCCTACCCGGAGATCCACCACCTCACCGCCCCGCTGCGCAAGGCCGCCGCCAAGGCCGGGGACGCGCAGGCCATGGCGCTGTGGGCGGGCCAGGGCCACCGGCTGGCCCGGGAGCTGCCGGCCGGTCGGCTGGTGGAGGTGCTGGCGGCCGAACTCGCCGCGGCCCGGACAGCGTTGTCGGAACTCCCCGGGCCCGGAGGTGAGCGGCGATGACCGCGCCCGTCTTCGTCGTGGACCGACTCGACGCCGCCGGACCGGAGTTCGTGCTGGACGGCCCCGAGGGGCGGCACGCCGTGTCCGTGAAGCGGCTGCGGCCGGGCGAGGACGTGGTCCTCACCGACGGGCGCGGCCGCTGGGCCGAGGGCGTCGTCAAGGCGGCCGAGGGCAAGGACCGGCTGGTGATCACGGGCCTGGAGCCCGTCCACGAGGAGCCCCGGGCCACCCCGCGGATCACCGTCGTCCAGGCCCTGCCCAAGGGCGACCGCGGTGAACTGGCCGTGGAGACGATGACCGAGGTCGGCGTCGACGCCATCGTGCCCTGGCAGGCGTCCCGCTGTATCACCCAGTGGAAGGGCGACCGCGGGCTGAAGGCCCTCGGCAAGTGGCGGGCCACCGCCCGCGAGGCCGGCAAGCAGTCCCGCCGTGTCCGCTTCCCGGAGGTCGCGGACGCGGCCACGACCAAACAGGTCGGCGCACTTCTCGCCAAGGCGGACTTCGCCGCCGTCCTCCACGAGAGCGGCGAGGAGCGGCTCGCCACCGCCGCGCTGCCCGCCCACGGCGAGATCGTGCTGGTCGTCGGCCCCGAAGGCGGCGTCTCCCCGCAGGAGCTGGCGCTCTTCGCGGAGGCGGGTGCGAGGCCGTACGTCCTCGGGCCTACCGTGTTGCGCACATCCACCGCCGGCACCGCCGCCGCTGCGCTCCTGCTGGGCCGCACCGGCCGCTGGTCCTGACACCGCCTGGGGGACACCATGGAACTCGCCCAAGTACGGCTCCTGGTCACCGACTTCGCCGCCTGCTACCGCTTCTACGCCGACGTCCTCGGACTCAAGCCGCAGTCCGGCGCGACCGAGGGCCCGTACGAGAAGTTCAGCCCGCACGCGGGCTCCGCCGGGATCGCGCTGCAGGACCGCGTGATGATGGCCGAGGTCCTGGACGAGCTGGGTGAGACCGCCACCGGCCACCGCTCCCTGGTCGTGCTGCGCGTGGACGACCTCGACGCCTACTGCGCACAGATCACCTCCCGGGGCGCCACCCTGCTGCACGGACCGGACCTCATGACCGACCGCATGCGCGTGGCCCACCTCAAGGACCCCGAGGGCAACCTGGTCGAACTCCAGGAGTGGCTGCTGCTGCGCGGCTGACGGCACCGTCCGGCTGACGGCACCCCGGGAACCGGGGCCCACGTACGGGTGAGTGGCCGTATGCGGCCTTCCGCCCCGGCCGTGCCGGTGGCACGCTGCCCTTCATGGGGGCATCGAAACGGATGCGGCGCGGGCCGCACGGGACGCGGGCGGTGGCCGTCGCCGGCCTGGTCGTGCTGGCCGGCGGTGTCATGACGGCGTGCCGGCCGGGCGACCTCAGCACCGCGACCGCGGCCTACACCACCGACACGACCGCGACCGCCCGGCTCGAACGGCAGCACGTGGACGTCAGTTGGCTCACCTGCACCGGCAGCTACGGCAACGGCGGCGGAACGGCGGCCAGGACCCCCTCGCCGACCGAGTCCACCGTCGTCACCGTCGACTGCCGGGGCGAGACGAAGGACCGGCGGAAGATCACCGTCACCGGCAAGGTGACCAAGGCCGTCGACGGCGCCTGCGTGCGTGGGGACCTGACCGCCGAGGTCGGCGGCAGACAGGTGTTCCACGTGGCCGGGCTCGGCGACTGCGACGCCACGCCCGGGCCGACGTACCGGCCGCCCACCGGAGGGCAGCCGCGGCCGACCGTGACGGTCACCGTCACCCGGACCCTCTGGTGCAAGGGCGATCCCACCTGCTGGCCCGTCGAGGGCAAGTGATCGGAACCGGGAGCGGGGCACACCGGCCGCTGCGTACAGTGACGGGGTGACTCAGGGTGCTTCGACGGGAACCACGGAATCCTCCGCCTACCTCCGATTTCCGCATCTGCACGGCGACTTGGTGACGTTCGTCGCCGAGGACGACGTCTGGCTCGCGCCGCTCGACGGCGGCCGTGCCTGGCGGGTCAGCGCCGACAACATGCCGGTGACCCTGCCCCGGATCTCGCCGGACGGGCGGCATCTCGCCTGGACCTCCACCCGGGACGGCGCGCCCGAGGTGCATGTCGCCCCCGTCGACGGGGGCCCCGCCGAGCGGTTGACGTACTGGGGCAACAGCCGTACCGAGGTGCGTGGCTGGACCGCGGACGGGCGGGTGCTCGCGCTCGGCGCGCAGGGCCGGCCCAGCTTCCGCCACACCTGGGCGCACGCCGTCCCGCTGGACGGCGGACCGGCCGAGACCCTGCCGTACGGGCCGGTCGGCAATGTGGCGTCCGGGCCGGCCACCGTGCTGTTGTCCGCGCCGATGGGCCGCGAGGCCGCCTACTGGAAGCGCTACCGGGGCGGCACGGCGGGCAAGCTGTGGATCGACCGCGACGGCAGCGGCGAGTTCGTACGGCTGCACGAGGACATCGACGGGAACATCGAGTGCCCGGTGTGGGTGGGGGACCGGATCGCGTTCCTCTCCGACCACGAGGGCACGGGTGCCCTGTACTCCTCCCTCGCCGACGGCTCCGAGCTGCGCCGGCACACCCCGCTCGACCGGTTCTACGCCCGGCACGCCGCCGGAGACGGCAACCGGGTCGTCTACAGCTCCGCCGGTGAACTCTGGCTGCTGGACGACCTGGAGGGCGCCGAGCCGCGCCGGCTGGAGGTACGGCTCGGCGGCCCCCGCGTGGACCTGCGGCCGTATCCGGTGCACGCCTCCCACTGGTTCGGGAAAGGCTCCCCCGACCACACCGCCCGGGGCAGCGCCGTCTGCGTGCGCGGCGGCGTCCACTGGGTCACCCATCGCTCCGGTCCCGCCCGCGCCCTCGCCGCCACCCCCGGCGTCCGCGCCCGGATGCCCCGCACCTTCCGCGCCGACGGCGAGGAGTGGGTGGTGTGGGTGACGGACGCCGAGGGTGACGACGCCCTGGAGTTCGCCCCCGCGACCGGCACGGTGCCCGGCGCCCCGCCCCGCCGGCTCGCCGCCGGGCAGCTGGGCCGGGTCCTGGAGCTGGCCGTGTCCCCCGACGGCAGCCGGGCCGCCGTCGCCGCGCACGACGGGCGGCTGCTCCTCGTCGAGCGGGAGACCGGCGAGGTCCGAGAGGTGGACCGCAGCGACGACGGCGAGGTCTCCGGGCTCGCCTTCTCACCCGACTCCGCCTGGCTGGCCTGGGCCCACCCCGGCCCCCGCCCGCTGTCCCAGCTGCGGATCGCCCACACCACCGACCTGTCGGTCACCGAGGCCACCCCGCTGCGCTTCCAGGACTACGCGCCCGTCTTCACCCTCGACGGCAAACACCTCGCCTTCCTCTCCAACCGTGCCTTCGACCCGGTCTACGACGAGCACGTCTTCGACCTCGCCTTCGTGGTCGGCGCCCGACCGCACCTGATCACGCTGGCCGCCGTCACCCCGTCCCCGTTCGGCCCGCAGCGGCACGGCCGCCCCTTCGAGACCCCCGACAAGGACGAGACCCCCGACAGCGAGGGCACCCCCGCCACCCGCATCGACCTCGAAGGCCTCGCCGACCGGATCGTGCCCTTCCCGGTCGAGGCCGGCCGCTACTCCACCCTGCGCGCCGCCAAGGACGGCGTCCTCTGGCTGCGCCACCCCGTGCGGGGCGTCCTCGGCGCCTCCCGCGCCCACCCCGAGGACCCCGACCCGCACACCGAGCTGGAGCGCTACGACCTCGCCCAGCGCCGCCTGGAGCACCTGGCCTCCGACGCCGACCACTTCGAGGTCAGCGGCGACGGCAAACGCGTCCTGCTGTGGAGCGACGGCCGGCTCCGGGTCGTCCCCAGCGACCGCCGCACCGGCACCGACGACGACGGCGACACCAGCGTCACCGTCGACCTCGCCCGGGTCCGGCAGACCGTCGACCCGGCCGCCGAGTGGCGGCAGATGTACGACGAGACCGGCCGCCTCATGCGCGACCACTTCTGGCGGCCCGACCTCGGCGGCATCGACTGGGACGGCGTCCTCGACCGCTACCGGCCGCTGCTGGCCCGGCTCGCCACCCACAGCGACCTGGTCGACCTGCTGTGGGAGGTGCAGGGCGAACTCGGCACCTCGCACGCCTACGTCAGCCCGCGCGGCGGCCACGGCGGCGGCTCCCGGCACGGTCTGCTCGGCGCCGACATCTCCCGCCACGCGGACGGCAGTTGGCGCATCGACCGCATCCTGCCCGCGGAGACCTCCGACCCGGACGCCCGCTCCCCGCTCGCCGCACCCGGCGTCGCCGTACGCCCCGGCGACGCGATCATCGCCGTCGCCGGGCACCCCGTGGACCCGGTGACCGGGCCCGGCCCGCTCCTCGTCGGCACGGCCGGCCACCCTGTCGAGCTGACCGTCTCCCCGGCGGCCGGCGGCGAGCCCCGCCACCCGGTCGTCGTCCCCGTCGCCGACGAGGAACCACTGCGCTACCACGCCTGGGTCGCCGACCGCCGCGCCCATGTCCACGCGGCCTCCGAGGGCCGGCTCGGTTACCTCCACGTCCCCGACATGCAGGCTCCCGGCTGGGCGCAGATCCACCGCGACCTGCGGGTGGAAGTCACCCGGGAGGGGCTCGTGGTCGACGTCCGCGAGAACCGCGGCGGCCACACCTCCCAGCTCGTGGTCGAGAAGCTGGCCCGCCGGATCATCGGCTGGGACCTCGCACGCGGCATGCGCGCCACCAGCTACCCGCTCGACGCGCCCCGCGGACCCGTCGTCGCCGTCGCCAACGAGTTCTCCGGCTCCGACGGCGACATCGTCAACGCGGCCATCAAGGCCCTCGGTATCGGACCGGTCGTCGGCACCCGCACCTGGGGCGGTGTGGTCGGCATCGACAGCCGCTACCACCTGGTCGACGGCACGCTGGTCACCCAGCCCAAGTACGCGATCTGGCTGGACGGCCAGGGCTGGGACGTCGAGAACCACGGCGTGGACCCGGACGTCGAGGTCGTCCAGCGGCCACAGGACTGGGCGGAGGGCAGGGACGCCCAGCTGGACACGGCGATCAGGCTCGCACTGGAGGCACTGGAGAGCAGTCCGGCGAAAACACCGCCGGGCCTGCCGACCTGACGGAGCGCGGGGCCGCGTCGCCATGCGGCTCCGCCGCGGGGGTACGACCAGCCACCGTGCACCCGCACCCGACCGACTACGATGCCCACGGTATTGATCACCAGCGTGAGGAGCACACGCATGGCCGGCGAACCGCAGGACGACTGCCTGTTCTGCAAGATCGTCGCGGGCGAGATCCCGGCGACGATCGTCCGCGAGACCGACACGACTGTAGCCTTCCGGGACATAAACCCCCAGGCGCCCACCCACATCCTGGTGATCCCCAAGGCGCACTACGAGAACGCCGCCGCCCTGGCGGCCGGCGCACCGGACATCACCGCCGACGTCCTGCGGGAGACCGCCGAGGTTGCCGCGGGCGAGGGACTGGAGAGCTACCGCATCGTCTTCAACACCGGCAGCGGCGCCGGCCAGACCGTCTGGCACGCCCACGCGCACGTCCTCGGTGGCCGTGGCCTGGAATGGCCCCCCGGGTAAGTCGCCATGTCCGTCCGTGAACTGGTGGTCCTCGGCACCGCCAGCCAGGTCCCGACCCGGCACCGCAACCACAACGGCTACCTGCTGAGGTGGGACGGCGAAGGCATCCTGTTCGACCCCGGCGAGGGCACGCAGCGGCAGATGCTGCGCGCCGGGGTCGCCGCGCACGACCTGAACCGGCTCTGCGTCACGCACTTCCACGGCGACCACTCCCTCGGCCTCGCCGGGGTCATCCAGCGGATCAACCTCGACCAGGTCCCGCACGAGGTCACCGCGCACTACCCGCGCTCCGGGCAGCGCTTCTTCGACCGCCTGCGCTACGCCACGGCCTACCGGGAGACGGTCCCGCTCACCGAGGCCCCGGTCGCCGCCGACGGCCCACTCGCGGTGACCCCGTCGTACACCCTGGAAGCCCGCAAGCTGTCCCACCCGGTCGAGTCCTACGGCTACCGCCTGATCGAACCCGACGGTCGCCGTATGCTGCCCGGCCGCCTCGCCGCGCACGGGATCAAGGGCCCGGACGTGGGCCTGCTCCAGCGCGAGGGCCGGTTCGGGGACGTGACGCTGGAGGACGTCAGCGAGGTGCGGCGCGGGCAGCGGTTCGCGTTCGTCATGGACACCCGGCTGTGCGACGGGGTGCACGCGCTGGCCGAGGGCTGCGACCTGCTCGTCATCGAGTCGACCTTCCTCGACGAGGATATCGAACTGGCCGTCGACCACGGCCATCTGACGGCAGGCCAGGCTGCGGCCGTGGCACGGGACGCGGGGGTGCGGCACCTCGTCCTGACCCACTTCAGCCAGCGTTACCCCGACCCCGAGGAGTTCGAGCGGCAGGCGAGGGCGGCCGGGTTCGAGGGAGAGCTGACCGTGGCGTACGACCTGCTGCGGGTACCGGTTCCGAAACGTCGGTAAAACACCCGTACGATGCTTTGATGCCCCTCCCGAAAGCAGAACTGCACCTCCACATCGAAGGCACCCTGGAGCCGGAGCTGGCGTTCGAGCTGGCCGCCCGCAACGGCGTCGAGCTGCCCTACGCCGACACGGACGAGCTGCGCGAGGCGTACCGGTTCGAGGACCTCCAGTCCTTCCTGAACCTGTACTACGAGCTGATGGCCGTCCTGCGCACCGAGCAGGACTTCACGGACCTGGCCGACGCCTACCTCGCCCGGGCCGCCGCGCAGGGTGTCCGGCACGCGGAGATCTTCTTCGACCCGCAGGCCCACCTCGCCCGGGGCGTGTCCATGGGCACGGTCGTGGAGGGGCTGTGGCGGGCGCTCGGCCGCAGCGAGGAGAACCACGGGATCTCCACCAGGCTCATCCTCTGCTTTCTGCGCGACGAGTCCGCCGAGTCGGCCCTGGCGACCCTCGAGGCCGCCGGGCCGTACCTGGACCGGATCACCGGGGTGGGCCTGGACTCCGCCGAGGTCGGGCATCCGCCGGCGAAGTTCCGGGAGGTGTACGAGGCCGCCGCCGCGCTCGGGCTGCGCCGCGTCGCGCACGCCGGTGAGGAGGGGCCGCCGGAGTACATCACCGAGGCCCTGGACGTGCTCGGCATCGAGCGTGTCGACCACGGCCTGCGCTGCATGGAGGACCCGGCGCTGGTCGAGCGGCTGGTCCGGGACCGCGTCCCGCTCACCCTGTGTCCGCTGTCCAACGTCCGCCTGCGCACCGTGGACACCCTGGCCGACCACCCGCTGCCGGCCATGCTGGACGCCGGCCTGCTGTGCACGGTCAACTCCGACGACCCGGCGTACTTCGGCGGGTACGCCGGTGACAACTTCGCGGCCGTGCGGCAGTCTCTCGGGCTCACCGAGGACCGGCTGCGCGAGCTGGCCCGCAACTCCTTCCTCGCCTCCTTCCTGGAGGACGACGAGGAGCGCAGGGCGCGTTACCTCGCCGAGGTGGCGGCGTACGAGTTCGGGGACGCGGTGTCGTAGGCCCGTTGGGCCGGCACGGCGGGCGTCTCCAGCGGGAGTTCCACGACCGGCAGCGCCCGCCTGCCGGTCCGCAGCGCCACCGCCGTCATCGGTACGGCGACCACGAGCAGCCCGGCGCCGAGGACCAGGCCCATCGCCGGGAACCCGGCCCACGCCGCCAGCACGCTCCCGGTCAGCGGGCCCGCCGCCGTGCCCAGGGACGACGCCGAGCCGACCAGGACCGCCCAGCGGCCCCGCGGGTCCAGGGAGGCGGCCAGGCCGATGACGTACGACAGCACGACCGGGTAGAGCAGGTTCCAGGAGATCTCGCCCGCGGCGAACGCCGGCAGGTCCCGCGCCGACGCGCTGAGCGCGACGCAGCCGGCGATGAGCGCGGTACCGGCGCCGATGGGCACCGCCCGGCCCAGCCGCGGGCCGAGGGTGCCCGCGCCCAGCACCCCGAGCAGTCCGGCACCGAGCGCGACCGCGAAGACCGCGCCGACGGTGACCTCGCCGAGATGGGCCTGGGCGAGGCCGATGCGGCCGCTGACGCCCCAGAGGGAGTTCTGGGCGAGGGACCAGCAGGGCATGGCGGCGGCCAGCAGCAGACCGGCGCGCGGATGCGGCAGGCGGCCGCGTCCGGCGGACGCGCGGACCGCTGCCGTGCGGGGCGACAGGCGGTCGGTGAGGGGCCAGACGGCGAGCGCGGTCAGCGCGATGGCGGCCAGGGGGACGCCGTGGCCCGGGCCGAGGCGGGGGATCGTCAGGTAGAGGGCGCCGGCGAGGGCGGAGACGCCGAGCAGGCCCAGCGTGGTGACGCGGTGCGGGTCCCTCCCCCACGCTCCGGACTCCGTTCGAGCGGGGGATACCCCCAGGGCGGCGATGCCGCTCGCGGCGACCGCCGTGACCGTCCCGGATCCGAACCCGCCGACGAGGGCGCCCGCGACGACGGCCGGTACGCACCCGGTGAGGGCGGCACCGCCGTAGCCGAGGAAGGCGAGCGCGAGCCCCGCGCGGGCGAGCGTACGGGAGCCGATCCGGTCCACCCGGGACGCCAGCAGGAAGCCCGCCGTCGCCGAACTCAGCAGCAGGGCACTGCCGATGGCCCCGGCCTGGGTGGCGGTGAGCGGGAGCCCGCTGTCGAGTCGGCCGACGGTGGTGGGCAGCAGGTAGGGGGCGAGATACCCGGCCGTGAAAAGGGCGACGAGGGGCCAGGACAGGGTGCGGGGGGCGGACACGGGCGTTCCCAGGGCAGGCGGAAGGAGCCGAGCGGCTCGGAAGAGGGGGAGGGGCGACGGCCGTCGACGGACAGGGACGCGCGAGCAAGTTGTATCAAGCACGCGGTTCCAGAAGAAGATCGGGGACCGTGATCCGGATCACCTTCGGTTTACGGGTGACCGGCGGGGGTAGAAGCCGCCGCTCTCGCCTGCTGTCGGAGGGGGGCGCCCGGATGGGCTATGGTTGATCACGTCCTGGTCGCCGGAACTTCCGGTACCCGGCCGTGCGTTGGTGGTCCAAGGAAAGACGCCCCGCTTCCTGCGGGGAAATGCAGGTGCAAGGCCTGCCCGGCGCTCCGAGTGAGCCCCATTCCGCTGTGTGCGGGGTGGGGCTCTTCTGCGTGCCCCGCTCCCGCCCGGAGACGCTGCCCGAATGCCGGGATCCCATTGACGCCTCCGTGTCCCTGTATCTAGCCTCAATTCTCATACATGGACGACATTCACAAGAGGAGATGGTCAGGGTGGGCGGCGACCCGGCTCCGCGGAACGTGGCGCGGCGACTGCGGGAGGGGATGGCGCGGGGCGTGCTGTCCTTCCCGCTCACCGCCTTCCATGACGACGGCCCGCTCGATCCCGACGGCTTCCGCGCCCATGTGGCCGACCGGCTCGCCGCCGGTCCCGGTGCCGTCTTCCCGGCGTGCGGCACCGGCGAGTTCTTCTCCCTGGACGAGGACGAGTACCGGACGGTCGTCGGCATCACCGTCGAGGAGGCGGCCGGCCGGGTGCCCGTCGTGGCCGGTACCGGGTACGGCTGGGCGCAGGCCGCCCGCTTCGCGCGGATCGCCGAGGAGGCCGGCGCCGACGCCCTGCTGGTACTGCCGCACTACCTCGTCGACGCCCCGCAGGACGGCCTCGCCGCCCAGCTG
Source organism: Streptomyces sp. NPDC045022 (assembly GCF_056432605.1). Lineage (NCBI taxonomy): Bacteria > Bacillati > Actinomycetota > Actinomycetes > Kitasatosporales > Streptomycetaceae > Streptomyces > Streptomyces sp. NPDC045022. The sequence goes on from NZ_JBWKIR010000003.1 coordinate 67,913, forward strand.
GAGCAGCTCGCGGCCCGCACCCGGCTGCCGCTGATCGCCTACCAGCGCGGCCAAGTCGCCTACGGCGTGGATTCGTTGCGGCGCGTCGCACGCATCCCGAACGTCATCGGCCTCAAGGACGGCCACAGTGACCTCGACCGGCTCCAGCGCCTCACCCTCGCCGCCCCCGACGGCTTCCTCTTCTTCAACGGCGCCGCCACCGCCGAGATCCAGGCCCGCGCCTACGCCACCGTCGGCGTCCCCGCCTACTCCTCCGCCGTGCACGCCTTCGCCCCGGAGATCGCCGGCGCCTTCTTCACCGCGCTCCGGGACGACGACCACGGGACCCGCGACAAGCTGCTGCGCGCGTTCTACGTCCCCTTCGTCGAACTCCGGGACCGTGCGCCCGGCTACGCCGTGTCCCTGGTGAAGGCGGCGGCCTGGCTGCGGGGACAGCGGGTCGGCCCGGTACGCGCCCCGCTCACCGAGCCCTCGCCCGCCGACCTCGCCGATCTCAAGGCCCTCCTCACCGCCGGACTCGACCTCGTAGGAGCCTCCCTGTGACCCGTGACCTGACCGTCACCGAGGTGCGGCTGACGCCGATCCTGATCGCCGACCCGCCGCTGCTCAACACCCAGGGCGTGCACCAGCCGTACACCCCCCGGCTGATCGTGGAGATCGTCACGGCCGACGGCATCACCGGGCTCGGTGAGACGTACGGCGACACCAAGTACCTGGAGCTGGCCCGCCCGCTGGCCGCGCGACTCCCGGGCCGGTCGGTCATGGATGTGAACCCGCTGTTCGCGATCGATCTCGACGTGGACGAGTCGAGGGTCCGGGGCGCCGTGGACGCCGGCGGGCTGCGCGGGGTGCAGAGCGCCGACAAACTCCGGCTGTCCGTGCTGTCCGCCTTCGAGGTCGCCTGTCTGGACGCCCAGGGCAAGGCGCTCGGGCTGCCGGTGCACGCGCTGCTCGGCGGCAAGGTCCGCGACGCCGTCGAGTACAGCGCCTACCTCTTCTACAAGTGGGCGCGGCACCCGTCGGGCGTTCCGGCCGAGCCGGACGAATGGGGCGCCGCCCTCGACCCGGCGGGAGTGGTCGCGCAGGCGCGGGAGTTGCGGCGGCGGCACGGGTTCGGCTCTTTCAAGCTCAAGGGCGGTGTCTTCCCGCCCGACGAGGAGATCGCCGCCGTACGCGCCCTCGCCGAGGCCTTCCCCGGGCACCCGCTGCGGCTCGACCCCAACGGCGCCTGGTCCGTCCCGACCTCCCTGAAGGTCGCGAAGGAACTCGGGGACGTCCTGGAGTACCTGGAGGACCCGGCGCTGGGCACCCCCTCGATGGCCGCGGTGTCGGCGGGCACGGACGTCCCCCTCGCGACCAACATGTGCGTGACCACCTTCGGGGAGATCAGCGAGGCGTTCACGACGCACGCCGTCCAGGTGGTGCTCTCCGACCACCACTACTGGGGCGGGCTGCGCAACACCCAGCAGCTCGCCGCGATCTGCGCCGCCTTCGGCGTCGGGATCTCCATGCACTCCAACACCCACCTCGGCATCAGCCTCGCCGCCATGACCCACGTGGCGTCGACCGTGCCGAACCTCCACCACGCCTGCGACTCCCACTACCCCTGGCAGTCGGAGGACGTCCTCACCGAGCGGCTCACCTTCACCGAGGGCCGGGTCGCGGTGTCCGACAGTCCCGGCCTCGGCGTGGAACTCGACCGGGACGCACTGGCCCGGCTGCACCGGCGGTGGGCCGAGGACGACGGCTCACTGCGGGACCGGGACGACGCGGCCGCGATGCGGGCCGGCGAACCGGGGTGGCGGACACCGGTGATGCCCCGCTGGTGACGGGCGCCACGCGCGATTCCGGTGGGTGACCTGGTGCACACTGGCCAGAACCGCACCACGTCAGGGAGCGCACGTGACCCCGTCGCACACCATCGCCGGAGAGGAACCGGAACACCTCACACAGGCCGCGCGCTGTCAGGCCCAGGTCGACCCGCTCGCCGGGCTGCGCGCGCCCGGCGACCCGCCCTGGGACGTCTACCTCACCGGCCCGGTCTTCCTCGACATCATCTTCACCGGCCTGGACTCGGCGCCCGTACGCGGCACCGAGTCCTGGGCCCGGGGGATGGGCTCCAGCCCCGGCGGCGTCGCGAACATGGCCGCCGCCCTCGCCCGGCTCGGCCTGAGGACCTCGCTCGCCGCGGCCTTCGGCGACGACCACTACGGCGAGTACTGCTGGGACGCGCTCGCCCGGGGCGAGGGCATCGACCTGTCGCCCTCGCGGACCGTGCCCGGCTGGCACTCCCCGGTGACCGTCTCCATGGCGTACGAGGGCGAGCGCACGATGGTGTCCCACGGGCACGAGCCGCCCCCGGAGGAGCCGGCACCGGACTTCCCGCGCCGGGCGCGTGCCGCCGTCGCCTCCCTCACACCGGGGCGCAGGGCGCCGTGGATCGCGCAGGCCGCCCGCGCGGGCACCCGGATCTTCGCCGACGTCGGCTGGGACGAGACCGGCGCGTGGGATCTGTCCGGCCTCACCGACCTGCGGCACTGCGAGGCGTTCCTGCCCAACGCGGAGGAGGCCAAGCACTACACCGGCACCGACTGCCCGCGGGCGGCCGCGCACGCGTTGACCGAGCATGTGCCGGTGGCCGTGGTGACCCTGGGGGCGGAGGGGGCGTACGCGGTGGACCGGCGCACGGGTGAGACGGCGGAGGTGCCGGCGATCGCCGTGGAGGCGCTGGATCCGACGGGGGCGGGGGACGTGTTCGTCGCCGGGTTCGTGACCGGGTCGCTGGCGGGGTGGCCGCTCGCCGACCGGCTGGCCTTCGCCGGGCTCACGGCCGCTCTGTCGGTGCAGGAGTTCGGGGGGTCCCTGTCTGCGCCGGGCTGGTCGGAGATCGGGGCGTGGTGGCGTCGTGTGCAGTCCGTGCCGGGGCAGGAGCCGGCGGCGCTGCGGCGGTACGCGTTCCTGGAGCGGCTGGTCCCGGCGGAGCTGGACCGGCCGTGGCCGTTGCGGCGGGCCGTGCCGACCATCGGGTTCCGCAGGTCCGGCTGAACGACCGGGGCCCGGGAGAGGCGACCCGGCGAAAAGTCCTACAGGCTTGTCAGCCCCCCGTCGTACTCTGGAACCGCGAGGCCGCCCTCAGCTACGCGGCCGTGACGAGGAGGAAGCGCAGGCCTTAAGAGCCGGCCCATGACAGAGACACCCACAGCTCACACCGCCGCGCAGGAGCAGGCGAGAGCACAGTTCACCGTCCCCGCCCAGCACCCCATGGTGACCGTGCTGGGTTCCGGCGACACCCTCCTGCGCGTGATCGAGAGGGCCTTCCCGGCGGCCGACATCCATGTCCGGGGCAATGAGATCAGCGCGGTCGGCGACGCCATCGACGTCGCCCTCATCGCGCGCGTGTTCGACGAGATGATGCTGGTGCTCCGCACCGGACAGCCGATGACGGAGGACGCAGTGGAACGCTCGATCGCCATGCTGAAGGCGAGCGAGAACGGGACGAGCGACGGCCCGGAGACCCCGGCCGAGGTACTGACGCAGAACATCCTGTCCTCGCGTGGCCGCACGATCCGCCCCAAGACCCTCAACCAGAAGCGGTACGTCGACGCGATCGACCGGCACACGATCGTCTTCGGCATCGGCCCCGCCGGTACCGGCAAGACCTACCTGGCCATGGCCAAGGCCGTGCAGGCCCTGCAGTCCAAGCAGGTCAACCGGATCATCCTGACCCGTCCGGCGGTCGAGGCCGGCGAGCGGCTCGGCTTCCTGCCCGGCACGCTCTACGAGAAGATCGACCCCTATCTGCGCCCGCTGTACGACGCGCTGCACGACATGCTCGACCCGGACTCCATTCCGCGGCTGATGGCCGCCGGGACGATCGAGGTCGCGCCGCTCGCCTACATGCGTGGCCGTACCCTCAACGACGCCTTCATCATCCTGGACGAGGCCCAGAACACCAGCCCGGAACAGATGAAGATGTTCCTCACCCGCCTCGGCTTCGACTCGAAGATCGTGATCACGGGTGACGTGACCCAGGTCGACCTGCCGAACGGGACCAAGAGCGGTCTGCGGCAGGTGCAGGAGATCCTGGAGGGCGTCGAGGACGTCCACTTCTCCCGGCTGTCGTCCCAGGATGTCGTACGGCACAAGCTGGTGGGCCGTATCGTCGACGCGTACGAGAAGTACGACAGCCAGTACGGCACCGAGAACGGCGCTCCCAAGGGCGGCCGTGGCACGTCCGGCGCCAAGCGCATCAAGGGGAAGTAGAACAGCGCGACCATGTCGATCGACGTCAACAACGAGTCAGGCACCGAGGTGGACGAGCAGGCGATCCTCGACATCGCCCGCTACGCGCTCGCCCGGATGCGTATCCACCCGCTCTCCGAGCTCTCGGTGATCGTCGTGGACGCCGACGCCATGGAGCAGTTGCACATCCAGTGGATGGACCTGCCCGGGCCGACCGATGTCATGTCGTTCCCTATGGACGAGCTGCGGCCGCCCACGAAGGACGACGACGAGCCGCCACAGGGGCTGCTCGGTGACATCGTGCTGTGCCCGGAGGTCGCCGCCAAGCAGGGGACCGAGGCGCCCACGCAGCACTCCATGGACGAGGAGCTCCAGCTGCTCACCGTCCACGGGGTGCTGCACCTGCTCGGGTACGACCACGAGGAGCCCGACGAGAAGGCCGAGATGTTCGGGCTTCAGGCCGCCATCGTGGACGGATGGCGGGCCGAGCGCGGCCTGACCGGGCCGTCCCCGGCGCCGACCGTCTCGTAAGCGGGCCGAATGTCTCCGCAGATCGTGGTCGGCGCGATCGCGCTGGTCGTCGTCGCCTGGCTCGCCGCCTGCGCGGAGGCGGGCCTGGCCCGGGTCTCCAGCTTCCGCGCCGAGGAGGCGGTCAAGTCCGGCCGGCGTGGCGGGAGCAAGCTCGCCCAGGTCGCCGCCGACCCCACCCGGTACCTCAACGTGGCCCTGCTGGTCCGTGTCGCCTGCGAGATGGCGGCGGCGGCCCTGGTGACGTACGCCTGCCTGCAGGAGTTCGACACGACCTGGCAGGCCCTGCTCGTCGCCATCGGCGTGATGGTCCTGGTGTCGTACGTCGCCGTCGGCGTCTCCCCGCGCACCATCGGCCGCCAGCACCCGCTGAACACCGCGACCGCGGCGGCGTACGTGCTGCTGCCGCTGGCCCGGATCATGGGTCCCATCCCCTCCCTGCTGATCCTCATCGGCAACGCCCTGACGCCCGGCAAGGGCTTCCGGCGCGGCCCCTTCGCCTCCGAGGCGGAGCTGCGCGCGCTGGTCGACCTAGCCGAGAAGGAGTCGCTGATCGAGGACGACGAGCGCCGGATGGTGCACTCGGTCTTCGAGCTGGGCGACACCCTCGTACGCGAGGTCATGGTCCCGCGCACCGACCTGGTGGTGATCGAGCGGTACAAGACCATCCGGCAGGCCCTCACCCTCGCGCTGCGCTCCGGGTTCTCCCGGATCCCGGTCACCGGTGAGAGCGAGGACGACATCGTCGGGATCGTGTATCTGAAGGACCTGGTCCGCAAGACGCACATCAGCCGGGACGCCGAGGGCGACCTGGTCTCCACGGCCATGCGCCCGGCCGCCTTCGTACCCGACACCAAGAACGCCGGCGACCTGCTGCGCGAGATGCAGAAGGACCGCAACCACGTCGCCGTCGTCATCGACGAGTACGGCGGCACCGCCGGGATCGTCACCATCGAGGACATCCTGGAGGAGATCGTCGGCGAGATCACCGACGAGTACGACCGGGAACTCCCGCCCGTCGAGGACCTCGGCGACGACCGTCACCGGGTCACCGCCCGCCTGGACATCACCGACCTCGGCGAGCTGTACGGGTTGGAGGAGTTCGACGACGAGGACGTGGAGACCGTCGGCGGGCTGCTCGCCAAGGCCCTCGGCCGGGTCCCCATCGCCGGCGCGTCCGCCGAGGTCGAACTGCCCGACGGGCGCAGCCTGAAGCTGACGGCGGAGGCCGCGGCCGGACGCCGGAACAAGATCGTCACAGTCCTGGTGGAACCGGCACCCGAGGAGAAACCCGAGTGACCCCCAAGGAGTTGCGCGCCCTCTGCCTGTCGTTCGACGCGGTCGTGGAGGACTTTCCGTTCAATCCGGAGACCTCGGTCTTCAAGGTGCTGGGCAGGATGTTCGCTCTGACGAACCTGGGTGCGCGGCCCCTGACGGTGAACCTCAAGTGCGACCCGGAGGACGCGCTCCGGCTGCGCGGTGAGCACGAGGGACTGATCGTCCCAGGCTGGCACATGAACAAGCGGCACTGGAACACCGTGACGGTGGACGGCCGTCTCCCGGACCGGCTGATCCGCGAGCTGATCGAGGACTCGTACGACCTCGTCGTCGCGGGGCTGCCGAGGGCGGAGCGGCTGCGGCTGGACCGGCCGTAGTGAACGGCGCGCGCGGCCGTGTGGTGCACACGGCCGCGCGGAGCGAGATCGTTCAGACCCTCGACCGACCCCGGCGCAGGCCCAGGCCGACCAGGACCGCGGCGGCCAGGACGATCGCCGCGTCCAGGGCGAGGACCGTGTGGACGCCCGCCAGCAGATCGCCGGAGGTGGTGGCGAGCACGCCCAGCAGCGGGATGCCGACCGTGAGGCCGACCTGCTGGGTCGAGGTCACCAGACCGGTCGCCAGGCCCTGCTCCTCGTCCGGGACGCCGGAGGTGACGGTGAGGCCGTACGAGATGATCGCGCCCAGGTGGCACATGCTCGCCAGCGACACCGCGGCCGTGGCGAGCCAGACCGACCAGGTGTGGGCGTTCAGCGGGAGCAGGGCCGCCACCAGCGCGCCCTGACCGGCCAGCGAGCCGACCAGGGTGCGGCGGGCGCCGAAGCGGCCGATCACCTTCGGGGCGACGGTGCCGGCGACGGCCGACAGCGCGCCCTGGAAGCCGAAGACCAGACCGGTCTCGAAGGCCGACAGGTGCAGGATCTCCTGGAGGTACAGGGTCAGGACGAAGACGACCGTCGACATCATCGAGAAGGTGACCAGACCGCCCACGTTGCCCCACGCCACCGTGCGGCGGCGCAGCATGGGCAGGGAGACCAGGGGCGCCGCCGAGCGGGCCTCCACCACCGTGAACGCGGTGAGCAGGAGGAGGCCGGCGGCCAGCGCCGTGATGACGTCGGTGCGGCCGAACCCGTGGTCGGCGGCCGTGGACAGGGCGTAGATCAGCGACAGCAGACCGGCGGTGACGGTGACCGCGCCGGGCACGTCCAGGCGCGGGCGGTCCGGGGTGCGGGACTCCGGCAGCAGTCCCGGGGCCAGCGGCAGCACGATCAGCGCGAACACCGAGAGCAGGGCCATCGTCGAGCGCCAGCCGAGCGCGTCGGTCAGCACCCCGCCCGCGACCATGCCGACGGTGAAGCCCAGCGACAGCAGCGTGCCGGAGATGCCGAGGGCGCGGTCGCGGGCCGGGCCCTCCGGGAAGGTGGTGGTCAGCAGCGACATGCCGGTCGGTACGATCGCCGCCGCGCCGAGCCCCTGCAGGGCGCGCCCGGCGAGGAAGGACGCCGGGTCCCAGGCCAGGGTCGCCAGCAGCGAGGCCGCGCCGAACAGGCTCAGACCGGCCAGGAACAGCTTGCGGCGGCCGTACAGGTCGCCCATGCGGCCGAAGAGGAGCAGGAAGCCTCCGGAGGGCAGCGCGAACGCGGTGACCGCCCACTGCAGGGCGGACCGGCTCATACCGAGGTCGGTACCGAGTTCGGGCAGGGCCACGTTCAGGACGGAGAAGTCCAGCGCGACCATGAACTGGGCCGCGCACAGGACGAAGAGGACGAGCCTGTCACGCGTCGACAGCCGGGGGTTGTCGAGCGGTTGGCCCGTAGGGGCGGTGGATCGGGTGGTGGTGTCGATCGCCATGGCAAGAGCTTCGTGCGGCCGGGACAATGCTGGGGAGTCGGAACTTATGGTGGTGGTGGCACCACCAGACACGACGGGGGAGGAGCGGTACGTGCCTGCTGCGGAGGCGATGAGGAGTCATCGGCGAACCGAGTTGCGCGAGTTCCTGATGAGCCGGCGGGCCCGGGTCAGTCCCGAGGAGGCCGGGCTGCCGGGCGGCGGCGGCCGGCGCCGGACGCCCGGACTGCGCCGGGAGGAGGTCGCCGTACTCGCCGGTGTGGGCGCCTCGTGGTACCAGTGGCTGGAGCAGGGGCGGGACATCTCCGTCTCCCCGCAGGTCCTCGACGCCGTCGCCCGGGTGCTCAGGCTCAGCGACGCCGAACGCCGGCACCTGTACCTGCTGGCCGGGCTGAACCCGCCCGCGCCCCAAGTTGCGCCGGACCAGCGGGACATGTGCGACGGGCTGCAGCGGCTGATCGACACCTGGATGCCGTACCCGGCCCACATCATGGACCTGTACTACAACTGCGTGCTGTACAACGACGCGGCGGCGCTGGTCCTCGGCATGCGGCCGGACATCACCCAGAACTGCCTCATCGACTTCTTCACCGATCCGCTGTACCGGTCGCGCAGCAACAGCTGGGAGCGGAACGCACGAACGGTCGTGGCGCAGTTCCGGGCCGCGTGCGCGGCCCGCCCGGACGACGAGGGGTTCCAGGCCGTGGTCGCCGAGGTCTCGGAGCGCAGCCCCGAGTTCGTGGCGCTGTGGGCCGAGCGGGACATCGAGGACCAGGGGCAGGTCCGCAAGGAGCTGGACCATCCGGTGGTCGGGCTGCTGGTGGTGGAGTCGACGGTGATGAAGGTGCCGGCCCGGCCCGATCTGATGATCGTGCTGCACACTCCGCTGGACGAGGCGAACACCGCGGCGAAGCTGGAGTGGCTGGCGTCTCCCGAGGGGCGGCGGGGTGCCATGTACCCCGTGGCGGGGTGAGCCTGTCGCGGCTTCGTATGCTCTGCGCATGACCGAGACCAACGCGCTTGATCCAGAGGACCGCAAGATCGTCACCCTGGCCCGTTCCGCGCGGGCCCGCAACGGTGTGCCGGAGGGGGCGGCCGTACGCGACGAGACCGGACGCACCTATGTCGCCGGGTCGGTGGAGCTGGCTTCGCTGAAGCTGAGCGCTCTGCGGACCGCGGTCGCGATGGCCGTGGCTTCGGGGGCGCGGTCCCTGGAGGCGGCGGCGGTGGTGAGCGAGGTGGAGTCGGTCGCCGCTGAGGACCTGGCCGCCGTCGCCGATCTCGGAGGTGCGTCGACGCCTGTGCTGCTCGCCGCTCCGGACGGCACTGTGCGGCTGACGGTCTCCGCCGGCTGAGGTACCAGGGGGCTCCGCCCGGGTGGCCGGGGACTCGATCACCGCCACGCTCACCATGGCCAGGGCGGGCGGCGGCAGCGTCGTGTTCGCCGAGCGATCTGTTCCCGATGCCGTGGAAACTGATGAACCGTCAGGTTTCTGCGGCATCTCCATTGACTTCTCACCCCCGCTCCACATCAATGCCCCCTGTCGGCGCAGATGAGCCGCTGCGCCCGCAACCCTCAGGAGGGGGCCCCATGGGTTCGACACCCCCAAGATCCCGGCGGTGGCGCTGGGCGTCACTGCTCGGGGCGACCGCCCTCGCGGTCACCGCGGGCGGCGCGCTGGCCTGTCCGGCCGGTGCCGCCGGTGCCGCCGGTACGGACGTGGACTTCGCCACGCACTGCATCCCGCCCGCCGTCTCGGGTCTTCCGCCGATCGACGGCACCACCACCGCGAGCGTGTCGGTGGACAACACCAGCCCGAAGGCCGGCGACACGGTCACCGTCACCTACACGGTGGCCAAGGCCGCCGCGAGCAATCCCACCGACCTGGCCCTGCCGGCCGACATCATGACCCCGACCGGCAAGGTCACCCTCGGTGGCGCCCAGACCGGTGACGTCACCGTCGCCGGACCGAAGAAGAATCCGCCGGTGCCCGGGAAGGCCGCCTTCCCGTCCTTCTCCATGACCGGGACGTTCACCGTCACCAAGGCCGGGCGGATCACCCTCTCGCCCGGCGACTACAACATCCACACCAGCTACATCCTCGAGCTGGACACCCCGTGCACGGTCACCAGCCCGCCCGCCCCGGTCTCCCAGACCGTCGAGGCGACCGATGGCACGCCGGCCCACACCCGGGCCATCTCGCTGAGTTCGGCCTCCGGTCATCCCGGTGCCGGTGTCACCGTCAGCGGCAGCGACTTCACGCCGGGCGCGACGGTCACCCTGGCCGGGCGGGCCGGGGACACCCAGACCACGGACACCGCCACCGTGACCGCGAACGCCCAGGGAGCCTTCAGCGGCTCCCTCGTCGTCAACGACAGGACGACAACCGGGATCGTGGCCTACGAGGGCGGCTCCTGGAACGCGGACAAGGGCGCGGGCCCCGCGGCCTACGTCGTCCACGACACCACGCCCCTCCCGGCCGGCAGCCAGAAGCTGACGACCACCGTCACGGCGGGCACGCTGTCCATGTCCCAGTCCGGGGACCTTGTCGCGCTGTCGGCGGTCGACTTCGGCAAGGGCGGGGCCTCGACCGGCGGCCTGCGGACGGTGACCGTCAAGGACTTCCGCGGCGGGCCCGCGGGCTGGTCCCTGACCGGCAAGGTCACCGACTTCACCGGTCCCGGCGCCAAGATCGACGCGGGCAGGCTCAGCTGGACGCCCGCCTGCGCGACCAAGCCGGGCAGCCCCAGCACCTGCAGGGCCGGTTCGGCGGGCACCGTGGGCACCTCGGGAGCGACCCTCGCGTCGACCCCCGACGGCACGGTCACCGGCGGTGAGTTCACCGTCGACGCCGGACTCTCCCTCGACGTACCGGCGTTCACGCCTCCCGGCGCGTACTCCGGCGTCCTGACCCTCACCCTCACCTGAGGGCCGACCCGCACCCCGGCACCGGTGGCCGGGCGCCCTCGTCGTACGGACAGGGTCCGCACCCGCCCGACCCCACCACCGCCCGAGCCCATGGGGGGCCCGCACCCATGCGCAAGCCGCACGTCCTCCTCCTGAGCCTCCTCTGTCTCGTCCTCGGCGGGACGGCCACCCCCGCGCACGCCGCCGACAACGGCAGCTGGTCCGTCTACCCGGTCGCCTCGAAGATCGCCGCGCGCCCCTACTTCTACCTCTCCGCCGACCCGGGGCAGACCCTCGCCGACAAGGTCGCCGTCCGGAACAGGACCGGCCGGCCGCTCACCTTCCGGCTGTACGCGGCCGACGCCTACAACACCGCCCGCGACGGCGGGTTCGCCGTGCGGACGGCCGAGGAGAAGATGCGCGGGGTGGGCGCCTGGACGAAGCCCGCGAAGTCGCGGATCACCGTGCCCGGCCACCAGACGGTCACCGTGCCGTTCACCCTGCACGTCCCCGACGGTGCCGAGCCCGGCGACCATCCCGGCGCCATCGTGGCCCTGGACGAACGGATCGATCCCGGCAGCGGCAAGCTGGCGCTCGGTGTGCAGCGGGCCGTCGGCGCCCGCGTCTACCTCCGGGTCGGCGGCCCCACGCTCCCTGCCCTCTCCGTCGAGCACGTGCGGATCAGCCACCACCAGTCGCTGCTGCCCGGGCTCGGCGACAGCACGGCGACCATCTCCTACACCCTGCGCAACACCGGGAACGTCACCCTCGGCCCCGAGGTCGAGCTGAAGGCGCGCGGACTGTTCGGGCGGACGCTGCTCGATCGCGAGCCGGCCCGGGTGCCCTCCGAGCTGCTACCCGGACAGCGGGTGCGGCTCACCGAAGCCTGGCAGGGAGCGCCCCGGCTCGACCGGGGTGACGTGACGGTGACCGCGCGGGCGCCGGGCATCCGGGAGACGGCGAGCGCCTCGTTCCTCGCACTGCCCCGGCTGCTCGTGGCGCTGGTGTTCGCCGCGGGCCTGGTGACCGGGGTGCTGCTGGTCAGAGCGCGTCGGGGCCGCGCTCGCCGGTCCGCACCCGCACGACCGTCTCCACGGCAACGGCCCACACCTTCCCGTCCCCGATCTTCCCCGTCTGCGCGGCCCTGACGATCGCGTCGATCACGTCCTCCGCCACCGCGTCCTCCACCACGACCTCGATGCGCACCTTCGGCACCAGGTCGACCCGGTACTCGGCGCCCCGGTAGACCTCGGTGTGGCCGCGCTGCCGGCCGTAGCCGCTCGCCTCGGTCACGGTCAGACCGTGCACCCCCAGCTCCTGCAGGGCGGTCTTGACCTCGTCCAGACGGTACGGCTTGACGATCGCGGTGATGAGCTTCATGCCTGGGACTTGACCTTCTGAGCGGTGGGGAGGACGGAGTGCGAGACCGGGGCACCATGGCCCAGGACTCCGTGATCGTAGGCCGTCTCGGCGTGCACCGTAAGGTCCAGACCGGTGTGCTCCTGCTCCTCGCTCGCCCGAAAGCCCATCGCCTTGTCGAGCAGCTTGCCGAGGCCGTAGGTCACCGCGAAGGCGTACACCGCCACGACCACCACGGCGAGGAACTGCTTGCCCAGCGGGGCGAGCCCGCCGCCGTAGAAGAGCCCCCGCGCGCCGCCGGTCATCGCCTTCTGCGCGAACAGGCCGATCAGCAGGGTGCCGATCACGCCGCCGACCAGGTGGACGCCGACGACGTCCAGGGAGTCGTCGTAGTTCAGCCTGAACTTCCAGCTCACCGCGTAGGAGCAGACGACACCGGCGGCGAGGCCCACGACCAGGGCGCCGAGCAGGGAGACCGTGCCGCAGGACGGGGTGATCGCGACCAGGCCGGCCACGGCGCCGGAGGCCGCGCCCAGGGTCGTGGGGTGGCCGTCGCGCCGCTGCTCGACGAAGAGCCAGCCGAGCAGGCCGGTGCAGCCGGCGGTGAGGGTGTTGAGGAAGGCGGCCGCGGCGAGGCCGTTCGCGCCGAGCGCGCTGCCCGCGTTGAAGCCGAACCAGCCGAACCAGAGCAGACCGGCGCCGAGGATCACCATGGGCAGGTTGTGCGGCCGCATGGCGTCCTTCTTGAAGCCGAGCCGCGGCCCGAGGACCAGGCACAGGGCGAGGCCGGAGGCACCGGAGGTGATCTCGACCGGCAGACCGCCCGCGAAGTCGAGGGCGCCGAGCCGGTCCAGGATCCAGCCGCCCGGCCCCCACACCCAGTGCGTCACGGGAACGTATACGAGGAGCGTCCAGACCGGTACGAAGATCAGCCAGGCCGAGAATCTCGTCCGGTCGGCCACGGCACCGCTGATCAGCGCGGCCGTGATGATCGCGAAGGTCAGCTGGAAGGTCGCGAAGAGGAGGGCCGGCACCGAGCCGTGGACGCTGTCCGGGCCGAGGCCGCTCATGCCGACGTGACGCAGGTTGCCGATGAGCCCGCCGAAGGCGTCGTTCCCGAAGGCCAGTGAGTAGCCGGCGGCCAGCCAGACCACCGTGACCAGGGCGATCGACACGAAGCTCATCATCAGCATGTTGAGGACGCTCTTCGTGCGGACCATGCCGCCGTAGAACAGGGCCAGACCCGGGGTCATCAGCAGGACGAGAGCGGTCGCGGCGAGCAGCCAGGCGGTGTCACCGGTGTTCACATGGGGAGCGGCGAGGGTCACGGGCGTCTCCAACGGTGCGGGGGCTCGTCAGAGGGTCACCGGTGTGCGTTTCCGGTCGCGTACGGGTGTGTTTCCGTGACGTTTCGTTGCGTGCGGGTTTCCGAAAGCTCACGCGGAGAAGCGGTGGCCGCCGCTGGTACGGCACGGCTTCGTGGATCAGGGAGAATGGTCGCCATGAGCGTTCGTACCCAGTCATCCGAACAGCCGGCCGAGTCCGTCCACCGCGCCGGCTTCGCCTGCTTCGTGGGCCGTCCCAACGCGGGCAAGTCCACCCTCACGAACGCTCTGGTCGGGCAGAAGGTGGCAATCACCGCCAACCAGCCGCAGACGACGCGGCACACGGTGCGCGGCATCGTGCACCGGCCCGACGCCCAGCTGATCCTGGTGGACACCCCGGGGCTCCACAAACCGCGCACACTGCTCGGCGAGCGGCTCAACGACGTCGTACGGACGACGTGGGCCGAGGTCGACGTGATCGGGTTCTGCCTGCCGGCGAACGAGAAGCTCGGTCCGGGCGACCGCTTCATCGCGAAGGAACTGGCGTCCATCAAGAAGACGCCGAAGATCGCGATCGTCACGAAGACCGACCTCGTCGACGGGAAGACGCTCGCCGAGCAGCTCATCGCGATCGACCAGCTCGGCCAGGAGCTGGGCTTCGAGTGGGCGGAGATCGTGCCGGTGTCGGCGGTCGGTGACCAGCAGGTGAGCCTGCTGGCCGACCTGATCGTTCCGCTGCTGCCGGAGGGCCCGGCCCTCTACCCCGAGGGTGACCTCACCGACGAACCCGAGCAGGTCATGATCGCGGAACTCATCCGCGAGGCCGCGCTGGAGGGCGTCCGCGACGAGCTGCCGCACTCCATCGCCGTCGTGGTGGAGGAGATGCTGCCCCGCGAGGACCGGCCCGCCGACAAGCCCCTCCTCGACATCCACGCCTTCGTCTACATCGAGCGCCCCAGCCAGAAGGGCATCATCATCGGGCCCAAGGGCAAGCGCCTGAAGGAGGTCGGCATCAAGTCCCGCAAGCAGATCGAGGCGCTGCTCGGCACGCCGGTCTTCCTCGACCTGCACGTCAAGGTGGCGAAGGACTGGCAGCGGGACCCGAAGCAGCTGCGGAAGCTGGGGTTCTGAGGGCTCGGTTCCGAGGGGAGACGGAGGACGGCGGCTCCCCGTCGTGGCCGCCTTCTTCAGCCGGCGGCCACGGACGCGTCCGGCGGCCGGTCAGTCCACCCCGCGTATCCGCCCGACCAGCAGCGCCCCCGCCAGCCCGATCACCGCCGCCACCAGATACAGCACCCAGTAGCCGCCGAGATACGTCACGATCGGCGCGGCCAGCGCCGGAGCCGCCACCTGCGGCAGGGCGTTCGCCACGTTGATCACACCGAGATCCTTGCCCCGGTCCAGCGCCTTCGGCAGGACGTCCGTCATCAGCGCGAAGTCGACCGAGGTGAACACGCCGAAGCCGATCCCCAGGACCGCCGCCGCCACGATCGCGCCCGGCCAGGTCTGCCAGCCGGACAGGGCCGCCGTCGCCACCGCCATCAGCACGCCCGACCAGACGACGAACGGCTTGCGCCGGCCCACCCGGTCCGACCAGACCCCGCCCACCACCACCGTCGCCACCAACGTCAGGCTGTTGACGGCCGTCAGGATCAGCACACCCCGGCCGGGGTCCCAGTAGTGCAGGCGGTCCCGGAGGTAGTAGAGCAGGTACAGCAGCACCAGTGAGTTGCTGAGGTTGATCAGGAAGCGGGTCAGCCACGCCCAGCCCAGGTCCGGATGGCGGCGCGGGCTCAACCAGAAGCCCGCCAGGAACGTCCGCCCGGACCACCGTGGACGGTCCTCCTTCGCGAGCCGCGGATCCTCGTACCGCAGCACGTACGGCACCACGCCCACCAGCGTGAACACCGCGCAGGCCGCGTATCCGGCGCCGATCCCGCCCGCCGCCGTGGCGAGGCCCGTCCCGCCGACCACGCCCAGGATCTGCGCCGCACCCAGCCAGCCGCCCACCGACCCCCGCTGGCGCCGCGGCACCCGGTCCGGCACGGCCGCGGTCACCGCCGCGAAGGCCGCGTTCAGCGTGAGCTGCACCAGACACCAGCCCAGCGTCATCGTCCAGGGCCCACCCGCGCCCGCGAGCACCAGCAGCGACAGCGCGCCGCCCCCCGCCCCGGCCGCGATCCACGGCGTACGGCGGCCCCGGCGGGCGGTCGTACGGTCCGACACGGCGCCGAAGAAGGGGTTGGCGACCAGGGAGACCATCGCACCCGCACCCGTCACCCACGCCAGCATCGTCTCCTTCGACATCCCGGAACCGGGCGCGAAGTCCCTCGCCTGGGAGGCGAGCAGAATCTGCAGCGGGCCGAACCAGCCCACCCAGATCGCCCCGTTGGCCAGCGACAGCGCGGCCGTCCAGCCCCGGCCGACCCGGTCCGTGGGCTCGGTCAGGGCGGCCGAGGCGCGGGCGGTGGTCATCTCTGCGCCCGCAGCACATCCCGGAACCAACGGTAGGACGCCTTCGGGGTGCGCTTCTGGGTGGCGTAGTCGATGTGGACCAGGCCGAAGCGCCGCGCGTAGCCCTCCGCCCACTCGAAGTTGTCCATCAGGGACCACACGAAGTAGCCGCGCACGTCCACCCCGGCTTCCAGCGCCGTGTGCAGGGCGCGCAGATGGGCGGCCAGGTAGGCGATGCGGTCCTGGTCGTCCAGGCCCTCGTAGGAGCAGCCGTTCTCGGTGATGACGACCGGCGGGAGCCGCTCGCCGTAGCGCTCGCGGAAACCGCACAGCAGCTCCGTGAGGCCTTCCGGGACGAGCGGCCAGCCGAAGTCGGTCTTCGGGCGGTCCTCTATCTCCCGTACCGAGAAGGGCAGTTCGGCGGGCAGCGTCAGGCCGCCGTAATCGGCGTCACCGGCACCGGGGGCCCCGACCCTCGTCGGCGCGTAGTAGTTGACGCCGTACCAGTCGAGCGGCTCGGCGATGACCTCGAGGTCGGACGCCACGTCCCCGGGCATCAGCTCGGCCATGCCGTCGGGGTACCGCCCCAGGATGACCGGCTCGGCGAACAGGCGGTTGAGCAGGAGGTCGTAGAAGCCCGCCGCCGCCACGTCGGCCGGCTCCGCCGAGGCGGCCCAGGTCGGGCCGTGGGAGTTGGCGATGCCGATGTCGGCCGCCCCGGCGGCGCGCAGGGCCCGTACCGCGAGCCCGTGGGCGAGGAGCTGGTGGTGGGCGGCGGGGAGGGCGCCGAAGAGCAGCCGCCTGCCGGGAGCGTGGGCGCCGAGCGCGTGACCGAGGAGGGTGTGTTCGGCGGGCTCGTTGAGGGTGATCCACTTCGTGACCCGGTCGCCGAGGCGTTCGGCCACCACGGTCACGTGGTCGGCGAACCGGGCCGCCGTGTCCCGCTGGAGCCAGTCCAGCGACGCCGGCAGGTCCCAGTGGAAGAGGGTGGGCACGGGCCGCACGCCCGCCGCGCACAGCTCGTCCACCAGGCGGTCGTAGAAGTCCAGGCCGCCGGGGGAGTTCACCCGGGGCCAGGAGACCGAGAAGCGGTACGCGTCCACGCCGAGGCCGGCGAGGAGGGCCACGTCCTCCGGGTAGCGGTGGTAGTGGTCGCAGGCCACGGCCGCCGTCGAACCGTCCTTCACCCGCCCCGGCTCGGCCGTGAACACGTCCCACACGGAAGGTTCGCGCTCGTCGGCCGCCCCTTCGATCTGATGGGCGGAGGTCGAGACCCCCCACAGGAAGCCGTCCGGGAAACGGGGTATCGGATCGCCTGCGTCAGTCGCCATGGCGGGATCATCCTTACCACCGGTAACGCAAGTCAACGCCCCAGCCGGGATCGGCAGTTGCCAGGGTGTTCACGATCACCGGATGATCTGCGGGCTCGACCCGTTCGCCGGGCGGGCTTGGGAGAGGCCTAGGCGCCTTCCTTCAGCACCCGGGACACCAACTCCCGTTCGTCCTCGGTGAGCCGGGGGTCGGCCGCGTACACCGTGCGGCCGTCGACCGTGATCTCGTAGTGGAAGCCGTCCGGGACGCCGGTGGGGGCGGTGCTCCGGCCGGACGCGAGGACGCGTTCGGCCAGGGTCTGCAACTCATGGGCGTCGGGCCGGGTCGAGGTGTCCACCTCGGCCCGGCGCTCGATGCCCGCGAAACCGCCCGTGCGCCGTACTCGAATACGCATGGGTTCCTGTGTAGTACGGAACTACAGCGTCCGCACCCCCACCTGTTCCCACGCCTTCTGCACGGCCCGCAGTTCGTCCCCGGCGCCGTACCGCTCCCGCGCCGCCTTCACTGTCAGCGTGGCGAAGTCGGTGAACAGGGCGTCCTCCTTCAGCTCGCCGCCGGTCAGCACGTCGTACCAGAGCTGGCCCGCCTTCTCCCAGGAGTGGCCGCCGAGGGCCGTGGCCACCAGGTAGAAGGCGTGGTTCGGGATGCCGGAGTTGATGTGCACACCGCCGTTGTCGCGGCCGGTGTGGACGTAGTCCTCCATCCGGGCCGGCTGCGGGTCCTTGCCGAGGGCGTCGTCGTCGTACGCCGTGCCCGGGGCCTTCATCGAACGCAGCGCGGTGCCGGTGACGCGCGGGGCGAGGAGCCCCGCGCCGATCAGCCAGTCGGCCTCGGCGGCGGTCTGGCCGAGTGCGTACTGCTTGATCAGCGAGCCGAAGACATCGGAGACCGACTCGTTGAGCGCGCCCGACTGGCCGAAGTACGCCAGATTGGCGGTGTACTGGGTGACGCCGTGGGTCAGCTCGTGGCCGATGACGTCGACCGGGATGGTGAAGTCGAGGAAGATCTCGTTGTCACCGTCGCCGAACACCATCTGCTCGCCGTTCCAGAAGGCGTTGTCGTAGCCCTCGCCGAAGTGCACGGTCGCGTCCAGCGGGAGGCCGTTGTCGTCGATGGAGTGCCGGCCGTACGCCTTCAGGTACAGCTCGAAGGTGGCGCCGAGGCCCGCGTAGGCACGGTCGACGGTGGCGTCGGAGCGGGGGGCGGAACCCTCCGCGCGGACCTCGGTGCCGGGCAGGTCCTGGGTGTGCTCGGCGTCGTAGACGGTGCGGTGCGGCTGGTCGGCGGCGGCACCGGCGGGCGGGGCGACGGCGGGCGCGCCGATCACCGTGGTCAGGCGGCGCTTGGTGCGCTGGAAGGCGTCGTGCTCCAGGGACCGGCGGGCCGGTCCGGAGAGTGCGGGGTCCTCGGCCCGGGCGAGCTTGTCGAGGACGTGGGGCGGCACGATCGTGCAGAAGACGGGCACAGAGTCCCCGGTGGTCGTCATACTCGCACCATCGCACTGCGTGACGGTGATGTCACTACTCGCAACCATGATTGGTGAAATACCGGGACAGTTGGCGCAACGCTGCGTGACGATGTGGTAAGGCGCACTTTTTGTCCAGTTTGCGGCGGCGGTCCCGCATACTGGAACAGGCCCCCTCGCCCGTGACGGCTCGGCTAGGCTGCTGAGCATCATGCGTTACGGGCTGCTTCTTCTTAGCTGCCGCGGCGAGGGCCTGTAGTCGAGGCCGACTCCCTCCCCGCGGAGCTTGGCGTTGCGTCGTCGGCCGTCCTTCCGGTCATCCTGAGGAGCCTTACGCATCATGGCCAACCGCCAGCAGCCCAGTTCCATGCCGATCCACAAGTACGGCCGCTACGAGCAGGTCGACATCCCGGACCGCACCTGGCCAGAGAAGCGGATCACCGCCGCTCCCCGCTGGCTCTCCACCGACCTGCGCGACGGCAACCAGGCCCTGATCGACCCCATGTCGCCCGAGCGCAAGCGGCGCATGTTCGACCAGCTGGTCAAGATGGGCTACAAGGAGATCGAGGTCGGCTTCCCCGCTTCCGGCCAGACCGACTTCGACTTCGTGCGCTCGATCATCGAGGAAGAGGGCGCGATCCCCGAGGACGTGACGATCTCCGTCCTGACCCAGGCCCGCGAGGACCTGATCGAGCGGACCGTGGAGTCCCTCAAGGGCGCCCGTCGGGCCACCGTCCACCTGTACAACGCCACCGCCCCGGTCTTCCGCCGGGTCGTCTTCCGCGGCTCCCAGGACGACATCAAGCAGATCGCCGTCGACGGCACCCGCCTGGTGATGGAGTACGCCGAGAAGCTGCTGGGCCCGGAGACCGACTTCGGCTACCAGTACAGCCCGGAGATCTTCACCGACACCGAGCTGGACTTCGCGCTGGAGGTCTGCGAGGCGGTCATGGACGTCTACCAGCCGGGCCCGGGCCGCGAGATCATCCTGAACCTGCCCGCCACCGTGGAGCGTTCGACCCCGTCCACGCACGCGGACCGCTTCGAGTGGATGCACCGCAACCTCTCCCGCCGCGAGTACGTCTGCCTGTCCGTCCACCCGCACAACGACCGCGGTACGGCCGTGGCGGCGGCCGAGCTGGCGCTGATGGCCGGCGCCGACCGCGTCGAGGGCTGCCTGTTCGGGCAGGGCGAGCGCACCGGCAACGTCGACCTGGTCACCCTGGGCATGAACCTGTTCTCCCAGGGCGTCGACCCGCAGATCGACTTCTCCGACATCGACGAGATCCGTCGTACGTGGGAGTACTGCAACCAGATGGAGGTCCACCCGCGCCACCCGTACGTGGGCGACCTGGTCTACACGTCCTTCTCCGGCTCCCACCAGGACGCCATCAAGAAGGGCTTCGACGCCATGGAGGCCGACGCCAAGGCCCAGGGCGTCACCGTCGACGACATCGAGTGGGCGGTGCCGTACCTGCCCATCGACCCCAAGGACGTCGGCCGCTCCTACGAGGCCGTCATCCGCGTCAACTCCCAGTCCGGCAAGGGCGGTATCTCCTACGTCCTGAAGAACGACCACAAGCTGGAACTGCCGCGCCGGATGCAGATCGAGTTCTCCAAGCTCATCCAGGCCAAGACGGACGCCGAGGGCGGCGAGATCACGCCGAAGGACATCTGGGCGGTCTTCCAGGACGAGTACCTGCCGAACCCCGGCAACCCGTGGGGCCGCATCCAGCTGAGGACCGGCCAGTCCACCACGGACACGGACGGGGTGGACGCCCTGACCGTCGAGGCCACCGTCGACGGCGAGGACCGGATCCTGTCCGGCTCCGGCAACGGTCCGATCTCGGCCTTCTTCGACGCCCTGCAGTCCATCGGCATCGACGTACGCCTGCTGGACTACCAGGAGCACACGATGAGCGAGGGCGCCTCCGCGCAGGCCGCCTCCTACATCGAATGCGCGATCGACGGCAAGGTTCTCTGGGGTATCGGCATCGACGCGAACACGACGCGTGCGTCGCTGAAGGCGGTCGTCTCCGCGGTGAACCGCGCCGCCCGCTGACGCCTCTGACCGGCGGTTTCCAGGCCCTGACCGTGCTGTACGACGGTCGGGGCCCCGTCGTTTATCGGCCATCGCGCCACCGAGGTCACGGAAAGGTCTCGTACGGGGTACTGACTCAGCGTCCAGGATGTGGCTAACATCACGCCAGCGCGGCGATGTTGCCGCGTGGTTACGGAGGTGCGACGTGCTGCCAGTACGGGGACGAGACGGCCGTGCCGCCAGGGCTGCGCGCATCCTGGGCACCCGCACCGCGTGGACACCCGTGGGAGACGGCGAGTTCTTCTGCCCCGGCTGCGGAGGCGACCGCAACTACCAGCGGCTCACCGGGCGCCGCCGCCTCACCCTGCTCGGCGTGCCCCTGCTGCCGCGCGGGGTGACCGGACCCGTCGTGGAGTGCGCGTCCTGCCGCGTCCACTTCGGCACCGAGGCCCTCGACCACCCCACCACCCGCCGCTTCTCGGGGATGCTCCGCGACGCCGTGCACACCGTCGCCCTCGCCGTGCTCGCCGCGGGCGGCACCTGCGCCCGTACGGCCCTGGAGACGGCCGCCGGCGCGGTCCGCGGGGCCGGCTTCGACGACTGCACCGAGGATCAGCTGGCCGCCCTGGTCGAGGCCCTCGTCGCCGACACCGGCCGGGTCTTCGAGCAGCCGTGCGGCGCGAGCCTGACCATAGAGCTGCACGAGGCCCTGGACCCGCTCGCCCCGCACCTGGCCCCGGCCGGCCGCGAGTCCCTCTTCCTCCAGGGCGCCCGCATCGCCCTCGCCGACGGCCCCTACACCCCCGCCGAACGCGACGCCCTCACCACGATCGGCGCGGCCCTGACCATCTGCGCCGACGACGTGACCCGCCTGCTGGCCGCCGCACGCACACCGTCCTGACCCGCGCCCTCCCGCGACCCGCCCGCCCGTTACTCCCCGGGGAGTAACGGCGCCCTCCGGGCACCCGCGGCAGTACCCGGGAACTCGCCCCCACGCCCGACGTTCGCATCCCTTTCCGGCGGAAGTCTGGAAGCCGTACGCTCGTCATCGTCGGTCACGAGTCGGGGCTGGTGATTCCGGGGAACATGGGGGCGTGACACCACTGAGCCGCTCCCTCCTCACCGCCCTCGTTCTCCTCGCCCCGCTCACCGTCCGGCTGCCCGCGCACGCCACGGCCGGCTGCGTCTCCTCCGTGCCGTACGTGTCCGGGCGGGACGGCTACGGCACCTACCGCATCCCCGCCACCGTCAGAACCCGGCAGGGCACCGTCCTCGCCTTCGCCGAGGGCCGGCACGGCGGCGCGGGCGACAGCGGTGACATCGATGTCGTACTGCGCCGCTCCACGGACGGCGGCTGCACCTGGGGCCCGCTGCGCGTGGTGGCCGCCGGGCAGGGCGACACCCGGGGCAACCCGGCGCCGGTCGTCGACCCGCGCACCGGCGCCGTCGTCCTCGTGACCTGCGCCAACAGCGGAGACGTGACGGAGGCGCAGATCATGCGCGGCGAAGTCCCGTCCGAGCGGGGCCGCCGGGTGTTCGTGCAGCGCAGCTGGGACGACGGCCGCCACTTCACGCCCCCGCGGAACATCACGGGCGAGGCGAAGCGGCCGGACTGGCGCTGGTACGCGACCGGCCCCGGCCACGCCGTCGCCCTCACCCGGGGCCCGCACGCCGGCCGCCTGCTCGTCCCCGCCAACCACTCCGCCGCCCCGCCGGCTGCCTCCCGGGACACCGGCCGGGAACCCAAGTACTACGGCGGCCACGCCGTCTACAGCGACGACGGCGGCCGCACCTGGCACCTCGGCTTCGTGGACGCCGAGTACGACGGCGTGACCGACGCCAACGAGTCCAGTGCCGCCCAACTCCCCGACGGTCGTCTGTACTTCACCGCCCGCGACCAGAGCGGGCGGACTCCGGGGAACCGCCTCGACACCTACTCCAGCGACGGCGGCCACACCCTCGACCGCCCCTACACCGTCCAGCCCACCCTGAACGACGTCCCGGTGGTCCAAGCCGCCGTCCTCCAACTGCACGGCGCGAACCGGCCATTGCTCCTCTCCGCCCCGTCCGTGCCGACCGCCCGCCGCGCCCTGGCGATCTGGTCCAGCACGGACACCGGCCGCACCTTCACCAAGCTGCTCACCCTCTCGAACGAGCGAGCCGCCTACTCCGACCTCGTCCAGCTCGGCACCGACACGATCGGCATCCTCTACGAGACCGGTGCCTACGACACCCTGGAGTTCCGCAGACTGCGCCTGCCTCACAGCAGCCCGGCCGCCGCCAGGAGCTTGGCGACCTTCTCGACCTCCTCGCCGGACAGCGGGACCTGAGGCTCGGCTGTCACCGGACAGGCGATGACGCCGCGCAGATGCAGTGCCGCCTTGAACGCGCCCAGCGCCGACGAACTGCCGCCCATCCGGGCCGGGTCGCCGACGCCGGTGATGCCGAACAGCCCGCACAGCCGCTCCTGCTCGGCCCGGGCGCCCTCCCAGTCACCCGCTCGGCACTGGCGGTAGAGGCGGACATAACCGTGCGGGTCCACGTTGGCCAGGCCCGGCACGGCCCCGTCGGCGCCCAGCGCCAGGGCGGAGTCGGTGATCAGCTCGGAGCCGGTCAGGACACTGAAGCCGGGGTGTGCGCGGGCGCCCGTGACGACCTCCCGGAAGGCCGCCAGGTCACCGCTGGAGTCCTTGATCCCGGCCAGTACGCCGTCCCCGGCGAGCCCCAGCACCAGGTCGGCGGGGAGCTTGCTGTGCACGGCCACGGGAATGTCGTAGGCGATGACCGGGACCGGGCTGGCGGCCGCGGTCCGGCGGTAGTGGTGGACGATCTCCGCGCGATGGGTGCGGGCGTAGAAGGGGGCGGTGACGACGACGGCCTGCGCGCCGGCCGCGGTGACCGCCGAGACATGGTCGAGTACGCGCGGGGTGGTCATGTCGATGGCGCCGGCCAGGACGGGCAGTTGTCCCCCCAGGTGGACCGTGACGGCCTCCACGACCTGCCTGCGCTGCCGGTCGGTCAGGAAGGCCGCCTCCGAGGTCGAGCCGAGCAGGAACAGCCCGTGCACCCCGGCCTCCACCAGATGATCGACCAGCCGGAGCAGCGAGCGCACATCCACCTCGCGCTCCGGTGTCAGGGGCGTGCAGACGGGCGGGACGACACCGGTGAACTGCCGTGCCTCGTGCGCCTCCGGGGCGCTGCGAGCCTCCGGCTCACGGGATGCGGGGAAGGTCATTCAGGGCTCCTGGCGGGCTGGGTCGCGGGTCGGCTGGTCCTCCTCCACAGGATGGTGACAGCGGTAGCGGTGTCCGGACCGCGACGCGGCCGAGAAGTCCGGCATCACCTCGGCGCACACCCCGTCGGCCTTCCAGCACCGGGTGCGGAACGGGCAGCCGCTCGGCGGCCGGGTCGCCGAGGGCACCGGACCGGTCAGCGGGATCGGGGTGACGGGGTCCAGCAGGCCGGGCGTGGCCGAGAACAGGGCGCGGGTGTACGGGTGCCGGGCGCGGTTGGGGACCCGGTCCGCCGGGGTCTCCTCCACGATCCGGCCGAGGTACATGGTGACCACCCGGTCGCTCATCCGCCGGACCGTCTGGATGTCGTGCGAGACGAACACCAGGGCGAGGCCGAGGCGTTCCCTCAGGTCGAGGAGGAGGTTGAGGATCTGGGCGCGGACCGAGACGTCCAGGGCGCTGGTCGGCTCGTCGGCGACGACCAGGGCGGGGTCGAGGGCGAGCGCGCGGGCGATGGCGACGCGCTGCCGCTGCCCGCCCGACAGCTGTCCGGGGAGGGCGTCGGCGAGAGCGCGGGGCAGACCCACCAGGGCCATCAACTCCCGTACGCGATCCTCCCGTTCGGGTCGCGTGCCGCGCTGGTGGACGTCCAGCGGGTCGCGCAGGATGCGCCGTACCGGCAGTCGGCGGTTCAGGGCCGTCGACGGGTCCTGGAAGATCATCCCGACGCCCGCGCCGACCGTGGTCCGGCGCTCGGCGGGCGGCATCGCCCACAGGTCCCTGCCCTGGAACGACACCGTCCCGGCGGTCGGCCGCTGGACGCCGACCAGCACCTTCGCCAAGGTCGACTTGCCGCAGCCCGACTCGCCGACCACCCCGACCGTCTCACCGGGGGCGACGCGGAGAGCGGCGCCGGTGAGGGCGTACACCCGGTCGCGGGTGAACAGGCCGCCGCTGCGTGCCCGGTGGACGACGTGGGCGTCCCGTACCTCGACGACAGCGGTCACTGCAGGGCCTCCTCGCTCTCGGCCGACGTCAGCTCCACCGCCGGGTGATGACAGGCGGCCGTATGTGTGGGGGTGCCCGCGAGGACGGGGGCGTGCGCATGGCACACCTCGGTGGCCAGTGGGCAGCGGTCCGCGAAGCGGCAGCCCGCCGGGAAGCCGGCGGGGGACGGTACGACCCCCTTGATCTGTGTCATCCGCTCCTCGGCCGACTCCAGCGAGAGCACGCTGCCGAGCAGACCCCGCGTGTAGTGGTGGGCCGGCGCCGCCACCAGGGCGGCGGTCACCCCGGTCTCCACGATCTGCCCGCCGTACATCACCACCACCCGGTCGGTGACGTCGGCGACCAGCGCCAGATCGTGCGAGACCAGGATCAGCGCGAACCCCAGCTCCGCACGCAACCGGAGCAGCAGCTCCACGACCTGCGCCTGCACGGTGACGTCCAGGGCGGTCGTCGGCTCGTCGGCGACGATCAGCCTCGGGTCGCGGGAGAGAGCCATGGCGATGAGCACGCGCTGACGCTGACCGCCGGAGAGTTCGTGCGGATAGCTGCGCAGGGTGCGTTCGGGGTCGAGGCCGACCATCTCCAGCAGCTCCCGCGGGCTGCGCCGGCCGCCGCGCCGGACCAGCTGTCCCAGCTGGGCGCGGATGGTCATCGCCGGGTTCAGCGAGGACAGGGCGTCCTGGTAGACCATCGCCATCTCGCGGCCCAGCAGCCGGCGCCGTACCCGCATCGGCTCGGCGAGCAGGTCCCGCTGCCGGAAGCGCACCTGTCCGCGGATCCGGGCGTCCTTCGGCTGGAGCCCCATGACGGTCAGCGCGGTCAGTGACTTCCCGCAGCCCGACTCGCCCACCAGCCCCAGCACCTCACCGGGGTGCACCTCGAAGCTGACACCGTCGACGATGTCCACGCCCCGGTGCCGTTCCGGGAAGCCGATGGCGAGGTTCTCCACGGCGAGCACCGGCTGACCGCTCCGGTCGGGCAGCGGCCGGGCCCGGGAGCGCAGCCGCCGGGCGGCCTCGGCCAGGCCGGGGAGCGAAAGCACCTCACCGGTGCCGGGCTCCGGGGTCTCCAGGTGGTCGTCCGGCGCCTCGACGTCCCGCGGCGCCGGTGCCGCCCAGGCGTCGGACACACCCTCGGAGAGGATGTTCAGCGACAGCACGGTGAGCAGGATCAGCAGCCCGGGAAAGACGGTCGCCCACCAGCCGCCGGTCAGCACCATGTTCTTGCCGTCGGCGATGACACTGCCCCAGGACGGGTCCGGGGGCCGGACGCCCGCGCCGATGAAGGACAGCGACGCCTCGAACACGATGGCCTCGGCGACCTGCACCGTGCAGAACACCAGCACCGGAGCGGCACAGTTGACGGCCACGTGCCGCAGCACGATGTGCGGGGTACGGGCGCCGATGACCCGTTCCGCCGTGACGTAGTCCTCGCCGTACTGGTCGAGCACGTTGGCCCGCACCACCCGGGCCACCGGCGGGGTGAACAGGAAGGCGATCGCGCAGATCAGCACCCCGATCCCGCCGCCGAACACGGCGACCAGCACGGCCGCCAGCGCGATGCCGGGAAACGCCATCACCACGTCCAGGCAGCGCATCAGCGTCTCGTCCACGGCCTTGCGGGAGGTGGCGGCGAGGGCCCCGACGAGCGCCCCGACGACCAGGGCCAGCCCGGTCGCGCCCAGCCCGATCGCCAGCGACCAGCGGGCACCGTGCATCAGCCGGCTGAGGATGTCCCGGCCGAGACTGTCCTGCCCCATCCAGTGCCCGGCGGACGGGTGCCCGGTGCCGCCGACCGGGTCCTGCTGGTCGAGCGGGTCGTCCGGGGCGAGCAGCGGGGCGAGTACGGCGACCAGGACCACCAGGACCAGAAAACAGACGGCGGCCTTCGGCAGCGGCGGCAGCCGGCGCCACCCCCGCAGCCGGACGCCGGGCCGGGAGAGCCGCTCGGTGAGGCTCGCGCGCGTGACCATCAGGCCGCCCTCAGACGTGGATTGACGAGCAGATAGAGGATGTCGATGACGAGGTTGACGACGACGAACCCGGTGGCCGTGGTCAGGACGACCCCCTGCACCACCGCCGGGTCACCGTTCTGCACGGCGTCGATCATCAGCTTGCCCATGCCGGGCAGCGAGAAGATCGTCTCGATGACGACGGCACCGCCGAGGAGGTAGCCGACCCGCAGACCGAGCACGGTCAGGGGATTGACCAGGGCGTTCCTGAGGACGTTCCGGCCGACCACCACCCGGGGCGGCAGCCCGCTCCCGACCGCCGTACGGACGTAGTCCTTGTCCAGTTCCTCCACCACCGACGTCCGCACGATCCGGGTCAGCTGTGCGGCCACCGGCAGCGAGAGGGCGAAAGCGGGCAGGGCCATGGTCTTCAGCCAGCCGGTGACGGAGTCGGCCGGATTGATGTATCCGCCGGTCGGGAACCAGCCACGGTCCACCGCCAGGTACTGGATCATCAGCAGCGCCAGCCAGAACCCGGGCGCGGCGACCCCGACCAGCGAGACCACCCGGATGACCTGGTCCGGCAGCCGGTCCCGGTACACGGCCGCCGTAACCCCGCCGAGCAGCGCCAGCACCACCGCGATGCCGAGGCCCAGGAAGGTCAGCTGAAGGGTGAGCGGCAGCGCGGTGGTGACCTGGTCGACGACCGGGGCGCGGGTCAGGACGCTGGTGCCCAGGTCACCGTGGAGCAGGTCACCGACGAAGTGGGCGTACCGCACGGGCAGCGGATCCAGCAGTCCGTTGCGCTCCCGGAAGTCGTGCAGCTGCCGGGGCGTCGGATTGGCACCCTGGAAGAACGCGGACGCCGGGTCCACGTCCGAGAACCGCATCACCAGGAACACGAACAGCACGATCCCCAGCAGCAGCGGCACGAGCAGGGCGATACGGCGGAGCAGGATCCGTACGACGACGGTCATGCCGTCAGGCCCACTGCGCCTGGAGGAGGTTGACGCCCGGGTAGGGCTGCGCCCTTATGCCGGTGAGCCGACGCGGGTCCCAGGCGGTCATCAGCTCGTTGTGCACCACCGGATACAGCACGGCCTGCTCGGCGACGACGTCGATGTAGTCCTGCACCATCGCCTTCTTCTTCGCCGGATCCGGCTCCCGGGTCGCCCGGTCCATGTCCTTGAAGAGCCGCTCGGCGACCGGATGGCCCGCCCACCGGGTGTACCGCATCCACAGGTTCTGGGGCCCGTAGTTGTAGTGCATGATCAGATCGGCGTCCAGCCCGAACTGATTCGGGTTGGAGGCCGCCGCCACCACCTGGTAGTCCTGCTTCTGGTCCATTTTGGTGAACACGGCCGTGGTCTCCTGCGGCGCCAGGGTCGTCTCCACGCCGATCGCGTCCCAGGAGGACTTGATGGTCGGCAGGCAGTCCACGATCCAGCTGACGTTCACGGCGAGGATCTCGACCTTGAGGTCCCTGACCCCGGCGGCCCGCAGCAGCGCCTTCGCCTTGGCGGGGTCGTAGCCGTACACGGTCCTGGCCCGCCGGTGGCTGGGATTGCCCTCGTCGAGGAACGATGTCGCGGGCTTCCCGTGCCCCTTGAGCGCGACCCGCACCATTTTCCCGGTGTCGATGGCGTAGTGCAGGGCCTGGCGGACCCGCACGTCGTCGAAGGGCTTGTGCCGGGTGTTGAACATCAGGAAGAGGTTGTTCATCCCGGCGCCGCCCACGACCTTCAGACCGCCCTGTTCCAGACGGGGGATGTTGGCGTAGGGGATGTTGTCGGCGATCTGGGCGCCCGCGCCGGTCCCCGAGATCTTGGCGACGCGCGGAGCGGCGTCCACGATCGTCAGCCAGTTCATCCGCTTGAAGGCGGGCCTGCGCGGGCCGTTGTAGGCGGCGAAGGCCTCGAAGGTGGTGTTGGACTTCGGGTGGTGCGCGGTCTGCCGGTACGGCCCCGAGCCCACCGCCAGTCCCTTGATCGCGTCGTCCCAGGCGCCGGGCCGGGAGAACACGTGCTTCGGCATGATCTTGGCCAGGGTGAGCCGTGAAAGCCCGTCCGGGAACGGGAACCCGAGTACCAGCTCGACCGTGCGTGCGTCGACCTTCCTGACGCCCTCCAGCCAGCTCGCGAAGAAACCCTTGGCGAGGGTCTGGGTGTGCGGATCCAGTATCCGGTCGAAGACGAACACGACGTCGTCGGCGGTGACGGGCTCGCCGTCGTGGAAGGTCGCGCCCGAGCGCAGGGTGAACCGCCAGGTGGTGGCGTTCGGGTCCTTCGGCACCTGTGTGCCGAGCGCCGGGTACGGCACCCGGGAGATCGGATCGGTGTCCAGCAGCCCCTCGTAGACGTGGTTGTTGGCAGCCATCGCGAACGCCGACGCCGTCTGCGTCGGGTCCCAGCTGCCGTCGTTGCCGTACCCGATCACCGCGGTCAGCGTGCGGTCCTTGCCGCTGCCCCCGTGCCCGGTGTCGTTCGTGGACTCCGGCCCGGCGGAACAGCCGGCCAGCGCGGGCGGCAGGAGGGCGGCCGCGCCGAGTGCGCCGGTGTACTTGAGGAGCTGCCGGCGGCGCGGCGCCGGCAGGTCGGGGGTCACGTCGTCGCGCACGGGGTCCTCCTGGGGTGGGAGAAGGGAGGAGGGAGGGGGCGGGAGGAAGAAGGGGCGGAGGTACGACGTCCCACGTCCTACGTCTGATCGGTAGCGCGACCATAGGAGGGCCCCTGGGGACGGTCAAGAGAGCACACACGAATGGCGCAGCCTCAACCGGACGGTGAAGGCGACCAACGGGAATGCCTCGCTGAAGACCTCACCGCCGAGCCGAAAGGGCGAAAAGCGCAGTTGCCCGAGGCCTCCACCCGCTCCTTCGCCCGGTCGCGCACCCACCTTCAGGCATCGAGGGCAGGCCCGCAGACGGGCCTTTGTGCCGACTGCGGGGTGGAACGGAACTGCCGAACGTCATGCTCCTGGGCCGCCGGCCGCGAATCGCTGACCAAAGCCAATCCCGGTGGCCTGTTTGGTACTTGTAGGGCGCAGACTCCTGCCGAGTGTAGAGGTGGACCGTCACTCCGGGTGTGTGAAGCGTGAAACTCGAAAAGGAAGGGGAGCACGGTGAGGGCGCTACGGACCACACACTCGGCGTTGGGTGTCGAGGAGGCGGAGGAGACGTTGGAGGAATTGCGGCCGGCTCTCGAAAGGAGCGGAGTCATTCTGCCGTCACTCGTGGAATCGGGGCGATGTTCCGCGGCGGCCCCGGCGGGGGTGTCGCGATGAAGCCACCCATCGGCAGTCACGTCGTGGACACCCGTACGGGGCGGGTCGGGATCGTGATGGGGCACGAGGGCCCCTACGTCCAGCTGAGACCGTACGGCGGAGGCAGGGAGTGGGACGCCGAGCCCGGTGCCGTGCGCCAGGCGACCCCCGCCGAGCGGCTCAGCGCGGAGACGGCGCACGCCGACGCCCGCAGTCGCGGTGAGGTGCCTTGAGACTGACGCCTCCGCCGCTTCCGGCATGGGCGAGAATGGGGCCATGAGTCTGTTCCGCGACGACGGCATCGTGCTGCGCACCCAGAAGCTGGGTGAGGCGGACCGGATCATCACGTTGCTCACCCGCGGTCACGGGCGGGTGCGGGCCGTTGCCCGGGGCGTGCGGCGGACCAAGTCGAAGTTCGGGGCCCGGCTGGAGCCCTTCTCCCACGTGGACGTGCAGTTCTTCGCGCGGGGCAGCGAGCTGGTCGGGCGCGGGCTGCCGCTGTGCACGCAGAGCGAGACCATCGCCCCGTACGGCGGCGGGATCGTCACCGACTACGCCCGCTACACCGCCGGCACGGCCATGCTGGAGACCGCCGAGCGGTTCACCGATCATGAGGGCGAGCCCGCGGTGCAGCAGTACCTGCTGCTGGTGGGGGCGCTGCGGACGCTCGCCCGGGGTGAGCACGCGCCGCACCTCGTCCTCGACGCCTTCCTGCTGCGCTCCCTCGCCGTCAACGGCTACGCCCCCACCTTCACCGACTGCGCGAAGTGCGGCATGCCCGGCCCGAACCGCTTCTTCTCGGTCGCCTCGGGCGGCTCCGTCTGCGTCGACTGCCGGGTGCCCGGCAGTGTCGTACCGTCCCCGCAGACCCTGGTACTGCTCGGGGCGCTGCTTACGGGAGACTGGGAGACGGCGGACGCGTGCGAGCCGCGGTACGTCCGGGAGGGCAGCGGGCTGGTGTCCGCCTACCTGCACTGGCATCTGGAGCGCGGACTGCGCTCGCTCCGGTACGTCGAGAAGTCGTAGCGAAACCCGTAGATCGCAGAGGGAGACGAGAAGCACATGGTGGTACGCGGGATCCTCGGGCGCCAGCGGCGCGAGAACAAGGCGCCGGAGCCGCACCCGTCGGGTGCCCGTGCGCCGAAGCTCCCCGGCGAGCTGGTCCCGAACCACGTGGCGATCGTGATGGACGGCAACGGCCGCTGGGCCAAGGAGCGCGGGCTGCCCCGGACCGAGGGGCACAAGGTGGGTGCCGAGCGGGTGCTCGACGTCCTCCAGGGTTCCATCGAGATCGGCGTGCGCAACATCTCGCTGTACGCCTTCTCCACCGAGAACTGGAAGCGTTCGCCCGACGAGGTCCGCTTCCTGATGAACTTCAACCGCGACTTCATCCGCAAGACCCGCGACCAGCTCGACGAACTCGGCATCCGGGTGCGCTGGGTGGGCCGCATGCCCAAGCTGTGGAAGTCGGTCGCCAAGGAGCTGCAGATCGCCCAGGAGCAGACCAAGGGCAACGATCTGCTCACGCTCTACTTCTGCATGAACTACGGCGGCCGCGCCGAGATCGCCGACGCCGCCAAGGCCCTCGCCGAGGATGTGAAGGCGGGCCGTCTCGACCCGTCGAAGGTCAACGAGAAGACCCTCGCGAAGTACCTGTACTACCCGGACATGCCGGACGTCGACCTGTTCCTGCGCCCCAGTGGTGAGCAGCGCACCTCCAACTACCTGCTCTGGCAGAGCGCGTACGCCGAGATGGTCTTCCAGGACGTGCTGTGGCCCGACTTCGACCGGCGCGACCTGTGGCGGGCCTGCATCGAATTCGCCTCCCGCGACCGGCGGTTCGGCGGGGCGATCCCGAACGAGGAGCTGCTGGCCATGAGGGGCGAGTCGGACACCTGAGCCGATCGCCCGAGCCGGTCACCTGCCGGTCACCGGTGGTTCACGCGGGCCGCCGAGGATGCGGAACTCATGAGACGTCTCACCCCGGTCCTCGCCCTCGGCGCCCTGCTGCTCACCGCGCTGCCCGCCCACGCGGGCGACGGCTCCGCCCACCGCGAGAGCTACGGCACGAAGGCGCCGTACGCGCCCCGGCAGAACCCGCGCGAGTACCAGAAGGCCCCGGCCGGCTTCGTCCCCGTCTTCACGGAGAACGTCTCACGGCACGGC
The DNA here is from genome assembly GCF_056432605.1 of Streptomyces sp. NPDC045022. Taxonomy (NCBI): domain Bacteria; kingdom Bacillati; phylum Actinomycetota; class Actinomycetes; order Kitasatosporales; family Streptomycetaceae; genus Streptomyces; species Streptomyces sp. NPDC045022. The sequence goes on from NZ_JBWKIR010000003.1 coordinate 100,309, forward strand.
TCCCGCGCGGCCACCGACAGCGAGGACGGCGACCTGATCCTCGCGCTGTGGGACAAGGCCGAGGCCGATGATCAACTGACCGGCACGGGCGAGGAGTTCGGGCCGAAGGTCCGCGCCCTGCGGGCCGCCATGGCGAACGTCGGCTACGGCAGCCTCAGCGGGCGCGGCAAGCAGGAGCTGGCGGACACGGCCGTGCGCATGGAGCGGCGGCTGCCGTCGCTGTTCGCGGAGATCGCCGACCAGGGCGAGAAGATCGACGTGGTCAGCTCCGGGCAGGGGCGGGCCGTGGACAGCGGCAACGTGTTCGCGGGCGCCCTCGCCGACGCCGACCCGGCGCTCGAGCCGTCGATCGGGCCGGCCCGCACCGACAAGGACCTGCTGTACTTCCACAAGGCGGCGGGCGGCGCCGCCTACCGCGACTACATCGCGAACGACCAGCGCCTCAAGGACACCCTGAGCGGCATCACCGACCAGCCCAGGACGCGGCAGGCCGCTCGCGGTGTCCTGCGCGGGATCTTCAAGGACTCCTTCGTCGAGCAGATCCCCGACCAGGCCGGCGCCGCCCAGGCCGTCTACAACCTGTACGCCATCGCCCCCGCGATGCGCGAGGAGAGCCCGGGCGGTGCGGGCTGGGGCATGGAGCGCTACATCTTCCGTACGGACGCGGCCTGGTTCGGCTATCTCGGGGACGCCGAGGACTTCTACGAGAAGGGCCCCGGCTTCGCCGACAGCGACATCACCTACAAGATGGCGGGCGTTCTTCTCGACGAGCTCTTCAAGCAGGTGGAGGCCAAGCGTGCCGGCACCAGCGACCTCGGTGCCGAGCTGCGCTTCACCCACGCCGAAGAGATCATCCCGCTGGCCGCGCTGATGGGCCTGCCCGGCAGCACCGAGCCGGCCGACCCGGACGAGCCGTACACGTACACGGACAACCCGTGGCGCGGCGCCGCCGTCTCCCCGCTGGGCGCGAACATCCAGTGGGACGTCTTCAAGAACGGCAACCGCTACCTGGTCCGCATGCTCCACGACGAGCGGGAGACCCCGTTCAAGGCGGGCTGCCGACCGATCGCCAAGGGCAGCGCCTTCTACGACCTGGACGAGCTGGAGCGCTGCTTCGGGCGAAGCTGAGGCTGGGGCGCGGGGAGCTGCGCGAGCGGCCACGACGGGCCCGCAGACGGTGACTGGCCGTGCCCCGATGGCGGGCAACGGCTCAACCCGCGGCGCACTCCGCGCAGGTGCCGAAGATCTCCACCGTGTGAGCCACGTTCACATAGCCGTGTTCGGAGGCGATCGCCTCCGCCCACTTCTCCACCGCCGGGCCCTCCACCTCCACCGCCTTGCCGCAGGCGCGGCAGACCAGGTGGTGGTGGTGTTCGCCGGACGAGCAGCGGCGGTAGACCGACTCGCCGTCGGACGTGCGCAGGACGTCGACCTCGCCGGCCTCGGCGAGGGACTGGAGGGTGCGGTAGACGGTGGTGAGCCCGACCGAGTCGCCCTTGTGCTTGAGCATGTCGTGCAGTTCCTGCGCGCTGCGGAACTCGTCGACCTCGTCCAGGGCCGCCGCCACGGCTGCACGCTGCCGCGTCGCGCGGCCCTTCACGGGCGGTCCAGCGGTCGTCACCGGTTGCCTCCTTCGGTGGCTCGTTCGCCCTGCGGAGCGCTTCTCGGGGCTCACGTCTGGGGTCTGCCCGGGCCATTGTGCCAGTCCGGGCTGTGCGCGGTCAGACGCCGGCCTCGTCCCCGGCTCCCCGCGTGGCCGGAATAGAGCACTCCGCAGGGTCCCCGGCGGGCTGTGCGGCGGCTGCCGCGCGGGCGCGTCGGCGGGCCAGCGGGGTGGCCAGGGCCGTCAGCGCGACGAACGCGGCGATGGTCAGCAGGACGATCGTCGCACCGGGCGGAACGTCCTGGTAGTACGACGTGATCGTACCGCTGACGGTCACGGCCACGCCGATCGCGACGGCGATCACGAACGTCGCCGTGAAACTCCGGCTGAGCTGCTGGGCCGCCGCCACCGGCACGACCATCAGCGCGGACACCAGCAGCAGGCCGACCACCCGCATCGCGACGGTCACCGTCACCGCGGCGGTCACCGCCGTGAGCAGGTTCAGCGCGCGCACCGGCAGGCCCGTGACCCGCGCGAACTCCTCGTCCTGGCTGACCGCGAACAACTGGCGGCGCAGGCCCAGCGTGACCAGCAGCACGAACGCGGCGAGCACGCAGATCGCGGTCACATCAGACTGCGCCACCGTCGACAGGGAGCCGAACAGGTACGACGTCAGGTTGGCGTTGGAGCCGCCCGGCGCCAGGTTGATCAGCATCACACCGCCGGCCATGCCGCCGTAGAAGAGCATGGCGAGGGCGATGTCGCCGCGCGTCCTGCCGTACCAGCGGATCAGTTCCATCAGGACCGCGCCGAGCACCGAGACGGCCGTCGCCATCCACACGGGGGACGTGGACAGCAGGAAGCCGAGGCCGACGCCCGTCATGGCCACGTGCCCGATGCCGTCGCCCATCAGGGCCTGGCGGCGCTGGACCAGGTAGATGCCGACCGCGGGCGCGGTGATGCCGACCAGCACGGCCGCGAGCAGCGCCCGCTGCATGAAGGCGTAGTTCAGGAAGTCCATCAGCTCAGCAGTCCCGTGCGGATCGGTTCGGTGCCCGCCGGTGCGTGCGGGTGTACGTGGTCGTGGCCGGGCAGGGCGTGCTGGCCGACCGCCCGCGGGGGCGGGCCGTCGTGCAGGACGCAGCCGTCGCGCAGGACGACCGCCCGGTCGATCAGGGGCTCCAGCGGGCCCAGCTCGTGCAGCACGAGAAGGACGGTCGCGCCGGTTTCCACCTGCTGCTTCAGGGTCCGCGCGAGCACCTCCTGGCTGGCCAGGTCGACGCCCGCCATCGGCTCGTCCATGATCAGCAGTTCGGGCTCGGCGACCAGCGCGCGGGCGATCAGCACCCGTTGGTGCTGGCCGCCGGAGAGGGCGCTCGCCGAGTCCTTGGCGCGGTCCGCCATGCCGACCAGCTCCAGGGCCCGGTGCACGGCCTCCCGGTCGCTCTTGCGGAACACGCCGAAGCGGGTGCGGGAGAGCCGGCCGGAGGAGACGATCTCGGTCACCGTCGACGGGACCCCGCCCGCGGCGGTGGTGCGCTGCGGTACGTAGCCCACCCGCGCCCAGTCGCGGAAGGACCGGCGCGGGGTGCCGAACAGTTCGACGGTGCCGGAACTGACGGGCACCTGGCCGATGACGCTCCGTACGGCCGTCGACTTGCCGGAGCCGTTGGCGCCGAGCAGCGCGACGACCTCGCCGCGGCCGACGGTGAGATCGATGCCGCGGAGCACGGGACGCGCGCCGAGTTCGGCGCTCACTCCGCGCAAGGCTATGACGGGTTCGCCCATGGTCCTGCCCTCCCTGCCGGTCATTTGGCACCCAGCGCCTGCTGGAGCGCCTTGAGGTTGGCTTCCTGGACCGAGAAGTAGTCCTTGCCGCGGGACTTGCCGGTGATGCCCTCGATCGGGTCGAGGACGTCCGTCCTGAGGCCCGCGTCGCCCGCGATGGTCCTCGCGGTCTTGTCGCTGACGAGCGTCTCGTAGAAGACGGTGGTCACACCGTCGGCCCCGGCCGTCTTCTCCAGGTCCTTCACGCGCGCGGCGCTGGGTTCCGACTCGGGGTCGAGGCCGCTGATGGCCTCCTCGGTGAGGCCGTAGCGCTCGGCGAGGTAGCCGAAGGCGGCGTGCGTGGTGATGAAGACCTTGTTCCTGCTGCCGGCGAGGCCGGCCCTGAACCGCTTGTCCAGGTCGTTCAGCTTGCTGACCAGGTCCGCGGTGTTCTTCCGGTAGTCGGCCGCGTGCTCCGGGTCCGCCTTCTCGAAGGCCTTGCCGACGCCCTCGGCGACCTGGGCGTAGCGCACCGGGTCGAGCCAGATGTGCGGGTCCTTGCCCGTGGAGCCCTCGTTGTCGTGGGCGTCGTGCGCGGCCGCGTGCCCACCGACCTCGTTGCCGTGGTTCTCCAGCGTGGTGAGGGAGGCGGCGTCGATCTTCGTCCTGAGCGGGGACTGGGCCACCGCCTTGTCGACGGAGGGCTGGAGGTTCTTCAGGTACAGGACCGCGTCGGAGTCCTCGAGCGCGGCGATCTGCCTGGGGCTGAGCTCCAGGTCGTGCGGTTCCTGGCCGGGGGAGGTGAGAGTGGTGACGTGGACGTGGCCGCCGCCGATCCGCTCGGCGAGGAAGGCCATCGGGTAGAAGGACGCGACGACGTCGAACCGGCCGGTGTTTCCGGCTGCCGCGCCGGCACCGGAGCAGGCGGAGAGGGTGCCGATCCCGAGAGCGGTGACCGCGGTGACCGCGGCGGCGGGTATGAGACGTCGTCGTTCGTTCATGACAGTCATTTTCAACAAATATGGAAACCGTTGTCAACAACCGCCGGTGAGGGCCGTAGGCAGGGGCCGATTTGGCCGTCGGGGAGCCTGCGCCGGTAACCTGAATCATTCGCTGGAAGCATCTCGCTTCAACGCCCGTCGTCGTAATGAAGAGAGCACCGTGGCCGCCGACAAGATCGACACCATCGTCAGCCTGAGCAAGCGCCGTGGCTTCGTTTTCCCGTGCAGTGAGATCTACGGCGGTCAGCGTGCCGCCTGGGACTACGGACCGCTGGGTGTCGAGCTCAAGGAGAACATCAAGCGTCAGTGGTGGCGCTACATGGTGACGTCGCGCGAGGACGTGGTCGGTATCGACTCGTCCGTCATCCTGGCCTCCGAGGTCTGGGTCGCCTCCGGCCACGTCGCCACGTTCACGGACCCGCTGACCGAGTGCACCTCGTGTCACAAGCGGTTCCGCGCCGACCACCTCGAGGAGGCGTACGAGGACAAGAAGGGCCACGCCCCGGCGAACGGCCTGGCCGACATCAACTGCCCGAACTGCGGCAACAAGGGCCAGTTCACCGAGCCCAAGCAGTTCTCCGGTCTGCTGTCGACGCACCTCGGCCCGACCCAGGACTCCGGCTCCGTCGCCTACCTGCGCCCGGAGACCGCCCAGGGCATCTTCACCAACTTCGCCCAGGTGCAGACCACCTCGCGCCGCAAGCCGCCGTTCGGCATCGCGCAGATGGGCAAGTCCTTCCGCAACGAGATCACGCCCGGCAACTTCATCTTCCGCACCCGCGAGTTCGAGCAGATGGAGATGGAGTTCTTCGTCAAGCCGGGCGAGGACGAGAAGTGGCAGGAGTACTGGATGGAGCAGCGCTGGAACTGGTACACCGGCCTGGGTCTCCGTGAGGAGAACATGCGCTGGTTCGAGCACCCGAAGGAGAAGCTCTCCCACTACTCCAAGCGCACCGCCGACATCGAGTACCGCTTCCAGTTCGGCGGCAGCGAGTGGGGCGAGCTGGAGGGTGTCGCCAACCGCACCGACTACGACCTCGGCGCCCACTCCAAGGCCTCCGGCCAGGACCTCTCCTACTTCGACCAGGAGGCCGGCGAGCGCTGGACGCCGTACGTCATCGAGCCGGCGGCGGGTGTCGGCCGCACCATGCTGGCCTTCCTCCTCGACGCCTACGTCGAGGACGAGGCGCCGAACGCCAAGGGCAAGATGGAGAAGCGCACGGTGCTGCGCCTCGACCACCGCCTCGCCCCGGTGAAGGTCGCGGTGCTCCCGTTGTCCCGCAACCCCGAGCTGTCGCCCAAGGCCAAGGGTCTCGCCCAGGCGCTGCGGCAGAACTGGAACATCGACTTCGACGACGCCGGCGCCATCGGCCGCCGTTACCGTCGTCAGGACGAGATCGGTACGCCGTACTGCGTGACCGTCGACTTCGACACGCTCGAGGACAACGCCGTCACCGTGCGCGAGCGGGACTCCATGAAGCAGGAGCGCGTGTCCCTGGACCAGATCGAGGGTTACCTGGCCAGCCGCCTGCTGGGCTGCTGACGCCGGTCAGCTCTTTTCCGCCCACCCACCGGACCGAAGCTCGGGCCGGTGGGTGGGCCTTTTGGTGTTCATGCCCTCGCCGCGGCGACGCCCGAGCCGTCCATGTAGTCGCGGACCCGGGTGAGCAGCCCACCCCGGACGTGGAGGATCAGGAGGCCGGGGACGGTGAAGGTGGTCTGCCCGCCGGGCATCGTCCCCACCACGACATGTTCCGCGACGAGCACGCCCGGATCCTCGGTCCCGTAGGCCGCGATCCGCTTGATCTCCCGCACCTCGGCGGGGCTCGCGTCCCAGGCCGCCCGGTATCCCGCCCGCACCGCCTCGCGCCCCTCGAAGCGTGGGGGAAAGCCGGGAGAGATGAACGGGAACTCGTGCACCGCGTCCACCGCATACAGGTCGGCGAGATCGTCCGCGGACTTGTCGAGCATGGCTCGGTAATAGCGGGCCAGCACCTCGCGAGGGGTGCGGACGGCAGGTGTGTCCAGGTCCGGCACGACGGATCACTCCATTCACTCAACAGATGTTGACCCAGTCACCGTAGGGGCCGTCCGGAGCGTCGGTCAACGGCTGTAGAGTGAATTCGTGTCCACCCCTCACCAGTCCCGCGCCGACCGCCGCCGAGCCACCGAGGCGCGCATCCTGGAGCGCGCCCGGGAGCTGTTCGCCGAGAAGGGCTTCGATCGCACCACCATCCGGGCCGTGGCGACGGCGGCGAGCGTCGACCCCGCACTGGTCATGCAGTACTTCGGCTCCAAGCGCGAGCTGTTCACCCGGGCCGTGCAGACGTTCCCCGCGCTGCCGACGGCCACCGACACGGACGCGCTCGTCGAGCAACTGCTGGGCACGCTCGGCCTCAAGCTGGGCGGCCTTCCCGAGGGCGCGCTGGCGATGATGCGCTCCATGCTCACCGATCCGGCGGCGGCCGATCAGGTCCGGGACACCCTGGGCCGGCAGATCGCCGGCATCGGCGGCGCGCTGCCCGTGCCCGAGGACCCCGAGCTGCGCGCCGCGCTGGTCGTCACCGCCTTGCTGGGCGTCACCATCGGCCACCAGCTCCTCGGCCTGACCCCGCTTCGTGACGCCCCGGTCGACCGCATCGCCGCCCTGCTCCGGCCGGCCATCAGGGCCCTGGTCGAACCGCCGGCCTGAGACGGCCGCCGGTGCCCACCGCGCCGACCCGGTCGCGGCCCGGGGCCGGCTCAACGGCCCTGCAGTGCCTTGACGTTGTCGCCGAAGGTCCAGTTCTTCGAGCCGTCCCAGTTGAGCGACCAGGTCATCAGGCCCTTGAGCGAGGTGCCGTAGTGCCTCCAGGCCTGGGAGACCAGCGAGGGTGACAGGTAGCCGCCGCCCGCGCCCGGCTGGGCGGGCAGGCCCGGAACCTGCTTGTCATAGGGCACCCTGATCGTCGTGCCCTGCACCACCAGGCCCTTGTCCAGGCAGTCGGTCTGGGCGGTGAAGCCCTGCACCGTGCCCGCCGCGTAGGAGTCGCCGGAGCAGCCGTACATGCTGCCGTTGTAGTACTGCATGTTCAGCCACCACAGCCGGCCGTTGTCCGCGTACTTCTTGACGACCGGCAGGTACGCGCCCCAGATCGAGCCGTAGGTGATGCTGCCGCCGGTGACGTACGCGGTCTCCGGGGCCATCGTCAGGCCGAAGTTCGACGGCATCCGGGCGAGGATCCCGTCGATGATCCGGATCAGGTTGGCCTGGGAGGTGGAGAGTTGGCCGATGTTCCCGCTGCCCACCAGGCCCGTCTCGATGTCTATGTCGATGCCGTCGAAGTTGTACTTCTTCAGGATCGGCACGATGGTCGCCACGAAGCGGTCGGCGACGGCCGAGGACGACAGGTCGATGCCGGCCGCCGCGCCGCCGATGGAGAGAAGGATCGTCTGTCCGGATGCCTTGGCCTGGCACATCTCGGCGGGCGTGGCCACCTTGACGCCGGAATCCATGCCGTCCTCCCACAGGGCCGTGCCGTCCGAACGGATCACCGGGAAGGCGGCGTCGACCACGTTGTAGCCGTGGGCGGAGATGTGGGAGTCGGTGATCGGGGTCCAGCCGAAGGGTGGGTGGACCCCGTTGGCGGAGCCGTCCCAGTTCTCCCAGTAGCCCTGGAGCACCTTGCCGGCCGGCCGTGACTTCACCGCGCAGGTGTCGGCGGCGGAGGCGGTGGGCGCGGTGGCGATCGCGAGCGGGGCGAGGACGGCCGTGGTGACGGCGGCGGTGAGCAGTCGCAGGGTGCGGCGGAGCACGCGGGCCTCCCGGTGGGGGTGCGGTGAGGTGTCGTAGGCATGACAGTTCGCACCCACGACAGTGCGCGTGGTCCAGACCTTTAGTCAATAGGTCTGGACCAGATCCGCTTCGGGTGCGGGTTACAGAGATGGAATGACAGATATTGAAATCTGTCAGCTGTCATGGCAGGGTGGAGGCATGACGATGCGAACCCGAACCCTCGGAACCACCGGCCCCCAGGTCTCCGCCCTCGGCCTCGGCTGCATGGGCATGTCCGCCCTCTACGGCGACGTCGACCGCGCCGAGTCCATCGCGACCGTCCACGCCGCCCTGGAGGCGGGGGTGACCCTGCTGGACACGGGTGACTTCTACGCCATGGGTCACAACGAGATGCTCATCGGCGAGGCCCTGCGCGGTGCCCCGGCCGCCCGGCGCGAGCAGGCGCTGGTCAGCGTGAAGTTCGGCGCCCTGCGCGACCCCGACGGCAACTGGAGCGGGTACGACGGCCGCCCCGCCGCCGTGAAGAACTTCGCCGCCTACTCCCTGCAGCGCCTCGGCGTCGACCACATCGACGTCTACCGGATCGCCCGCCTCGACCCGGACGTGCCGATCGAGGAGACCGTCGGCGCGATCACCGAACTCATCGAGAAGGGGTACGTGCGCCACGTCGGCCTCAGCGAGGTCGGCGCCGAGACCATCCGCCGGGCCGCCGCCACCGCCCCGATCGCCGACCTGCAGATCGAGTACTCGCTCATCTCGCGCGGCATCGAGCAGGAGATCCTGCCCACCACCCGCGAGCTGGGCATCGGCGTCACCGCCTACGGCGTGCTCTCCCGGGGCTTGATCTCCGGCCACTTCTCCCGCGACCGGCAGCTGGCCGCGAGCGACTTCCGCGCCCACTCGCCCCGCTTCCAGGGCGACAACCTCCAGCACAACCTGAACCTCGTCGACGCCCTGCGCAAGATCGCCGAGCAGAAGGGCGTGACGGTGGCGCAGACCGCCATCGCCTGGGTGCTCTCCCGTGGCGAGGACATCGTGCCGCTGGTCGGCGCCCGCACCCGCGAGCGGCTGGCCGAGTCGCTGGGCGCGCTGGACGTGACCCTGGACGCGGCCGACCTGGCGGCGATCGAGGAGGCCGTCCCGGCGGACGCGGCGGCCGGCGACCGCTACCCGAGCGCGCAGATGGCACACCTCGACAGCGAGCACTGACGCCACCGCCCGGTACGGTCTAGAACATGGCACCGACCAGCGAGATCCTGACCGCCGAGCGCATCCTCGAAGCGACCGAGGAAGTGCTGCGCCGCCATGGCCCGGCCAAGGCAACGGTGGTCGACGTGGCCCGTGCGCTCGGCGTCAGCCACGGCAGTGTCTACCGGCACTTCCGGACCAAGGCGGCGCTGCGGGAGGCCGTCACCAAGCGCTGGCTGGACCGCACGTCGCAGAAGCTCGCCGGGATCGCCGCCGCCGACGGCAGCCCCGAGGAGCGGCTGCGGGCGTGGCTGGCCGCCCTGTTCGAGGCCAAGCGGCACAAGGCCGGCGACGACCCCGAACTGTTCGCCACCTATACGGTGCTGACCGACGAGAACGGCACGGTCGTCGGCGAGCACATCACCGACCTGACCGCACAGCTCACCCGGATCATCGCCGCCGGGACCGAGTCGGGTGCCTTCCGCGTACCCGACCCGGCCCCGGCCGCCCGGGCCGTCTTCCAGGCCACCGGCCGCTTCCACGACCCGTGCTACGCCCGGGAGTGGACCGCCCCCGGCATCGACGAGGAGTTCCGGGTCGTGGTGGAGCTGCTGATACGCGGGCTCGGCTCACCTGCACGGTGACGGCGGCGGGGGAGACCCCGTAGGGGCGGGGCCTCCCGGCTCCGGGCCCTCACGCCGTGACCCGCCAGAAGTCCCGCATCAGCGGGGTCGGGGTGGGATCGGCCATCGCGACCTGGGTGAGCAGGACCGCGACCGCCCCGGTGGCCGGGACGAGGTGGGCGGTGGTGCCGGTACCGCCGACCCAGCCGTAACGGCCGGGCACGTTCCAGGGCTCGTCCGGGGTGACGTCGACCTGGCCGCCGTAGCCCCAGCCCTGCCCCTCCAGGAAGAGCCGGCCGATCTCCCGCTGGCGGGCGCTGAGGTGATTGCTCGTCATCCGGCCCACCGACGCCGGGGAGAGCAACCGGCGGCCGTGCGCCTGGCCGCCGGCCAGCAGCATGCGGGCGAAGCGCAGCCAGTCGCCGGCCGTCGAGGCGAGCCCGCCCCCGCCGGAGGGAAACGCGGGGACCCGGCTCCAGTCGCCGTCCGGGGCGTCCGCGAGCTCCAGCGTGCGGTCGGCACCCCGGCGGTAGTACGAGGTGAACCGGTCCCGCTTCGCCGCCGGCACCTCGAACGCCGTGTCCCGCATCCCCAGCGGCTCGAAGACCCGCTCGGCCAGGAACTCCGGCAACGTACGGCCCGACACGCGCGCGATCAGCACGCCCTGGAGGTCGGACGAGGTGCCGTAGAGCCAGGCCTCGCCCGGCTGGTACAGCAGCGGCACGCGGGCCAGGTCGGCCAGCCAGACGTCCGGGGCGGGGTAGGCCCGCGGGGCGCGGCCGTCCTTCTGCACCTCGAACAGCGCCTCGACCGCCGGCAGCGAGAAGTCCGACGGGAAGCCCCAGCCGGTGCGTGAACCGAGCAGGTCCTCCACCGTGATCGGCCGGTCCGCGGGGACCACGTCGGCCACGGGAGCGGACGGGGTCCGCACGACCACCGGCTTCGCCAGCTCCGGCAGCCACCGCTCCACCGGATCGTCCAGGGCGACCCGGCCGTCGTCCACGAGCATCAGCAGCCCTGCCGCCGTCACCGGCTTGGTGAGCGAGGCGATCCGAAAGAGCGAGTCCCGGCTCATCGGCGCCGAACCGGCCGCGTCCCGGTGACCGACGGCCACCGTCGCCACCTCGTCCCCGCGGGCCACCAGGGCCACCGCCCCGGGCACGGCCCCGTCCTCGACGTACCGGCGCAGGGTCTCGTGCAGTGCCGTCGTGGTCATCGTCCTCGGCCTTCCGGTCGGCGGTCGCGGTCGTGCCGCCCTGCTGCTTACGACTCCTGCCGCCACCGGAAGTCATCGGCCGGCCCGCCCCTCAGCGGGACGGCCGCCGGGCCGCTCTCGGATCGACCGTGGCCTGGTGGGCCTCGGCCAGATGCTCCTCGGCCTTGAGCCACGGCAGGAACGGAGCCCCCCGCCGCCGGCCGCAGGTGTCACAGCTGATCGTGCGCCGCACACCCGTGCGCTGCACCCGGACTACGTGCTCCCGGCCGTGCTGGTCCCAGCGGCTGACCTTGCTCGTGCTGCTGCCTCGCGGCATGACGCCTCCGGTTCCCCCCGCCCTGCGACCCGATGGCAAGGAGTGTCCAGCAGGACCGACCTCGACGGGGGCGGATTCACCGTGCGTCGACCGAGCCCTGCCCGCGGCTCAGCCGACCTCGCGGGGCAGGCGCAGGCTGAGCAGGCCGGTCACCACGATCCCGGCCAGCTGCACCAGCAGCGTGGTGACCAGCGCGTCCCGCATGCCCAGACGCGGCACGAGGGTGAGGAAGAGCGTGCCGAGCGTGGCCACGCCCAGGGCGAGCGCGGACTGCTGGGTGGTGACCATCACACCGCTGCCGACACCGGCCCGTGCGGTAGGCACCTCGGACATCACGATCCTCAGCACGTTGGGCAGTTGCAGCGCCTGTCCCGCACCGGCCACGGCCGCACCCGGCAGCAGCGCCCCGAAGCCCAGCTGCGGCCAGTCCCGCCAGACGGCCAGCATGAGCAGCAGCACGCCCACGCCCTGCACGACGGCCCCGGCGGCGACCACCCGGGTGCCGTACCGTGCGATCAGCCATGGTCCGGCGAGGGAGACGAACAGGAACACCACGGCCATCGGCGCGAGCGCGAGCCCGGCCGACACCGGACCCAGCCCGGCACCCTGCTGCAGGGCCAGCGCGATCACGAACATGAACCCGCTGAAACCGATGGCGAACGGCACCATCAGTACCAGCCCGCGCCGCAGCGAGGCCAGCGCCAGCAGGCTCGGTGGCACCAGCGGTGTCCGTCCCGTCCGGTCCGCCCGCCGCTCCACGGCCCAGAACGCGCCCGCGACGAACGGGAACGCCGCCAGCGACAGCCACGTCCACAGCGGCCAGCCCGCCGCCCGGCCCTCGGTGAGCGGGGCGAGCAGCGTCAGCAGGGACAGGGCGAGCAGGACCGTGCCGGGCCCGTCGATGGGTTCCGGATGCCGCGACCGGGTCTCGGGCACGAGCCGTACGGCGAGCACCAGCCCGACGACGACCACGGGCACGTTGACGAGAAAGACCGCCCGCCACCCGGTCCCGGCGACATCGGCGGCCACGAGCACTCCGCCGAGGATCTGCCCGGCCACCATGGCCAGCCCGGCCGTGGCGCCGTACAGGCTCATGGCCTTCGCCCGGCGCGGCCCGCTGGTGGCCGCCTGGATGGTGGCGAGCACCTGCGGCAGCATCGCGGCGGCCGAGGCGCCCTGGGCGACCCTGGCCGCCACGAGGCTCCAGGCGCCGGGCGCGAGCCCGCAGGCCAGCGAGGTGAGCCCGAAGGCCGCCATCCCGCCGAGGAACAGCCGCCGCCGCCCGAACAGGTCCCCGAGCCGCCCACCGAGCACGAGCAGCACGGCGTAGGCGACCCCGTACCCGGCGACGACCAGCTCCAGCACGGCCTCACCGGCGGCGAGTTCGGCGCCGATGGTCGGCAGGGCGACGTTGACGATGAAGAAGTCGACCAACGGCAGCGCCGCGGCCAGCAGAACGGTGAACAGTCCGAGCCCGCCGAGCGCGGGCGGCGCGGCAGCCGGGCGGACGGCCGTGGTCGTGAGGGTTTCACTCATGCCCCCGAGCCTGCGCCCCCGCCCAGACCGGTACCAGAGTCTTCTGCTCCTGGTAGAAGAACTACCCGGTAACAGGGTCGGACACCTGGGTGGTGGCCGGCGCGCCACCCCCCCGCGTCGACCCGGTCGGAGGCCAGCAGCCAGTTCCCGTCGGCCTGTTGGGTGAACGCCATGGTGTGGGGCACGGACAGCTCCTCGTATGGCGGGGCGCCCCCGCCGCCGGACGCGGGGTACAGCCGCGTGTCCTCGACGATCCGGAGGGTGGCCGTGTGCCCGTCGACGACGGCACGGGCGACCCGTACCCGGACCCGCGCCGTCGCGTAGCCGCAGTCGGCCTCCGCGTACCGCTCGCCCTTCGCCCCGAGGGCGGCGAGGTCGCCCCGCGCACGGTCCGCGAGCGCGGGAGTGACCCGCAGGCGTCCCATCGCCTCCTGGAGGGTGGGCGGGGAGGTGGTCAGCATGGCGGCGCGCTGCCGGAGGTAGACCTCGGAGATCCGGGCCGGAGACGGCGGGACGGCCTGCGGCGGCGGCGTCGTCGCGGGGGCGTCGGCGACCGCCAGGGTGGCCGCCGTGCCGAACGCGGCGAGGGCGAATACGGCGCGGACGGTGTGCATGGAACCCCTTGGTCCTGGTCGGGCCGGCGGCTGGTCGGGCCCTCGGTGTACAGCGGGAGAGCGGCGGGCCCCCGCAGGGAGTTCCCGGGTGGCGCCTTCCGGCCCCGGTATGTCCGATTCCCCCCGCACGGCGGCCGTTTTCCGCCCCCGCCGGGCCGCCCACATCCCGCCCACGGCCGTCTCCCCGCGGGCCGACCGGCATCACGCCCCGCGGGACCGCACTCCCACCGCGGTCGTCCCGCGCTGCGGCCGTCGCTCAGTCGGGTGGTGCGGCGCCCTCATCCTGGTACAAGGAGCACCTGGAAACAGGGTCACGAGCGCGGCACCCTGGACGCATGACGACCATGGCCCAGGAGACCGCCCCGCAGCCGGCCACCCGGGGTTCCGAGATCCGCCGGCACGAGCTGGCCGCGTTCCTGCGCAGTCGCCGGGAGCGCATCGCACCGGAGCAGGTGGGTCTGCCGCGTGGTGCCCGGCGCCGTACCCCCGGGCTGCGCCGGGAGGAGGTCGCCCAGCTCTCCGCGGTCGGTGTCACCTGGTACACCTGGCTCGAACAGGCCCGCGACATCCAGGTCTCGGTGCAGGTCCTGGACGCCCTCGCGCGCACCCTGCGGCTGGACGCCAGCGAGCGCGCCCATCTCTTCCAGCTGGCCGGCGCCACGGATCCGACCCCGGCCGCGCACTGCCTGAGCGTGACCCCGGCCCTGCGCGAGATGCTGCGCCGGCTGGAGCCGATCCCGGCCTGCATCCAGAACAGCCGGTACGACGTCCTCGCCTACAACCGCACCTACGGCCGCCTCTTGAGCGACCTGGACGCCATCCCGCCCGAGGACCGCAACTGCATGCTCCTGGTGTACACCGACAAGAAGTGGCAGGCGGCGGTCGTACACCTGGAGGAGACCCAGCGCCTGATGGCCGCCCGGCTGCGGGCCTCCCTGGCCGGTCATCTCGGCGAACCCGCCTGGAAGATGCTCCTCAAGCGGCTGGAGGAGTCCCCGGTGTTCCGCGCGAACTGGCAGCGCTACGAGGTGGTCGGCACCCGCACCAGGAACAAGGAGTTCCTCAACCCCTACGTCGGCCACCTCACCCTGGAACACACCGACCTGTGGCTGGGCCCGGAACAGGGCGCCCGCATGGTGACGTACACCCCGAGGAACGAGGAGACCCGGGAACGGCTGGAGAAGCTGTACGAGATGGCATGCGGACGGTGACCGGCCGCGGGGCCCGGTGCCCGGTCAGGCGCGCCCCGAGGCCCCCACGACCTGGCGCACCTGCGCCGAACCGAGCCGCTCGGCCGTTCGTTCGGCGGTGCGGTGGGCCCAGCGGCCGGTGGTGAGCAGACCGAGGACGAGTACGGTCAGGCCGCACGCGGCGAGGATCCACCAGCCGGGGCGGGCCGCCGAGACGAACACGTCCCGGTACGAGGACGAGCCGATGCCGGCGGCCAGGACGGCGCCGATCACGGCGACGCCGAGCGTCTGGCCCAGCTGCCTGCTCGTGGAGGCGACCGCGGCGGCGACTCCGGCCTGAGTGCGCGGCATGCCCGACACCGCCGTGTTGGTGATCGGCGCGTTCACGAAGCCGAAGCCGATGCCGAAGAGCACGTATCCGAGGAAGAGGGTGGTGTCCGACGTCTCGGCCTCGAAGGCCGCGAAGAGGACGCCCGCCGCCGTCATCGCCGTACCCGCCACGAGAAGCGGGAGCCGTGGGCCCCGGCTGCCCACCAGGCGGCCGGACAGCGGTGCGCACACGAACGTCGGGACGGCCATCGGCAGCATCCACAGGCCCGCGTGCAGGGCATCGAGGCCGCGCACGTTCTGCAGGTACAGGGTGGACAGGAAGAGGAAGCCACCCAGCGCCGCGAAGGCGCCGACGGCGATCACGGTCGCCCCGCTGAACGGCGCGGAGCGGAAGAAGTTCAGGTCGATGAGGGGTTCCGGGCGGCGGGACTCGTACCGCAGGAGGGCCAGCAGGGCCGCCAGGGCGACCGCGGCGAAGGGGGCCGTCGTGCCCAGGCCCGCGTCCGGCGCCTCGATGATCGCGTAGGTCAGCGAGCCGAACAGGGCGATCACCAGCAGCTGGCCGACCGGGTCGGGCCGGCGGCCCTTGGGCGCCCGGGACTCCGGGACGAAGCGGAGGGTGAGGAGGAGGGCCGCGAGGCCGACCGGGAGGTTGACCCAGAAGATCGAGCGCCAGCTCACCGACTGCACGAGCAGACCGCCGACCAGCGGTCCGGCCGCCATGGAGATGCCGACCACCGCACCCCACACGCCGATCGCGCGGGCGCGTTCCCGGCTGTCCGTGAAGGTGTTGGTGATGATCGACATCGCGACCGGGTTGAGCATCGAGCCGCCCACGGCCTGGACCATCCGGAACACGACGAGCAGTTCCAGGCTGGGTGCCAGGGAGCAGAGCAGGGAGCCGGCGGAGAAGACCACCAGGCCCGCCATGAAGACCTTCTTGCGGCCGATGCGGTCGGCCGTCGAGCCCGCGAGCATCAGCAGCGAGGCCAGGACGAGCGTGTAGGCGTCGATCGTCCACTGCAGGCCGGAGGTGTCGGCGTGCAGGTCGCGCTGCAGCGCGGGCAGCGCCACGTTCAGCACGGTGTTGTCGAGGCTCACGATCAGCAGGCTCATGCAGCAGATCGCGAGCACGAGCAGGCGTCGACGGTGGCTCAAGTCGTGCATGGTATGCATCGTAACCGATTTCGATAGTGCGGCTAACTAATGAGCCATACATCATCTTCTGCGGTCCGATGGCGTGCGGAGCGACCGGTACGGCAGGCCGAACCGGTGGCCGAGTGACGCGCCGGGTGAGGGACAATGGATGCTTGCCCTGTGCCGTACATCCGACAGATCCGCCCCGGAGCCCCGCGATGACCCACCCGCTCTCCATCGGCCCGCACGCCGTGGCGCCGCCCGTCGTGCTCGCACCCATGGCGGGGATCACCAACGCGCCCTTCCGCACCCTGTGCCGGGAGTTCAGTGGTGGCAAGGGCCTCTTCGTCAGCGAGATGATCACGACCCGGGCACTGGTCGAGCGCAACGACAAGACCATGCACCTGATCAAGTTCGACGCGACCGAGCAGCCGCGCTCGATCCAGCTGTACGGCGTCGACCCGGCGACCGTCGGCAAGGCCGTCCGCATGATCGCGGAGGAGGGCCTCGCCGACCACATCGACCTGAACTTCGGCTGCCCGGTCCCGAAGGTCACGCGCAAGGGCGGCGGCTCCGCCCTCCCCTACAAGCGGAACCTGCTGCGGGCCATCCTGCGCGAGGCGGTCGCCGGTGCCGGTGACCTGCCGGTGACCATGAAGATGCGCAAGGGCATCGACGACGATCACATCACCTACCTCGACGCGGGCCGCATCGCCGTCGAGGAGGGGGTCACGGCCATCGCCCTGCACGGTCGTACGGCCGCCCAGCACTACGGCGGCACCGCCGACTGGGACGCCATCGCGCGTCTGAAGGAGCACGTCCCGGAGCTGCCCGTGCTCGGCAACGGCGACATCTGGTCGGCCGAGGACGCGCTGCGGATGGTGCGGGAGACGGGCTGCGACGGAGTGGTCGTGGGGCGCGGGTGTCTGGGGCGGCCGTGGCTGTTCGCGGACCTGGTGGCGGCGTTCGACGGACGCACGTCCTTCGCCCGCCCGGCCCTGCGCGAGGTCGCGGAGGTCATGGTCCGCCATGCCACCCTCCTCGGCGAGTGGATCGGCGACGAGGCGCGCGGTGTCATCGACTTCCGCAAGCACGTCGCCTGGTACCTCAAGGGCTTCGCGGTCGGCTCCCAGATGCGCAAGCGGCTCGCGATCACGTCTTCCCTGGAGGAGCTGCGGGCCGGCCTGGACGAGCTGGACCTCGACCAGCCGTGGCCCGTGGGCGCCGACGGGCCCCGTGGCCGTACGTCCGGCAACAACCGGGTGGTGCTGCCGGACGGCTGGCTGAAGGACCCGTACGACTGCGCCGGCGTCAGCGAGGACGCGGAACTGGACACCTCCGGCGGCTGAGCCGGCCTCTCGGCCCATCCGGCTGGACCGGCCACGAGCCGACCGCCACGGGGCTTCGCCCCGGGCCCCGGCCGGCTGTCAGCGCTTCCTGGGGTGCGGAGTCGAGCCGTACGCCGTCAGGAAGCGGTCCCGGAAGGAACTCATCTTCCACACCGGGGCGTCGTGCGCGGGCCGCAGGCCGTCCGTCCAGCCCCAGTCGGCGATCTTGTCCAGCACCTTGGGATCCTTCGCGACGACCGAGACCGGCACGTCACGGCTGGCGTGATTGCCGCTGACCCGGGCGATGGGCTGGTGGTCGCCGAGGAACACCAGGACGGTGTTGTCGTTGCCGTACCGTTCCAGCCACTGGGTGAGCGCGGTCACCGAGTACTGGATCGACTTGCCGTACTCCTGACGGGACTTGCCCGTGTCGGCGATGACGTCGGCCGGTTTGTTGCCCGCCGCCTGGATGTCCTGGAAGACCGAGCCGTCGCCCAGCTGGTTCCAGCCCACCATCTTCGGGATCGGGGCCCAGGGCTGGTGGCTGGAGGTCAGGATGAGCAGCGACATCCGCGACTTGCCGTCGGCCGGCCGCTTGCTGTGCACCCGTTCCTGGTACTGCTGCAGCGCGTACTGGTCGGGCATGGTCGACCAGCTGAACTTGGGTCCCTGGTAGCCGAGCTGGAAGGCGTTGTAGACCTTGTCGAGGCCGTACCACTTCTGCTCCGGCCACCCCTTCTGCACACCCGGCATGACACCGACCGTGTCGAACGCGTTCGTCTTCTGGAACGCCTCCGTCAGGCTGAGGTGGTCGCTGGCCATGACGGTGCGGTAGCGCTGCTGGTTGCTGATCCACAGACCGGACATGGCGGTGGAGTGGCCGAGCCAGCTGCTGCCGCCGTAGGTCGCCGAGGTCAGCCAGCCGCTCTTGGCGTGGAAACCGGCCTTGGCCAGCGCCTTGGTGCGGGCGTCGAGCGTCCGGTCCACGCCGGGCGCCATGATCGGGTCCTCGATGGCGCTACGGCCGTAGCTCTCGATGAACGTGAAGATCATGTCCTTGCCGCGCAGATCCGGCACCAGCTGGCTGCCCGGGGTGTTCCCGAACGCGTCCACCCGGGCCACCTTCTTGAACTCCGCCTCGTCCTTGAGGGTGTCCGAGATCCGGCGGGCCTGGAGCTTCAGCGCGGTCGCCGTGCGGTCGGACGCGATCGGCACGCCGGCTATCTGCAGGCCGAGCGAGGAGCAGGTGATCCAGACGACCCCGGCGATCAGCGTGCCCCGGGTCGCGGTGCCGGTGTGCCGGGCGAGCAGGTTGCCCAGGCGGACCATGGACAGCGCCAGCAGGACGAAGAGGAGCAGGACGAGGGCGATCACGCCGGCCACGGCGGCGAGGGTGGTGGTGCGGCCGAGGGAGTCCTCCAGGTACGACTCCGCGTCGCCGAACAGGCTCCAGTCCAGGACGACGTTGAAGCCGCGGCCGAGGTACTGGTTGAAGCCCATGTCGAGCACGTTCAGTACGGTCATGGCCCCGAGCGCCACCCCGGACACCGCCGCCAGCACCACTCGGGGCCGGCGCGGCAGCGCCAGCATCACGGCGGCCCCGATGACGGCTTCCCCGGGTATGCGCGCGAACCTGGCCGGCCTGAGCCCCGCCATGGTGTTCGGCAGCACGAGCGCGGCGACGACGAGTGCGGCGGCGAGCACGGTGACCGTGACGGACAGGGCCTGCGCCGCCGCCGGGTGCTCCTCCCGCCGGCGCCGGACCCACGCCGACCAGAGGGCCCACGGGCGGCCGAAGGGCCGGTGAGGGGCCGCGGGGGTTTCGGCGGGGGCGGATTCAGCCGCCTCGGGTTCCAGCAGCTCGCCGTCTCCCGCCGCGCCCTCGGTCTCCCCGGCCGTACCCGCCGGCTGGCGCGTGCTCGTGTACTGAGACAACCCGAAGGCCTTTCCGTGCGAGACCCGTGACGCAATCTCGTACGGCTGCCCCCGCGCCCCTGTTCACCGCTCCTGGCAAACACCGGGCAAACCCCGGCGCGCTACACGCCCCCCACCGCCGTGAGCAACGCCAAGGGCGCCGCGGCCGATCGGGACTCGCGCACGCACGCGTGCGGGTACGGAACCGGCTCCGGGTGGGTGTCGCGGCCGTAGCCCGCCAGCACCTCCGGCAGCCGGTGCCCGGTCGCCGCCGCCGCGTCGACCAGCGCGTGGGCGACCGTACGGGCCTCGTCGTGCAGGCCGTAGCGGGCCAGACCCAGGGTGATCAGCGCGTTGTCGTGCGGCCAGACCGAGCCGCGGTGGTAGGAGAGCGGATGGTACGCCGACTGCCCGGAGGCCAGCGTGCGGACGCCCCAGCCGGAGAAGAAGTCCGGTTCGAGCAGCCGTCGGCCCACCACCTCGCCGAACTCCTTGTCCAGCAGCCCCGACCACAGCAGGTGCCCGGCGTCGGACGCCAGCGCGTCGATCTGCCGGCCCTCCCCGTCCAGCGCGAGCGCCGGGAAGGAGTGCTCCGCCATCCAGAAGTCCCGCTGGAAACGGTCCCGGAGGTCGGCCGCCGCCTGCTCCAGCAGCGCCGCGTACGTCTCGTCGCCCCACACCGTGCGCGCCACCCACGCCGTGCGGCGCAGCGCGTCGTACGCATAGCCCTGGGCGCCCGCCGCCATCACCGCCCCGGTGGGCCGGGAGCCGTCCGCGCAGCAGATGGCGCCGGGGGAGTCTTTCCAGTTCTGGTTGGCGAGGCCGCCCTCGTCGGCGCGGTAGACGAGGTAGCCGCGCGAGGTGAGGCCGCCGTGGTCGAGCATCCAGCCGATGGCGGCGCGGGCGTGCGGCTCCAGGCGGCGGGCCAGAGCCGTGTCCGACGTCCGCTCGACATACGTCCCGAGCAGGATCAGGAACAGCGGGGTGGCGTCGACCGAACCGTAGTAGCGCCCGAACGGCACCTGCCCGAAGTGCGCCAGCTCGCCGTGCCGCACCTCGTGCACGATCTTGCCGGGCTGGGCGACCGGGGACACACCGGTGCCGGTCGCCTGGGTCGCGGCGAGCGCGGGGAGCGTGGCGGCGGCCAGCCGTGGGCGGTACGGCAGCGCGAACAGGGAGGTGAGCAGGGCGTCCCGGCCGAGGAGCGTGAGGAACCAAGGGGCGCCCGCGGCCGGTACGCGCAGCTCCTCGCCGTCCGGTCCGGTGGCCGGTACCTGGAGCGCGGCCAGGTCGGCGAGGCCCCGCGCGCAGGCCGCCGCCAGCTCCGGCCAGCCGGTCGGGAAGGCCACGCCCTCCATGAACTCGTCTTCCCCGACCAGGAGTTGTTCCTGGACGGCGGCCGGATCGCGCGGCACGCGCAGGGCGCGTTTCTCGCCGTGCGGGCGGGCCATCACCCGCAGCACCAGCCGGGTCGTGCCGTGCGGTGCCAGGTCGAGGGTCCACACCAGGCGCCGGGCGCCCGTGCCCGTCTCCTCCACGGCGTCGGGAGCCGGGTCGGCCGTGATGGTCGTACAGGACCGCCACTCGGCGCGCCGGTAGGTGAACTCGATGCCGTCGCCCAGGACCGCGCGCGAGCGCTGGGCGCCGGCCTTGACGTAGGTGCGGTGGTCGGAGCGGAGTTCGAACTGATCGGTGAAGTCGGCGTCGACGGTGAGGGCCAGCCGGATCGTCGTCGGCACCGGGCGGTTGCTGGTCACCCGGAGCGACTCGACGAACGAGCTGTCGCCGACGGCCTGTTCACGGAAGAGGGTGTGCGCCGGGGGCTCCTGCCGGCCGCCGCGCGGGACCAGCACACAGCGGGCCGCGTCCCCCTCCGCGACCGGGCTGAGCACCTCGGGCACCGCGCCGTCGACGGTGAGCTGCCAGCGGCTGAGGTGCCGGGCGTCCCGTACGAACAACCCGTCCGGGGCGCTGCAGTTCCGCACCCCGCTGATGTCGCCCCGGTCGCCCACGGCGGCGAACGTCGCCCCGTGCACGAGCAGATGATGCCGGTCCGTCATCCCCGGTCCCCTCCCTTGTCACTGGTGTCGAACGTGCCGGTGCCCGTCGGGGACACGCCCTGTCCTGGGTGCTCATGAAGCTCGTGGCGCAGTTCCTGGTGCAGGTCCAGCGCGAGCGCGGCCGTCCAGCTGAAGCCGGTCGCGCCGCAGGCCTCGCCGGTGTACGGGTCGACGTACTCGGCGAAGTCGGTGGCGTCGGCGAGGTCGAGGACCGCCGCGCGCAGGGCGTCGGCCGCCGCCCGCTCGCCGTGGGCGCGCAGCCCGCGCTCCAGCAGCCAGTTCGTGTTGAACCAGGCCGGGCCGCGCCAGTACCGGTGCGGGTCGAAGGCCTCGCCGAGCAGGTCGTAGCTCGGGACGAGCCGGGTGCGGTCGCCGAGCGAGAAGTGGGGCCCCTGGACGGTGCGGACGAGCGCGGCGGCGATGTCCCGGGGCAGGCCGGGCAGCAGCAGCGGGATCAGCCCGGAGACACTGCGCTCACCGATCAGCCCCTCGCCTCGCAGATCCCGGCACAGGAACATCCCCGCCGCCGGCTCCCACAGCCGCTCCACCAGCGCCGCCGTCAGCCGCTCGGCGCGCGCGTGCCGGGCGGTGCCGGCCGCGCCCAGCTCCTCGGCGATCCACGCCAGCGCGTGCTCGGAGGCGATGAGGAGGGCGTTGAACGCCGGGTCCTCCACGGCGAACCCGCCCGCCCGACTCCCACCCACACCCGCCCTCTCGACCGAGGCCCCGCGGGCCGCCCCCTCGTCCACCCCGTCCGCGTATCCCGCGTCCCGGTAATCGGCGGCCAGCCGCACATACCGTCCGTAGTCCAGGTCCGTCGGCCGGTCCTCGGGTGCGCCGTGGTCGAGGTCGGCGCGGCGGAAGGAGCGGGCCGGGGCCGGGGTGATCCGGCCCAGCGGGGCGTCCCAGCAGGGGCTGTTGTCCATGCCCTGCTCCCACGGGTGGACCACGGACACCAGCCCGCCGCCGCCCAGGTCGCGCCGGTGCAGCAGATACCGGTGCCAGGCGGCCAGCCGTGGATGGACCCGGGCGAGGAAGCCCCGGGCCCGGGACAGGACGGGGTCGGCGCGGTGCACCAGCCAGGCCGCCAGCGCGTGCACCGGTGGCTGCACGATGCCGGACGTCTGTACGGTGCGCGGGGCCCCCGCACGGTGGCCGGCGGTGGCGGAGCGCCAGAAGTCGGGGCTGGGGAAGTAGGCGTCCAGCGGTACGGAGGAGTTGAAGACGATGTGCGGGACGCGCCCGTCGGCCCACTGGGCCGCCAGCAGGGTCTCCAGCTCGGTCTGGGCCCGCAGCGGCGAGACGTGCCGCAGGCCGATGGCGATGAACGCCGAGTCCCACGACCACTGGTGCGGATACAGGTTCCGGGAGGGGACCGTGGAGCCGCCCGTCCAGTTGGCGTCGAGCACCCGGGCGGCCCTGACGTGCAGGGGCGTACCGGAGGGGGGCGGATCGTACGCGATCTCGTACTGCGTGAGATGGGCAGTGAGCTGGGCAGTGCGATCCACTCGGGGCTCCCCGAAAAGACGTCCGGCCGGCCGGGTTCGGTCGTGGCTACCGTAGAGTTACGTCTATTTAACACGCAAAACCCAATATGTAATGCAGGCTTGAGAAACACAAGGGGGTGCGCATGACCGGACGTCCGGGCCGGACCGGGAAGGCCTCGCGGGTCGGCAGTCAGGCCGGCGTCGGCGATCTGCTCCAACTGGTGCGCAGTGGCCGGGCCGTGACGCGTGGTGCGCTCCAGCAGGCGACCGGACTGTCCCGCGCCACCGTCGGCCAGCGCCTGGACCGGCTGTTCCGGGCCGGCTGGCTGCGCGAGGGCGCCGGCGGCCCGGTCGGCTCGCCGCTCGGCGGACGCCCCGCCATCACCCTGGAGTTCGACGACTCCCACGCCGTGGTCCTCGCCGCCGACCTCGACACCCGGCACGCCCGCGCGGCCGTCCTCACCCTGACCGGCGAGATCCTGGCCGAGCACTCCGGCACGCTGGTGGTCGAGGAGGGACCGGAGACGGTGCTCGGTGAACTCGGGCGGTGGCTCGCCGAGTTGCTGGAGAAGGCCGGGCATCTCCCGGTGGAGGTCTGCGGTATCGGGCTCGCGGTGCCCGGTCCGGTGGACAGCGAGACCGGCCGGGTGGTGCAGCCCCCGATCATGCCGGGCTGGGACGGCTACGACATAAGAGGCCGCCTCTCCCGCGCCTTCACCGAGCACACCGGCGCCCCGGCCGTACCGGTCCTCGTGGACAACGACGCCAACCTCATGGCCTACGGCGAACAGCGCGCCGGACACCCGGACTGCACGGCGTTCGTGCTGGTCAAGGTGTCGACCGGGATAGGCGCCGGGGTCGTGGTCGACGGCTCGATCTACCGGGGTGTCGACGGCGGCGCGGGCGATCTCGGGCACATCCGGGTCGGCGCGGACGCGCTGTGCCGGTGCGGTTCGTACGGCTGTCTCGCCGCCGTCGCGAGCGGGGGTGCCGTGGCCCGGCGGCTCGCGGAGTCCGGCGTGCCGGCCGCGTCCGGCGCGGACGTGCGGGACCTGCTGGCCGCCGGGCACCCGGAGGCCGCCGCGCTGGCCCGGGAGGCCGGGCGCCGGGTCGGTGACGTGCTGGCGACCGTCGTGACCCTGCTCAACCCGGGGGTGCTGATGATCGCGGGGGATCTGGCCGGAACCCCCTTCCTCACGGGTGTGCGTGAACTGCTCTACCAGCGGGCGCTGCCGCGCTCCACGGCCCACCTGGACGTGGTCACGTCCCGGCTGGGGGAGCGGGCCGCGCTCATCGGAGCGGGGGCGCTCGTCGTGGAACACCTGTACGCGCCGGCCCGGGTGGAGGAGCGGCTCATGGCGATGGGCGTGTGAGGGCCGCGCCGCACCTCTGTGACAGGCGTGTTTGCCCCGCGTTTCGGTTCCGGAGGGCGTCCGCATGGTGAAATCCCGCTCGCTGTGGCAGCGTGATTCTCGCCACCCTTGATAAGGGTTCCGCTCAGATGAGCGGATCAAGCGCGACTGCACTTCTCCAAGGGGTGGCACTCGGTGCCACCCCGTGATCGTTCATCGATCGAACTCAATCGTGGCAACTGGCGCTCAGTTGAGCGGAAAGCCGCACCGGTGAAGGTCCTTGCGTTCAAGAAGTGAAAACATCGGCCCCCCTTGGCTTGCCAAGCCTTGACTTTCGATCCGCTGGCGGACGGGTGGTTACAGGCGCATGACGCGCAAGTGGACGTACCCACAGACCTTCGATCTGGGTATGTTCCTCGCCGTCAGGGCAGCCACCGCGGCCTCAAGGAGTCGAGACCCGTGTCGGAAAACAAAGAACCCCACGTAGCGAAGTTCGTTTACGACTTCACCGAGGGCAACAAGGACCTCAAGGACCTCCTCGGCGGCAAGGGTGCCAACCTCGCCGAGATGACCAACCTCGGTCTTCCGGTCCCTCCCGGCTTCACCATCACCACCGAGGCCTGCAAGGTCTACCTGGAGAGCGGTGAGGAGCCCGCGGCACTGCGTGACGAGGTGAGTGCGCACCTCGACGCCCTCGAGCAGAAGATGGGCAAGAAGCTCGGGCAGGCCGACAACCCCCTGCTCGTATCGGTCCGTTCCGGCGCCAAGTTCTCCATGCCCGGCATGATGGACACGGTCCTGAACATCGGCCTCTCCGACAAGTCGGTGCAGGGCCTGGCCAAGCAGGCCGGCGACGAGCGGTTCGCGTGGGACTCCTACCGCCGCCTCATCCAGATGTTCGGCAAGACCGTCCTCGGTGTCGACGGCGACCTCTTCGAGGAGGCCCTCGAGAAGGCCAAGGAGGCCAAGAAGGTCACGGTCGACACCGACCTCGAGGCCGCCGACCTGAAGAAGCTGGTCACCACCTTCAAGAAGGTCGTCAAGAAGGAGGCCGGCCGGGACTTCCCGCAGGACCCGCGCGAGCAGATGGACCTCGCCATCAAGGCGGTCTTCGACTCCTGGAACGGCGACCGCGCGAAGCTCTACCGCCGCCAGGAGCGCATCCCGCACGACCTCGGCACGGCCGTCAACGTCTGCTCCATGGTCTTCGGCAACCTCGGCCCCGACTCCGGCACCGGCGTCGCCTTCACCCGTGACCCCGCCTCCGGCCACCAGGGCGTCTACGGCGACTACCTGCAGAACGCCCAGGGCGAGGACGTCGTGGCGGGCATCCGCAACACCGTCCCGCTGGCGGAGCTGGAGCAGATCGACAAGAAGTCGTACGACCAGCTCATGCAGATCATGGAGACCCTGGAGAACCACTACAAGGATCTCTGCGACATCGAGTTCACCATCGAGCGCGGCCAGCTCTGGATGCTGCAGACCCGAGTCGGCAAGCGCACCGCCGGCGCGGCGTTCCGCATCGCGACCCAGCTGGTGGACCAGGGCCTGATCGACGAGACCGAGGCGCTCCAGCGCGTCACCGGCGCCCAGCTCGCCCAGCTGATGTTCCCGCGCTTCGACGAGCAGGCCAGGGTCGACCAGGTCGGGCGCGGTATCGCGGCCTCGCCGGGCGCGGCGGTCGGCAAGGCGGTCTTCGACTCCTACACCGCCGTGAAGTGGTCCCGCTCGGGCGAGAAGGTCATCCTGGTCCGCCGGGAGACCAACCCCGACGACCTGGACGGCATGATCGCCGCCGAGGGCATCCTGACCTCGCGCGGCGGCAAGACCTCCCACGCGGCCGTCGTCGCGCGCGGCATGGGCAAGACCTGTGTCTGCGGCGCCGAGGAGCTGGAGGTCGACACCAAGCGCCGCCGGATGACGGTGCCCGGCGGACACGTCGTCGAGGAGGGCGACGTCATCTCCATCGACGGTTCGAGCGGCAAGGTGTACCTCGGCGAGGTCCCGGTCGTCCCCTCCCCGGTCGTGGAGTACTTCGAGGGCCGGATGCACCCGGGCGCCGACGACGCGGACGAGCTGGTCGAGGCGGTCCACCGCATGATGGCCTTCGCCGACCGCAAGCGCCGCCTCCGGGTGCGCGCCAACGCCGACAACGCCGAGGACGCGCTGCGCGCCCGCCGCTTCGGCGCCCAGGGCATCGGCCTGTGCCGCACGGAGCACATGTTCCTCGGTGACCGCCGCGAGCTGGTCGAGCGCCTGATCCTGGCGGACACCGAGGAGGAGCGCGAGGCGTCCCTCAAGGCCCTGCTGCCGCTGCAGAAGAAGGACTTCGTCGAGCTGTTCGAGGCGATGGACGGCCTCCCGGTCACCGTCCGCCTCCTCGACCCGCCGCTGCACGAGTTCCTCCCGGACATCACCGAGCTGTCGGTCCGCGTGGCCCTCGCCGAGTCCCGCCAGGAGCCGCACGAGAACGAACTGCGGCTGCTCCAGGCGGTCCACCGGCTGCACGAGCAGAACCCGATGCTCGGCCTGCGCGGCGTACGCCTGGGCCTGGTGATCCCCGGTCTGTTCACCATGCAGGTGCGCGCGATCGCCGAGGCGGCGGCGGAGCGCAGGGCGGCCAAGGGCGACCCGCGCGCCGAGATCATGATCCCGCTCGTCGGCACGGTCCAGGAGCTGGAGATCGTCCGCGAGGAGGCGGACCGGGTCATCGCGGAGGTCCAGGCCGCGACCGGCACGTCGCTCAAGCTGGCGATCGGCACGATGATCGAGCTGCCGCGCGCCGCGCTGACGGCGGGCCAGATCGCGGAGGCCGCGGAGTTCTTCAGCTTCGGCACGAACGACCTGACCCAGACGGTCTGGGGCTTCAGCCGCGACGACGTGGAGGCCTCCTTCTTCACGGCGTACCTGGAGAAGGGCATCTTCGGCGTCTCCCCGTTCGAGACGATCGACAAGGACGGCGTCGGCTCCCTGGTGAAGGCGGCGGCGGAAGCGGGCCGGCGTACCCGACCCGACCTCAAGCTCGGCGTCTGCGGCGAGCACGGCGGCGACCCGGAGTCGGTGCACTTCTTCCACGAGGTGGGCCTGGACTACGTCTCCTGCTCCCCGTTCCGCATCCCGGTCGCCCGCCTCGAAGCGGGGCGCGCGGCCACCCAGTCGGCGGGCAGCGACCACCGGTAGGCCCACCCGGCCAGTGGAACCCCGGAGCCGTCGTCGGTCCCCGACCCTCAGACCGATCGACGGCGGCTCCGGCGCACGAAAGAGGAGGGGCGGCACCCGTGCGGGGGTGCCGCCCCTTCGTGCCTTGTCTGCGGAGCATTGCGCCGGTGCCCTCCCGGGCGACGGTCTACGCCTTACTGGACAGTACGCAGGCCCGCCCGGCTCGCGGCCGGTGCCGCGAGGCGGCGCGGACGGCGCCGAGCGCGAGCGGGAACGCCGTCGGGAACACGCCAGCCGATCGACCTCCGTGGAGGAAGGCCGTCCGCTTCGTAGCATGAGCCCATGATCAGGTCCGTCGAACAGCGCCCCCAGCAGCGGTGCGAGCGGCAGAAGCCGGTGCGCCGTCACCGCCTGTTCGCCCTCGGTCTGGTCGGGACCGGCGTGGTGGTTGTCGCGGCGTTCGTATTCCGCGCCGGCTCCGAGGACGCAGTCTCCATCGGCTCGGCCCAAGCCCCCCTGCGGACGACCGGGACCACGACGTCCGGTGCGCCGGCGCCGCCGCACCCTGCCGGCAACGTGCGGATCGCCGCCGTGGGAGACATCGTGATGGGCTCGCTGCCGGACGACCTGCCGCCGGATGGCGGCGCCTCGTTCTTCGACCCTGTCGACGACCTGCTCGCCGGCGATGTGGTGCTCGGGAACCTGGAGGGCACGCTCACCACCGGCGGTTCCAGCAAGTGCGACGACAACGACAGCCCGAACTGCTTCGCGTTCCACGCCCCGCCGTCCTACAGCCGCTGGTTCAAGAAGGCCGGATTCACGGTCCTGAACACGGCGAACAATCACGTCGACGACTTCGGGGCGGAGGGGCGGCGCGAGACGTTCGCCGCCCTGCGCTCCGTGAACCTGCCGTTCACCGGCCGCCTGGGCCAGATCACCATCCAGCGGCTGCATGGCATCCGGGTCGCACTGCTCGGGTTCGCTCCCGACCGAGGGGCGAACGACCTCACGAACATCCCCGCCGCGAAGCGACTCACCGCCCGCGCCGCAACGATGGCGGACATCGTGATCGTCATCATGCACGCCGGCGCGGAGGGCTCGGACCGCACCCACGTAGAGCCCGGGACCGAGTACTTCCTCGGCGAGGACCGCGGCGACAGCTACCGCTTCAGCCGTGCGGTGATCGACGCCGGCGCCGACCTCGTCGTGGGCAGCGGTCCGCACGTGATACGGGGAATGGAGTTCTACAAGGGCCGGCTGATCGCCTACAGCCTGGGGAACTTCTCCGGCTACAAGGTGCTCGGCCTCGGCGGCACACTCTCCACCAGCGGCGTGCTGCAACTGACCCTCCGCTCCGACGGCACCTACGTGTCCGGGCGCCTGCGCCCGACCCAGATCGTGGAGCCCGGCACGCCGGAGCCGGGCGGCGAGGCGATCGACCTCGTCTCCAGCGTGTCGGAGGAGGACTTCGGCTCGCACGCCGCCCACATCTCGGCGGACGGGACGATCCAGCGCCCATAGCCGTGCGCCGGCGCCGGCGCACGGCTATGGGCGCGGCTGTGCCGGAGGTCCTCGAAGCCGGCAGCGCGGTTGGCCGAGGAAGCGGCGGACAAGGCCGCCGCCAAGGCCGCGTCCGCCGACGGTGACAAGCGGGAAGAGATGGTGGCCACCGCCGTAGGTCTCGCGCGGACCGCAGACCGCAGACCGCAGGCCGCCGACCGACCGCCGGGCCGCGTGCCGAGGGGCGCCGGGCGGCCGAGTGGATGATGCGGGCCGCCGACCGGGTCCTCGTCCAGCCGGCCGGGGCCGGGGCCCTGCCCACGCTGTACGCGGCGACCGCGCCCGGTGTGCGGCGCGGCTCCTTCTGCGGGCCCTCGTTCGGGATGTGGCGGGGTGCGCCGGTGCCGTCCCGGCGGGCGCCGTGGACGGTCGACGACGCTGTTTCCGGCGGCTCCGGCAGGAATCGGTGCGGCTGAACGGTGTGGCCTTCGACCTCCCCGAGGGGTGATACACGGCCGCAACACCCCTTTCGTAATCGCCGCGCATGGTTGATCGTTGGGCCGTGCATCGATGACGAGCGTCAGGGGGCACACGATGACGATCAGCCGCAGGGCACTGCTGGCGGCGGGCGCGGGAGCCGGACTCCTCACCGCCTGCGGGTCGAACACCGGACGGGACGGCGACGACGGCGGGGGCTCGGGGCCGGTGCTGTCGCAGTGGTACCACCAGTACGGCGAGGCCGGTACCGAGCAGGCGGTCGAGCGGTACGCCGCCGCCTACAAGAAGGCGCGCGTCAAGGTCCAGTGGCGGCCCGGGAACTACGACCAGCAGACCGCCGCCGCCCTCCTCACCGGTTCCGGGCCGGACGTCTTCGAGGGCGGGCCCACGCTCGACCAGATCCAGGGCGGTCAGGTCGCCGACCTCACCGGCCTCCTGGACGGCGTCGCGGACGACTTCAACCCGGCCGTACTCACCCCGAAGACCTACGACGGGAAGGTCTGGGGCATCCCTCAGGTCATCGACACGCAGCTCCTCTACTACCGCAAGAGCCTGTTGCGGGATGCCGGAGTGGAGCCGCCCACCACCCTGGACGCGCTCGTCGACGCCGCCGGGAAGCTCACCAGCAGCAAGGTCAAGGGGCTCTTCCTCGGCAACGACGGGGGTGCCGGTGTGCTCGGCGGAACGCCCTTGTACGCGGCCGGACTCGAGTTCGTCACCGACGACGGCAAGGTCGGCTTCGACGACCCCGCGGCCGCCCGCACCCTCCGCAAGCTGCACCGGCTGTACGCCGACAAGTCCCTGCTGCTCGGCGCCCCGGCCGACTGGTCCGACCCGTCCGCCTTCCTGCAGGGGCTGACGGCGATGCAGTGGTCCGGGTTGTGGGCGCTGCCGCAGGTGCGGAAGGAACTCGGCGACGACTTCGGGGTGCTGCCGTTCCCCCAGGACGGCAGCCACGGCCGCCCCGCTGTGCCCGTCGGCGCCTACGGCGCCGCCGTCAGTGCCCGGGGCGGGCAGCAGCGGGCGGCCAAGGAGTTCGTGAAGTGGCTCTGGGTCGAACGGACCGACTACCAGCAGGACTTCGCCCTCTCCTACGGCTTCCACATCCCCGCCCGGATCTCCCTCGCCAAGAAGGCCACCGGGCTCAGGTCGGGCGCCGCCGCCGACGCCGTCCGTTTCACCACGGAGCACGGACACACCGCCCAGCCGTTGCTGTGGACCCCGGCGAGCCAGACGGCCTACCAGGACGCGCTCAACCGGATCATCAAGAGCGGGGCCGACCCGGAGCGCGAGCTGAGGACCGTCGTACGGAAGGTGTCGGACGAACTCGACCGGGTGAAGAAGACGTCGTGAGGCACCGGCGAGCACTGTGGTTCTGGGTGTTCGTCGGGCCGTTCGCCCTGGGGCTCGCGCTGTTCACGTACGTTCCGCTGCTGTGGAGCGTGGGCCTGAGCTTCTTCGACGCGCACAACACCGTCACGCCCACGCACTTCGTCGGGACGCACAACTACACGGCGATGCTGAAGGACGACGCGTTCGTCGACAGCCTGCGGACGTTCCTGGTCTTCACCGTCTTCATCGTGCCCGTAACCTATGTGTCCGCCCTCTCCCTCGCCCTGATGGTCAACCGCGTCGGGCGCGCCCGGGCCTTCTTCCGGTCGGTGTTCTTCCTTCCCGCCGCGTGCAGTTATGTCGTGGCCGCCCTGATCTGGAAGATGTCGGTCTTCAACGGGGTGCGGTTCGGGCTGGCCAACACCGTGCTGGGCTGGTTCGGCGCTGATCCCGTGGCGTGGCTGTCCACCACCGAGCCGCCCTGGTACTGGCTGGTCATCGTCACCGTACGGCTGTGGCTCCAGGCCGGTTTCTACATGATCCTGTTTCTCGCCGGGCTGCAGCGGATCGACCCGGTGCTGTACGAGGCGGCCGCCGTGGACGGGGCCCGGCCCGGCTGGACGGTGCTGCGGCACATCACCCTGCCCCAGCTGCGGGCCACCTCGGTCGCGGTGGTGCTGCTGCTCGTCATCAACGCCTTCCAGGCCTTCGACGAGTTCTACAACCTGCTGTCCGACGCCCGGGGCTATCCGCCGTACGCCCGGCCGCCGCTGGTCTACCTCTACTACACCGCCCTCGGGCAGGGGCAGGACCTGGGGCTCGGCAGCGCGGGCGCGGTGATCCTGGCGCTGGTCATCGCCCTGGTCACGGTGGGGCAGGCGCGGTGGCTGAAGCTGGGAAGGACGGACGCCGATGGATGACGCCCTGGTACGGGCCGGGCGGGCGCTGCGGCTGGTGCTGCTGATCGTGCTCGCCCTGCTCTTCCTGATCCCGTTCTATCTGCTGGTCCGCAACGGCCTGTCGAGCGAGCAGGACATCACCTCGCCCGAATGGACCTTCTTCCCGGGCGGGTTGCGGTGGGGGAACGTCGGGGAGCTGTTCGGCGATCCGTCCGTTCCCTTCGCCCGGTCCCTGCTCAACTCCGCGCTGATCGCCGTCGCGACGACGCTCGGCACACTGCTCCTGGCCTCCCTCGCGGGCTACGGCCTCGCCCGCATCCCCTACCGGCATGCCGACAAGGTCTTCTACGGCATTCTCGGCACCCTGCTGGTCCCGGCCGCCGTGACCTTCGTGCCGAGCTTCGTGCTGGTGTCGTCGCTGGGCTGGATCTCCACCCTCCGCGGTCTGATCGTGCCGACCCTCTTCTCCGCCTTCGCCTGTTTCGTCTTCCGGCAGTACTTCCTCGGTTTCCCACGGGAGCTGGAGGACGCGGCGCAGG
Source organism: Streptomyces sp. NPDC045022 (assembly GCF_056432605.1). Lineage (NCBI taxonomy): Bacteria > Bacillati > Actinomycetota > Actinomycetes > Kitasatosporales > Streptomycetaceae > Streptomyces > Streptomyces sp. NPDC045022. The sequence continues at coordinate 132,673 of NZ_JBWKIR010000003.1, forward strand.
TCGACGGGCTCGGGTACTGGCGTACCTACTGGCTGGTGGTCGTGCCGAACGCGCGGCCGGTGTTCGCGGCGGTCGGCACGATCGTGTTCCTCGGCGCGTGGAACTCCTTCCTGTGGCCGCTGGTGATCGGGCAGGACCGCGGTGCCTGGACGGTGCAGGTGGCGCTGTCGTCGTTCACCACGTCCCAGGTCGTCCGGCTGCACGAGCTGTTCGTGGCGGCAGCCGTGTCGATCCTGCCGCTGCTGCTGGTGTTCCTGTGCTTTCAGCGGTGGATCGTGGCGGGGGTGGAGCGGTCGGGGATCGACTAGGGGCTCTCGTTTGGATCATGCCGGGCTCGCGGGGCCTGGCACCGCACCTCGCCGCGTTGTCGTCGGTTGCCAGGGCGCCGGTGTACGGGTCACAGCGAGCCGCCGCTGTCCACCACCAGGTCGGTGCCGACGACCGAGGCCGCGTCGTCCGAGGCCAGGTAGAGGACGGCGGCGGCCACCTCCCGGGTGGTGGCGATCCGGCCCAGGGGGAGGGTGGCCCTGGCCCGCTCGGCCCGGGCCGTCTCCGTCTCGTCGGGCCGCAGGGACATGGAGGTCTCGGTGGCGCCCGGGCTGACCACGTTGATCCGGACCCCGTCCCGGATGTGGTCCAGTGCGGCGCCCCGGCTGAGCGCGGTCACGGCGGCCTTGGTCGCGGCGTAGGCGGCGGCCCCGGGAGAGGCGGTGTGCAGGCCGAACGTCGAGGAGACGGTGACGATCGCACCGCCCGCCGGCTGGGTGCGCATCTGGCGGATCTGGGCCTGGAGGGCCAGGTGGACGCCGGTGACGTTGGTCGCGAGCTGGGTGTGCCAGTCCTCCTGGGGGAGGTCGGCGAGGGGCCGGCCGCCCCGGAAGACGCCCGCGTTGTTGACGGCCACGTCGAGTGAGCCGAAGTGCTCCACGGCGGCTCGGACCAGGGCGTCGGCGTCGGCCGCGCGGGAGACGTCGGCGCTCACCGCGAGGGCCTTGCCGCCCTGCTCCTCGATCAGCCGGACGGTCTCCGCCAAGGGCTCGGGCCGCCGTCCGGCGACGACGACCCGCGCTCCCTCGGCGGCGAGCGCGCGGGCGACGGCCCGGCCGATGCCGGAGCCGGCACCGGTGACGAGGGCGGTGCGGCCGGTGAAGCGGTCCCGTGCGATGGTCATGATCTCCCCTTTTTTTGACCGATCGGTTCAGTATCGGGTGCGGAAAAACGCCCTCCGGTGGAGGGCGCGTACCGGGTGTTCAGTCGAGCAGGGTCAGCGCCTGCTCCGCCGCGTCCCGGACCCGGGCCGGGTCCGCCGACGCCTTGCCGACGACACGCAGGCCCTGCATCAGCACCAGCAGCGTGCGGGCCAGGGTGAGCGGATCGCGGTCGGCCGGCAGCTCGCCCTGGGCCCGGGCGCGGGCCAGCGTGGCGTGCAGGACGGTCTCCAGGTGGTCCCAGTTGCGCTCGACGCGCCGGGCGGAGTCCGGGTCGTGCGGCGCCCGTTCGGCCGCCGTGTTCGTCACCAGGCATCCGTTGCGGCGCAGCTCCTCGTGGGTCGCCTCGGCCGCGTACCGGCGGACGAGCGCTCGTACGGCCGGCAGTGCGGGACCCGGCTGGGACAGCTCGCGCACGATGCGCGTGAGACCCGCCTGCTCGTACCGGTCGAACGCCTTCAGGTACAGCTCGTGCTTGTTCCCGAAGGTCGCGTACAGGCTCGCCCTGCCGATGCCCAGGTGCTCGACCAGGTCGGCCATCGACGTCGCCTCGTAGCCGCGCCGCCAGAACAGCTCGAGGGCCGACTGCAGCGCGGCGTCCGGGTCGAATTCCTTGGTCCTGGCCACAGAGGGCATGCTAGGAGTTTCTGAAACGCTCGGTCAAGATTTTTTGGGGCCGCCGCAGAGGACCTTCCGCGCGCTGTCCGGGAGTTGGGGGCCGTGGACGCGGTGCTCGCACAGGGCGGGTGGGGCCATGCGGCGCGTGTGGGTGCCCGTGGTCACCGGTGACGCCGGTGTCACGCTGTGGCCCGGAGCCGGCTTCACGGCCCTGCCGGGCAGGGCCTGGACGCGTCCGATGGCGTTGCCCAGGAGGTCGGTGAACCACAGGTGCCGGTCGGGGCCCGTCGTGATGCCGTAGGGCACCTTGTCCGCGCCGCCCGGCACCGGGAACTCGGTCACCGAGCCGGCCGGTGTCACCCGGCCGACGAAGCCGGACTGTTCGGTGAACCAGACGTTGCCGTCGGGGCCGCGGGTGATGTCCTCCTGGCCTGCCTGAGGGGTGGGCGCCGGAAACATGGTGATGCGCCCCGCCGCCGTGATCCGTCCCACCGCGTTCAGACCGCTCGCCGTGAACCACATCCCGCCGGGGCCCGCCGTGATGCCGGCCGGGAACGAGGAGTCGCTGGACAGCGGGAACTCGGTGATCCGGCCCGTCCGGGTGATCCGGCCGATCTTGCCGCTCAACTCGGTGAACCACACGGTTCCGTCCGGAGCGGCGGCGATGCGGTACGGAAAACTGCCGGGCGTGGGGATCGGCCACTCGTGCACGGTGCCGTCGAGCGCCATCCGCCCGATCTTGTTGGTGCCCTGATCGGTGAACCACAGGGCCCTGTCCGGCCCCCGCGTGATCCCGAAGGCGCTGCTCCCGGCGGGCAGCGGGAACTCGGTGACCCGGCCCGCGGTGGTGATCCGGCCGATCCTGCCGCTGAACTCGGTGAACCACAGGGCGCCGTCCGGCCCCCGCGTGATGTCGAAGGGGGCACCGTCCGCACTGGGGATGCCGTAGTCGGTGACGGTGCCGGCGGTGGTGATGCGCCCGATCCTGGGGGCGTTGGACTCGGTGAACCACAGGGCCCCGTCGGGTCCCGTCGTGATGTTGGCGGGGAAGCTGTCCGGGGTGGTGGTGATCGGGTACTCGGTCACGTCTCCGACGGCGGCCCGGGCAGGGCCGGCGACGGACGTGACGCCGATCAGGCCGCCCAGGAGCGTTGTGGCCAGGCGGCGCACGGCTCTTCGCAGCGTCGGGTGACAGGTCATGGCGGCGAACCCTTCGTCAGGTGCCTCTCGGCGAGCGCGGAAACCGACCATGTGGGTACATACACGCCCGCATGGTCGGTTTCAGGCTAGGGTCGGCCACCGGTCCCGACGAGCCGGCTGGTCCAGGTGGCTCATCGGCCCCGCGTCAGACGCTGCGCACCTCGAAGGTGGCCACCCGCACCGACTCGTCGTCCAGGCACTGCCCGGTCTCCAGGTCGAAGCGCTGCTTCAGCAGCGGCGACGCCACGAACGGCCGGGCCTGATCGGTGCCGGTCAGGCCGCGGGAGAGGACGGCCGCGCCGGTGAAGGGGTCGACGTTGTCGATGGCGTACAGGCGGTCGGAACGGTCGCGGAAGAGAGCCACCTGCCGGCCGTCCGGCAGCAGGGCGGCCACCCCGCGGCCCGGGATCAGCGCGCTCAGGTCGCAGACCGTGAACCAGTCGCCGGCCGGCCGCAGTTGAACCTTCAGATCGGTGGTCTCGAGGGCCAGGGTCATCGCTGGGCGGTTCCTTCCAGGACGTCGGCGGGCCGCGTGCCGATGGTGAGCAGCGGCAGGTCGGGCTTGATCTGGTCGCGCTCGGGGACGAAGGCGACGACCGGGTCCGGGGTGTCCGGCGCGTTCACGAAGGACACGAACCGGGCGAGCTTGCCGGGGTCGTTGATGGTCTCGGCCCACTCGTCGCGGTAGCTGCCGACGTGCGCCGCCATCAGCGCCTCCAGCTCCTCGCAGATGCCGAGCGAGTCGTGCACCACCACGTCCCGCACGTGGTCCAGGCCGCCCGGGATCCGCTCCAGCCAGGCCGAGGTGCGCTCCAGCCGGTCGGCGGTGCGGATGTAGAACATCAGGAACCGGTCGATCAGCCGGACGAGTTCGGCGTCGGACAGGTCCTGGGCGAGGAGGTCCGCGTGGCGCGGGGTCGCACCGCCGTTGCCGCCGACGTACAGGTTCCAGCCGTTGGCCGTGGCGATCACGCCGAAGTCCTTGGACTGGGCCTCCGCGCACTCACGGGCGCACCCGGAGACGGCGGACTTGAGCTTGTGCGGGGAGCGCAGCCCCCGGTAGCGCAGCTCCAGGTCGATCGCCATCCGCACCGAGTCCTGGACGCCGTACCGGCACCAGGCCTGCCCGACACAGGACTTCACCGTGCGCAGCGACTTGCCGTACGCGTGCCCGGACTCGAAGCCGGCGTCCACCAGGCGCGCCCAGATCGACGGGAGCTGTTCCACCCGTGCGCCGAACATGTCGATCCGCTGGCCGCCGGTGATCTTCGTGTAGAGGCCGAAGTCCCGGGCGATCTCACCGATCACGATCAGCTTCTCGGGCGCGATCTCCCCGCCGGGGATGCGCGGCACGACCGAGTACGAGCCGTTCTTCTGCAGGTTGGCGAGGAAGTGGTCGTTGGTGTCCTGCAGGGCGGCCTGCTCGCCGTCGAGGACGTAGCCGCTCACGCCGATCGTCGGGGCGAGGGAGGCGATGATGGAGGCCACCGCCGGCTTGCACACCTCGCAGCCGTCGCCGCCCCGGGCACCCTCGCGGCCGTGGCGGTCCAGCAGGTCCTGGTACGAGGTGACGCGCAGGGCGAGGACGATCTCGTACAGCTCCTCGCGGGTCTGCCCGAAGCACCCGCACAGGCCCTTGTCGACCTCGACGCCGGACGCCTCCAGCTCGGCGGTGACCAGCTGCCCCAGCACCTTCACGCAACTGCCGCAGCCGGTACCGGCCTTGGTGCACGCCTTCACCTCGGGCACGCTGGTGCACCGGTGCTCCGTCACCGCGCCGCGGATCGTGCCCTTGCTGACGTTGTGACAGGAGCAGATGATCGCCTCGTCCGGCAGCGCGGACGGGCCGAGCTGGGCCCCCGAGTCCGCTCCGGCGGGCAGGACGAGGGACTCGGGGGAGATCGGGGGCACCGAACCCGTCAGTGCGCGCAGCGTGCCGTACGCCTCCGCGTCGCCGACCAGGATGCCGCCGAGCAGCGTGCCGTCGCGGCCGATGACCAGCTTCTTGTACAGGCCCGAGCGGGAGTCGGAGTAGACGACGTCCAGGCAGTCCTCGGTGGCGCCGTGCGCGTCGCCGAAGGACGCCACGTCCACGCCGAGCAGCTTGAGCTTCGTGGACAGATCGGCGCCGGTGAAGGACGCCTCGTCCGCGGCGATGGTCGCGGCGGCCGTCTGGGCCTGCTCGTACCCCGGGGCGACCAGGCCGTACACCCGGCCGTCCGCCGCCAGCGCGCACTCGCCGATGGCGAAGACGTGCGGGTCGGTGACCGTACGGCACTGCTCGTCGACCGTGATGCCGCCGCGCTCGCCGACCGCCAGGCCACAGTCGCGGGCCAACTGGTCGCGGGGGCGGACACCGGCGCTGAACACCACCAGCTGGGTGGCGAGTTCGGACCCGTCCGACAGCTTCATGCCGGTGACGGCGCCAGAGGCGTCCGTCACGATCTCCTGGGTGCCCACACCGGTGTGCACCGTCAGGCCCATGCCCTCGATGGTGCGCAGCAGGGCCGCGCCACCGCCGTCGTCCACCTGCACCGGCATCAGACGCGGCGCGAACTCCACGATGTGGGCGCTCAGTCCGAGGCCCTTGAGCGCGCCGGCGGCTTCCAGGCCGAGGAGTCCGCCGCCGACCACCGCACCCGTCGTCCGGGTCTTCGCGTACTCCTCGATCGCGAGCAGGTCCTCGATCGTGCGGTAGACGAAGCAGCCGGCGGCGTCCTTGTTCGGCACCGGTGGTACGAACGGGTAGGAGCCGGTGGCCAGCACCAGGATGTCGTAGTCGACGACCAGACCCGAGCGGGCGGTCACCCTCTTCGCCTCGCGGTCGATCGTCTCCGCCGGGTCGCCGACGTACAGCTCGATACCGTGGTCCTTGATGAACTCCATGTCCGTCATGGACAGGTCTTCCGGCGTCCGGCCCGAGAAGTACGAGGTCAGCTGCACGCGGTCGTAGGCCGGACGCGGCTCCTCGCACAGCACGACCACGCGGTGCGTGGCGGTCAGGCCGCGCTCGGCGAGTGCTTCGAGGAAGCGCTGGCCGACCATGCCGTGGCCGACGAGCACGATCGTGGGGGTGCCCCCCAGGGTGGCGGTCATTCAGGAGCCTCCGTCGTTGGTGAGCAGGTGGAGCAGGGGGCCGTCGTCGGGGAGCGGCTCTGCTCCCTCCCAGGCGCGGGCGAGCGCGCCGACGGTGCCGAGTTCGCCGACGAGGACCCCGCCGATCAGCCGGTCGTCACGGACGACGACCTTGCGGTAGGTGCCCCGGGTGGCGTCGGCGATCCGCACGACGTCGTCGCCGGGGCGTGCCTCGGTCTCGCCGAACGCCGCCAGGTCGAAGGGGGAACCCGGGCCGGTGAGGGTCAGCCGAGTCAGGGAACGGGTGCCCGAGTAGCGGGCGTTCGTGTCGCCCGCGAGCGACCGCGCGAGCAGGTCGGCCTGTTCCAGGGCCGGGGCGGCCAGCCCGTAGACCGTGCCGTCGTGCTGGACGCAGTCGCCGACGGCGTGGATGTGCGGGTCGGAGGTGCGCAGCCGGTCGTCGACGAGGATGCCCTTGTGGACGGCGAGCCCCGCCTGTTCCGCCAGGCCGGTGCGCGGACGCACCCCGCAGGCGACCACCACGAGGTCGGCGTCGAGGGCGTAGCCGTCGGCCAGCTCCACCGAGCGGACCGCGCCCGCGACACAGCGCACGTCCCGCACCCGGCACTCGGTGTGCACCTCCACGCCCAGCTCCGTCAGGTGCCGCAGCACCAGCCGGGAGGCGTCCGGGTCCAGCTGGCGCTCCATGAGCCGCTCGGCCTGCTGGGCGAGGACCACCTGCGCGCCGCGCACGGCGAGTGCGCGGGCGGCGGACACCCCCAGCAGTCCACCCCCGATGACGACCGCGCGCACCCCCGGCCGGACCGCCTTGGCCAGTCCCAGACAGTCGTCCATCGTGCGGAACGCGTGGACGCCCTCGGGGAGTTGTTGATCCGGGGTGAACAGGCCGCGCAGCGGCGGCAGTACCGGGTTGGAGCCGGTGGCCAGCACCAGCGTGTCGTAGGCGATCCGGGTACCGTCGGCGCAGTCGAGGGTGCGGGCGGCCCGGTCGATGCCGGTGACCCGGGTGCGCAGCAGGCCCTCGGGTGCCGGGAGGCCGATCACCTCGGGGGCGAACCGGCCGGCCAGCACCTCGGCGAGCAGCACCCGGTTGTACGGCGGGTGCTCCTCCTCGCCGACGAGCAGCGCGGGCGTGCCCAGCTCGCCGAGCCGCCGGGCGAGCCGTACGCCCGCGAGGCCGGCGCCGATCACCACCACACGCGTATTCGAGGTCATGTCCATGAGCGTGCGACCCCGAGGTTACCCGGCAGCATCACTCCTGTTTCCCGCGAGGAACGCTGCCCTCAGCGGGGGCGCGCGGGGGGTGTGAGGGTCCCGCGTGCGCGGCCGGCAGGGCTGTGAGAACGTCCCGGTCAGGCGCGAAGTCTCAGAAGCCGCTCAGATGCGTGGACGGCGCACCGATCCGCTGCCTAGGGTCGCGATCATGCCCGACATACCCGTGACCGTCACAGCCCTGCTCTGCGTGGCCGCCCTCGCGGCCGGCTGGATCGACGCGGTGGTCGGCGGGGGCGGCCTGCTGCTGTTGCCGGCGCTGCTGCTCGGGCTCCCTTCCGCCACCCCGGCCGCGTACGCGCTGGGCACCAACAAGGCGATCGCGATCGTCGGCACCGGCGGCGCGGCGGTGACCTACGCCCGCAAGGCGCCGGTGGACGTCGGTACGGCCGTACGCATCGGTCTCGCCGCCCTCGCCGGTTCCTCGGCGGGCGCGTTCTTCGCGGCCGGCATGAGCACGGACGTCCTCAAGCCGGTGATCATGGTCGTGCTGCTCGGGGTCGCCGCCTTCGTGATCCTGCGCCCCGCCTTCGGCACGGCCCCCGCCACCGGTCCCGCCACCCGCCGGCAGAAGCTCGCCGCGATCGGCCTGGCCGGCCTCGGCATCGGCTTCTACGACGGCCTGATCGGGCCCGGCACCGGCACCTTCCTGGTCCTGGCGCTGACCGCGGTCCTCCGGCTGGACCTGGTCACGGCCTCCGCCACCGCGAAGATCGTCAACTGCTGCACCAACGCGGGTGCCCTCGCCACGTTCGCCTGGCAGGGCACGGTGCTGTGGCGCTTCGCGGCCCTGCTCGCCGTCTTCAACCTGGCGGGCGGCACCCTCGGCGCGCGCACCGCGCTCAAGCAGGGGAGCGGCTTCGTCCGGGTCGTCCTGCTGACGGTCGTCCTCGCACTGGTGGCGAACCTGGCGTACGAACAGTGGCTGGCCTGACCGTCTGCGCTAACGGCTTCCCGACAGATGGGCGAACACCACCACGTTGCCCTGGTAGCCGGACGTCCTCGAGTAGCCGCCGCCGCAGGTGATGACGCGCAGTTCGGGGCGGGGGGCCGCGCCGTACACCTTCCGGTCGGGGAAGCTGTGGGCCGCGTACACCTCCACCGCGTCCACGGTGAACACGGCCACCGTGCCGTCCTGGCGGTCCACCTCGATGCGGGCGCCCCGCTTGAGCGCGCCGAGGTCGTAGAAGACGGCGGGGCCGTCGGCGTTGTCGACGTGGCCGGCGACGACCGCGGTGCCCGTCTCGCCGGGCATGGTGCCGGCCTCGTACCAGCCGGCGAGGTTCTTCTTCTCGGCGGGCGGCACGTCCAGGCTGCCGGAGCGGGTGAGGGCGAGGCCCATCAGCGGGGCGTTCACGCGGATCGCGGGGATGCGGATCCGGGTGGGCGGGGACGGCGCGAGGGCGACGGCCGCGAGCCGCTCGCCGCCCGGATCGGGGCGGCCCTCGACGGCCGACGGCTGCGGTGGGGTGTGCGTCCCGGCACCGCCGCCGAGCAGCCACACCGCGGAACCCAGGGCCACGACGGTGACCGCGGCTATCGCGGTGTCGCCGAGCCTGGCGCGTCTGGCGCTCCTGCGCATGCGAACCCCTCTCCCGGGGGCGGGCCCCGAAGGCTCCCTCCCCCTCCGGGCCGCGAGGGGCATCGGACCCGGAGGGGGTGGGACGTGCGGTACCGGCGGACGGACAGCGGAGGGTGTCCGTCAGATCCCGTCGCCTCTCGCCCGGCGATGCAGGAGCCAGGTACCGCCCGCGGCGGCGACGGCCAGAGCCGCCACACCCGCCGCGGTCTGCACGGGGTCGGGGCCGAGTGCGCCGCCGACCCCCGTCTTCACGCTCCCCCGCGGCTGCACCTGCTCGTGCGCCGCGCTCAGTGTCACCATCAGGTCGCCCTTCACCTGCCCGTTGCCCTCGGCGCACCTGGCGACGATCTCGTACGTCCCCGGCTGTGCGCTCGGCGGCACCCGGAACTGGCCGATCGCCTCGCCCTCGTGCGCGCTGGGCGCCAGCGTGAAGGTGCCGGCGCCGACCGCACCCGCGTCCCCGGTCGCGGAGCCCTTGTCCCCGCACACGGCGGTGTTCACCGTGACCTGTGCCCCGGGCGCCACGGTGGAGGGGTACACGTCCAGGCGGCCGGTGGTCTTGGTACCGGCTCGGGTGCTCCGGAGGTGAGCCGCCGTGTGTACGGCCTCGTCGGCGTAGGCGGGTGCCGCGACGGCCACGGCGAGCGCGGTACCGGTCAGCAGACGGGCGGTGCGTCGCATGGTGTTCCCCAGGGCTTGTCCGACTCGTGCCCTTCCGAGATAAGTGGCTCCCGGGCCGGTCCGCTTGCTGAGGGAGTGTCAGAAATGCGGTGAACGGGTGTCGGCCGCGCCCCCCACACGGGCTAGCCTCCGCGAGGTTCCGGCAGGTCATGGGCGTGTGCGCGGGTGCGGGAGAGAGCGGTACGAAGAGAACACGAATGGAGCGGCGGGCACCGGTGAACGGGTGACGGCATGTCAGTGCCACCGCCGGGCGGGCGCGACGGAGGCCGGCGCCCGGTCAGGGGCACCGGCCTCCGCCGGTCCTTCCGGGTCAGGTGACGTTGACCGCGCTCCAGGCGGCGGCCACCGCGTTGTACTCCGCACTGCCCGCGCCGTAGAGGTCCTTGGCGGCGTTCAGGGTGGCCGTGCGGGCGCCCTTGTAGTTCGTGGAGGACGTCATGTAGACCGTCAGCGCCCGGTACCAGATCTTGCCGACCTTGTCCCGGCCGATGCCGGTGACCGTGGAGCCGTTGTACGTCGGCGAGTCGTAGCTGACCCCGTTGATGGTCTTCGCGCCGCTGCCCTCCGCGAGAAGGTACGCGAAGTGGTTGGCGACGCCCGAGGAGTAGTGGACGTCGAGGTTCCCGACCGACGAACTCCAGTAGTCCGCCGAGCTGCCGTCCTTGGACGGCTTGTCCATGAAGCGCAGGGCCGCCTTGCCGAAGCCGGCGCGGACGATCTTCTCGCCGATGAGGTAGTCACCGGTGTCGGTGGGGTTGTTCGCGTACCACTCGACCATCGTGCCGAGGATGTCGGAGGTGGCCTCGTTCAGCCCGCCGGACTCGCCCGAGTAGGTCAGCGCGGCGGTCTTGGACGTCACGCCGTGCGACATCTCGTGCCCGGCGACGTCGAGGGCGACCAGCGGCCCGAAGGTGGTCCCGTCACCGTCGCCGTACGTCATGCAGAAGCAACTGTCGTCCCAGAAGGCGTTGTTGTAGTTGCTGCCGTAGTGGACGCGGTTGTACGAGCCCTTGCCGTCGTTCGCGATGCCGTTGCGGCCGTGGACGTTCTTGTAGTAGTCCCAGGTCTCGTTGGTGCCGTACTGGGCGTCGACGGCGGCCGAGGAGCGGTCGGCGTTGCCGCCCGTGCCCCAGTGGTTGTCGGCGTCCGTGAACAGGGTCGCGGGGGCCCGGCTGAAGCAGATGCCGAAGAAGCACAGGTCGGTCTTGTTCTCGGCGTCACCGGTGTAGGTGTTGCCACGTGTCGGGTCCTTCAGCTGGTACGAGGATCCCGACTGGGTGGTCTCCAGCGGCACCGTCCCGCTGTACAGCGAGCTGCCGTCGCCGGTGGCCGTCTCGATGCTGTCCCAGGCGTCGATCTGGCCGCCCGTGCGGGCGTCGGTCAGCACGGTCCGGGCGACCGGGTTGCCGAGCGAGTCGAGGCCGGCGGCGGTGGTCCGCCAGGCCAGCTTCGGGGAGCCGTGCAGGGCGTCGACGACCAGTTCCGGCTTGGCCTTGACCTGCTTGAGCGCTGTGCCGAGGTGGGCGGCGCGCAGCGCGTTCACCGCGAGATCGGCGGCCCTGGGGCCGGACACCTTCGGTGTGACGGAGGACAGGGATATCCGGCTCCGGGTCGCCCGGTCGGCGCTGCGGTAGCTGCCGTCGGACGCCAGGTGGACGACGAAGTCGCCGCCCAGGACGGGGAGTCGGTGGTAGGTGCGGTCGTAACGGACGTGCTGCGTGCCGTCCTTGTCCACGACCACGTCCCGGACACTGGTGTCCTGGCCGGAGGTGAGCCCCAGGCCGGCGGCGTGGGCGACGAGTGCCGACGCCGCGTGCTCGATCGCGGTGGCCCGGGTCGGTCTGCCGTCGGCGTGGGCGGCGGGGGAGAGAGCGACGGCCAGCAGGGTCGCGGTGGTGACGGCGACACCGGCGGTGGCGAGACGACGTGTTCCTCGGACGTGCTGCTGTATCCGGCTCATCTGTCTCCTCGGGAAGGCGCCTTCAAGGCGTGGGGGTGGCGCTGATGCCGAGAAAGAGTTAAGAGGGCATGACATGTCATGTCCATAGCGCGTTCATGGAGATGTGTGGGGAGGCGGAGGGGGTACAGAATCGTTTCCGTGATCGTCGAGGACTCCCGGCCGCTCCCGTTCTTCGTCTACGGCACCCTCCGCCCCGGCGAGGTGAACCACGACCTGTTCCTGCGCGGCCGGACCGCCGCGGAGGAGCCGGGACGTCTCGCGGACGCCGCGCTGTACGACGGCCCCGGCTACCCCTACGCCGTCGAGAGGCCCTGGGCGGAGGTGCGCGGGGAGCTGGTGACCGCCCGGCCGGACGCGTACGAGGACCTGCTCGCGGCCCTGGACCGGCTGGAGGAGTACGTGCCCGGCGACCCCCGCAACCTGTATGTGCGCGTCGCCCGGGACGTCGTACGCGCGGACGGCGGCGCCGTGCGTGCCTGGGTGTACCTGGCCGCCCCACGCGTCGCCGCCCGGCTGCGCACGGCGGGCACCCGCATCGAGGGCGGCGACTGGCTCGCCCGCCGCTGAGTCAGCCCAGCAGCGTCAGCCCCTCGGGCACCTCGATCCCGAACTCCTCCTGCACCACGCGACGCGCCTGCGCCTCGTCCGTCAGCTCGCGCTCGGTCACCGTGCCGTCGGCTCGGGTCTCGGTCAACCGGGGCCCGTCCAGCACCAGATGGCGCTCGGCGGTGGTCCGCTGCAGGTGGGCGCGGCGGGTGAACGGGGAACGCGGGTTGGTGCCGACGTGCCAGTTGAACACCTCGAAGTCCGGGACGGCGAACGGCTCCAGCGTGAACGCGTACTGGCTCACCCAGTCCCGCACCGCCGGGTCGTACGCCTGCAACGCCCACAGCTCCAGCGGCCCGTCGTGCGGCAGGACCGCGAACCGGTGCCGACGTCCCGCGTCCTCGAACTCCTCGCCCAGGACCAGCGGCACCGGCGCCAGCAGCGACCCGACCGCCCCGAAGCCGACGTCCGCCAGATACGGCTGGGGATCGCCCGGCACCTCGACCCGCAGCATCGCATGCGTCCGCGGCCGGCTCTCCGGCGTCGTGGCCCCCAGCACCACCCTCGCCGCCAGCGCGGACGCGCGGAAGCCGAGCGCTTCCAGTGCCCGCCACAGCAGGATGTTGTGCTCGTAGCAGTAGCCGCCGCGCCGGCCGTGGATCATCTTGGCCATCAGGTCGGCGGGGTCGAGGGACGGGGCCCTGCCGGACAGGGGGTCCAGGTTCTCGAAAGGCAGGGCCAGGGCGTGCGCCAGATGCACCCCCCGCAGGGTCGCCAGGTCGGCCTGCCTGGCCCCCTCCCATCCGATACGGCCCAGATAGGCGTCGAGGTCGAACTTCTCGAGGTCGGACATGCCTCGAATCTACGCGAGCCGCACCGGACCCAGCCGCCTCCCTGGGGCTGAACCGCGCTACTCCTGCGGACCGAGGACCTCCACCCGCACCGCGCACGACTTGAACTCCGGCATGCGGGAGGTCGGGTCGAGCGCCGGGTTGGTGAGGGTGTTGGCCCGGCCCTCGCCCGGCCAGTGGAAGGGCATGAAGACGGTGTCCGGGCGGATGGCGGTGGTGATGCGGGCCGGTGCCACGGCGCGGCCGCGCCGCGAGACCACCGCCACCGGGTCGCCGTCGGCCGCCCCGAGGCGGGCCGCGAGGCGGGGGTGCAGCTCCACGAACGGACCGGGTGCCGCGCTGTTCAGTTCCGCCACGCGCCGGGTCTGCGCCCCCGACTGGTACTGCGCCACCACCCGGCCGGTGGTCAGCAGCAGCGGGTAGTCGGCATCCGGCTCCTCCGCCGTCGCCCGGTGGGTCACGGCGACGAACCGGGCCCGGCCGTCGGCGGTCGCGAAACGCTCCAGGAACAGGCGGGGAGTACCGGGGTGCACAGCGGCCCCGGCCGACTGCCGCGCGTCCTCGGGGCCGGCGGTGGGGGCCGGCTGGTGCGGGTCGTCGGTGGGGGTGGTCGGGGTCGGCTGGTGCGCGTTCTCGGCGCCGGCGGTCGGGGACGGCCGGCGCTGGTTCTCGGCGTTGGCGGTGGGGGTCGGCTCTTGCGGGTCGTCGGGGTCGGCGGTCCGGGCCGGCTGGGGCGGGGCCTCCGGGCACGGCCAGAACACGCCGTCCTCCTCCGCCAGGCGGCGATAGGTGATGCCCGAGTAGTCGGCCGGGCCGCCCGCGCTCGCCCGGCGCAGCTCGCCGAAGACCTCCTCCGGGTCGGCCGGGAAGCCCTTCTCCACACCGAGTCGGGCGGCCAGCTCGTGCAGGACGTACAGGTCGCTGCGGACGCCGGGCGGGGGAGTCACCGCCTGGCGGCGCAGCAGGACCCTGCCCTCCAGGCTGGTCGTCGTGCCCGTCTCCTCGGCCCACTGCGTCACCGGCAGCACCACGTCCGCCAGCTCCGCCGTCTCCGACAGGACGACGTCCGCCACCGCCAGGAAGTCCAGCGAGCGCAGCCGTTCCTCGATGTGGGCCGCGTGCGGCGCCGACACCACCGGGTTGGAACCCATCAGCAGCAGCGCCCGGATGTCCGTGCCGAGCGCGTCCAGCAACTCGTACGCGCTGCGGCCGGGCCCCGGCAGGCTGTCCGGGTCCACGCCCCACACCCCGGCCACGTGCCGCCGCGCCGCCGGGTCGTCCAGCTTGCGGTAACCGGGCAGCTGGTCGGCCTTCTGACCGTGCTCACGCCCGCCCTGCCCGTTGCCCTGCCCGGTCAGGCAGCCGTACCCGGACAGTGGACGGCCCGCACGGCCGGTCGCCAGGCACAGATTGATCCACGCGCCCACCGTGTCCGTGCCCTTGGACTGCTGCTCCGGTCCGCGCGCGGTGAGCACCATCGCCGACTCCGGCTCGCAGAACAGGCGCACCGCCTCGCGGAGCTGGGGCACGGGCACGCCGGTTATCCGCTCGACGTACTCCGGCCAGTGCGCCATCGCCGCCGCCCGTGCCTCCTCCCAGCCGGTGGTCCGCTCCTGGATGTACGCCTCGTCCGTCCGCCCCTCGGCGACCACCAGGTGCAGCAGGCCCAGGGCCAGGGCGAGATCGGTGCCGGGGCGGGGCGCCAGGTGCAGGTCGGCCTGCTCCGCGGTCCGCGTCCGGCGCGGGTCCACGACGATCAACGTGCCGCCGTTCTCCCGCAGTTCCGTGAAGAACCGCAGCGACGGCGGCATGGTCTCGGCCAGGTTCGAGCCGACCAGGATCACGCACCCCGTCCGCGGGATGTCCTCCAGCGGGAACGGCAGCCCCCGGTCGAGCCCGAACGCCCTGGTGCCGGCCGCCGCGGCGGAGGACATGCAGAAGCGGCCGTTGTAGTCGATCTGCGAGGTGCCGAGCACCACCCGCGCGAACTTGCCCAGTGCGTAGGCCTTCTCGTTGGTCAGCCCGCCCCCGCCGAACACCCCGAGCGCGTCCGCACCGTACGTCGCCCGCGTGCCGCCGAGCCGCTCGGCCATCAGGTCCAGCGCCTCCGCCCAGCTCGCCTCCACCAGCCGGCCACCGGACCGCACCAGCGGCGTGGTCAGCCGCACCGCCGGCGACAGCACCTGGGCCGCCGTCCGCCCCTTGCCGCACAGCGCGCCCCGGTTCACCGGGAAGTCCGGGCGCTCGGACACCTCGGCGCCCCCCTGCGGCAGGGGCGTGACGGTCATCCCGCATTGCAGGGCGCAGTACGGGCAGTGGGTGGGCGTCGAGGTGCTCTCCATGCCGCCCAGCGTGCTGCGGGCGTGTTACACCCCGTGCGGCGTCCTGTTACGGCGGTGTGGTGCTGACCTCCCCGGGGTCCGCCCCCCGGCGTGAGGCGCGGGGCAGCTCCCGCGTCCGGGGGCGCCCGGCACTGCCACCGGGCCACCGCATGGCGTCACCGGCCCGCCGCCAGCGCCCGCGCCACCCCCGGCTCCTTCGGTCCCAGGAAGCGCGGGTCCGGCCGGAAGGCCGCGTCCAGCGCCGCCTTGCCCGCCGCGAACACCTCGCGCGTCCCGCCGTAGTACCAGGTCGCGTCGTGCTCGGCGTCGACCCCGACCCCGTACGAGTCGACCCCCGCCGCCTCGCACAGCGCGACGGCGCGCCGGATGTGGAAGCCCTGGCTGATCAGCACCGCCCGGTCGACCCCGAAGATCTTCTTGGCCCGCACACAGGAGTCCCAGGTGTCGAACCCGGCGTAGTCGCTGACGATCCGCGCGTCGGGCACCCCGTGCCGGGTGAGGTACGCGCGCATGGCGTCGGGCTCGTCGTAGTCCTCGCGGCTGTTGTCCCCGGTGACGAGGACGACCTCGATCCGCCCCTCCCGGTACAGCGTGGCCGCCGCGTCCAGCCGGTGCGCCAGGTACGGCGAGGGCTCCCCCTCCCACAGCCCGGCCCCGAAGACGACGGCGACCTCGGTGTGCGGCACGTCCGCCGTCGTACGGAGCCGGCCGGCCGTGGACACGTACAGCCAGGTCGCCGGCAGCAGCGCCAGCACGCACCCGGTCATCACGGCCTGTACCAGCCGCCGCTGCCCGGCACGGGTACGCGGCAGCCGCGGTCGACGGATCTTCATACGGTCCCCCGGAGCAAGTGATCGGTTCCGGCCACGAGGACGCCCGGCGACACCGCTCCGGTTCGCCTCACGCCCCGCGTCCGCGCACCGTGAAGCCACGGAAAACACTCGTGACGGCCCGGCAACGACGGCGCAACAGGGAGCCGCCAGGATCGTTCCATGACGGCGTCGCATCCTCCCCGCTCCGAGTCCCGCAGCCACCTCGACAGCACGGCGCACCTCATGGACGGCATCAGCAGCGAGCCGGCCGGCCGGCTCCGGCTGGTCCCGCCGATCGGACGCCGCCGGCCGGTCCCGCCCGCCCTCGTCCTGGTCGCCCACGGCAGCCGCGACCCGCGCGCGCTCGACACCGTACGGGCCCTCATGGCACGGGTCCGCGCACGGCGCCCCGCCCTCGCCGTCCACCTGGGCCACATCGAGCTGAACGAGCCCCTGCTCCCCGACACCCTCGCCGGCCTCGGCGACACCCCGGCCGTCCTGGTCCCGCTGCTCCTCTCGCGCGGCTACCACGTCAAACAGGACATCCCCGACATGGCGGCCGCGGTCCCGGCCCGCACCCGGGTGGCCGCCCCGCTGGGCCCGCACCCGCTCCTCGCGGACACCCTGTACGACCGCCTGGCCGAGGCCGGCTGGCCCACGGCCATGGACCCCGCCATCCGCCGCGCGAGCGCGGTCGTCCTGGCCGCGGCCGGCTCCCGCGACCCCGACTCGGCGACCGACACCCGCCGTACCGCCCGCCTCCTCGCCACCCGCCTGGGCGTCCCGGTGGTCCCCGCGTACGCCTCGGCGGCCACCCCGACCGTCCCCACGGCGCTGCGCGCACTGGCGGCCAGGGGCAGGCACCGGGTGGCGGTGGCGTCGTACTTCACGGCGCCGGGCCGCTTCGCGACCCAGTGCGCGCAGGCGGCACCCTGGATCGCCTCGGCCCCACTGGGCGCCCACCCCGCGATGGCCCGCCTGATCCTCCACCGCTACGACCAGGCACGGGCCATGGCGGAGGCGGAACTCGCCTCCGCCTGAAGCGCGCGGCGCCGCAGCCCCGACAGGGGCGCGGGAAGACCGCGCGGCCGGCCGGTGACTACCCGCAGACGCCGTGAAACAGCCACCCGGCAGACGATCAGGCGCCCGGCGGCACCTCGAATGTCACTGCCGACGCTTACTGTCGAATCATGGAAGGCACCGCAGGCACCGGCACCGCACCCGCTCCGGCATACGACCCGGCATCAGCCGAACGCTGGGCCCACGAACCGGACAAACGCCCGGGCCGCACCGCCTTCCAACGTGACCGCGCCCGCATTCTGCACTCCGCCGCGCTGCGCCGTCTCGCGGGCAAGACCCAGGTGGTCACTCCGGGGACCCGCAGTCAGGCCTGGGACGCCAGCCCCCGGACCCGCCTCACCCACTCCCTGGAATGCGCCCAGGTGGGCCGGGAGCTGGGCGCGGCCCTGGGCTGTGACCCCGACCTGGTCGAAGCGGCCTGCCTCGCCCACGACCTCGGCCATCCGCCCTTCGGCCACAACGGCGAACAGGCGCTGAACGAGTTCGCCGACGACTGCGGCGGCTTCGAGGGCAACGCCCAGTCCCTGCGGCTCCTCACCCGCATAGAACCCAAACGGTTCACCGGGGAACGCTCCGTCGGCCTCAACCTCACCCGCGCCACCCTCGACGCCGCCACGAAGTACCCCTGGCCGCGCGGCGCCCATCCCGCCGACCCGGCGTCGAGGAAGTTCGGCGTCTACGACGACGACCGCCCGGTCTTCGACTGGGTCCGGGCGCACGCCCCCGGCACCCGCACCTGCTTCGAGGCTCAGGTCATGGACTGGTCGGACGACGTGGCCTACTCGGTGCACGACGTCGAGGACGGCCTGCACGCCGGCCACATCGACCCCAACTGCCTGCAGGCCGACCCCGAGCGGCAGGCGGTCTTCGAGGTCGCCATCGGCCGGTACGTCCCCGCCGCCACCGACCCGGCCGAACTCGCCGAGGCCCTCGACCGCCTCCAGGACCAGGAGTGGTGGCCGCATGGCTACGACGGCACGGCGGTCGCCCAGGCCCGCCTCAAGGACGCCACCAGCCAGCTCATCGGCCGCTTCTGCCTGGCCGCCGAGGGCGCCACCCGCGCCGCGTACGGCAGCGGCCGGCTCACCCGCTACGGCGCCGAACTCGTCGTACCCCGCGCCACCCGCATGGAGTGCGCGGTGCTCAAGGCGGTCGCCGACCGGTACGTCATGCAGCGCGCCGAGCAGGAGCGACTGCGCGCCGACCAGCGGGTGATCGTCGCGGAACTGGCCGAGGCGCTCACCGCCCGCGCCCCCGACGGACTGGACCCGCAGTTCCGCGCCCTGTTCGACACGGCACCCGACGACCACGCGCGCAAGCGGGTGATCGTCGATCAGATCGCCTCCCTCACCGACGCCTCGGCCCGCTCGTCGCACGCCAGACTGACGGGGCATACGCCGGGCTGACCGGTGTGAGGAATATGCCTCCGACTGGCCTGATCGGGTCACTCCCTCTTCCCGCAGCCCGTCACGTGCGGGACGCTCGCATGTGGCGGCACCGTTACGAGGAGGCATCAAGTGGTCGACGCGGATCAGACATTCGTCATCGTCGGAGGCGGCCTCGCCGGCGCGAAGGCGGCGGAGACGCTCCGTGCGGAGGGCTTCACCGGCCGGGTGATACTGATCTGCGACGAGCGCGACCACCCCTACGAGCGCCCCCCGCTCTCCAAGGGCTACCTGCTCGGCAAGGAGGAGCGCGACAGCGTCTTCGTGCACGAACCCGCCTGGTACGCGCGCAACGACATCGAGCTGCACCTCGGCCAGACCGTCGACCGCGTCGACCGTACGGCGAAGACCGTCCGCTACGGCGACGACGGCACCCTCGTCCGCTACGACAAGCTCCTCCTCGTCACCGGCGCCGAGCCCCGCCGCCTCGACATCCCCGGCACCGACCTGGCGGGCGTCCACCATCTGCGCCGGCTCGCGCACGCCGAACGCCTCAAGGGCGTGCTGGCCTCCCTCGGCCGGGACAACGGGCACATCGTGATCGCGGGCGCCGGCTGGATCGGCCTGGAGGTCGCGGCGGCGGCCCGCGAGTACGGCGCGGAGGTCACGGTGATCGAACCGGCGCCGACCCCGCTGCACGGCGCCCTCGGACCCGAGCTGGGCAACGTCTTCGCCGAGCTGCACCGCGAGCACGGCGTCCGGTTCCGCTTCGGCGTACAGCTCACCGAGATCGTCGGCCAGGACGGGATGGTCCTCGCGGCCCGCACCGACGACGGTGAGGAACACCCGGCGCACGACGTCCTCGCGGCGATCGGCGCGGCGCCGCGGGTCGCTCTCGCGGAGTCGGCGGGGCTGGAGATCGCCGACCGGGCGCACGGCGGCGGCATCGTCGTGGACGAGCGGCTGCGCACGTCCGACCCCGACATCCACGCGGCCGGTGACGTGGCGTCCTTCCCGCTCGCCCTGTTCGGCACCCGGCTGCGGGTCGAGCACTGGGCGAACGCACTCAACGGCGGCCCCGCCGCCGCCCGCGCCATGCTCGGCAAGGACGTCACCTACGACCGCGTGCCCTACTTCTTCACCGACCAGTACGACCTGGGCATGGAGTACAGCGGGTGGGCGCCACCGGGGTCGTACGACGAGGTGGTGATCCGGGGCGACGCCGGAAAGCGGGAGTTCATCGCCTTCTGGGTGAAGCAGGGACGCGTGCTGGCCGGGATGAACGTGAACGTGTGGGATGTCACAGAGCCCATCCAGCAGCTCATCCGTTCCGGGGCCCGGGTGAACGTCGAGGCGCTCTCGGACCCGCACGTACCCCTCGGGGGCCTCACCTCCTGACCTTCGCGGGCACCAGGACTGTCACCGCGCCCCCGTAGAATCGGTTCGTGGCAGGACGGATCAACGACGAGGACGTGAAGGCGGTACGGGACGCGGTCCCGATCGACGC
Organism: Streptomyces sp. NPDC045022; assembly: GCF_056432605.1. Lineage (NCBI taxonomy): Bacteria > Bacillati > Actinomycetota > Actinomycetes > Kitasatosporales > Streptomycetaceae > Streptomyces > Streptomyces sp. NPDC045022. The sequence goes on from NZ_JBWKIR010000003.1 coordinate 152,813, forward strand.
CGTGGTCTCCGAGTACCTCCAGCTGCGCAACGCGGGCGGCGGCAACCTCAAGGGGCTGTGCCCGTTCCACGACGAGAAGTCGCCGTCCTTCCAGGTCAGCCCCAGCAAGGGACTCTTCCACTGCTTCGGCTGCCAGGAGGGTGGCGACACCATCACCTTCGTGATGAAGGTCGACCACCTCTCCTTCTCGGAGGCGGTCGAGCGCCTCGCCGCCCAGGCCGGCATCACGCTGCGGTACGAGGAGGGCGGGTACAACCCGGCCCACCAGCGCGGCGAGCGCATCCGCCTGGTCGAGGCGCACAAGATCGCCGCCCAGTGGTACGCCGAGCAGCTCGCCACCAGCCCCGAGGCCGAGACCGGCCGGGTCTTCCTCGCCGAGCGCGGCTTCGACCAGGCCGCCGCCGTCCACTTCGGCGTCGGCTACAGCCCCCAGGGCTGGGACCACCTCACCCGCTATCTGCGCGGCAAGGGCTTCACCGACAAGGAACTGATCCTCTCCGGGCTGTCCCAGGAGGGCCGCCGCGGTCCCATCGACCGGTTCCGGGGCCGGCTGATGTGGCCCATCCGGGACATCGGCGGCGAGGTCGTCGGCTTCGGCGCCCGCAAGCTGTACGAGGCGGACAACGGCCCGAAGTACCTGAACACGCCCGACACGGCGATCTACCGGAAGAGCCAGGTGCTGTACGGCATCGACCTGGCGAAGAAGGAGATCGCCAAGTCCAGCCGGGCCGTCGTCGTCGAGGGCTACACCGACGTCATGGCCTGCCATCTGGCCGGGGTGACGACGGCCATCGCGACCTGCGGCACGGCCTTCGGCGGCGAGCACATCAAGATCCTGCGCCGGCTGCTGATGGACAACGGCTCGGCCCGGGTGATTTTCACCTTCGACGGTGACGCGGCCGGGCAGAAGGCCGCCCTGCGGGCCTTCGAGGACGACCAGAAGTTCGCCGCCGAGACGTACATCGCCATTGCGCCCGACGGCATGGACCCCTGCGAGCTGCGCCTGGCCAAGGGTGACGAGGCGGTCGCCGACCTGGCCGAACCCCGCACCCCGCTCTTCGAGTTCGCGCTCCGCCAGATCGTCCTCCGCTACGACCTCGACACCCCGGCCGGCCGCGCCGCCGCCCTGGACGAGGCCGCCCCCATCGTCGCCCGGATCAAGAACAGCGGCGCCCAGCACGAGGTCGCCGTCGACCTGGCCGGCATGCTCGGCATCCTCGACACCCAGTTCGTCGTCCGGCGCGTGGCCCAGCTGGCCCGCTGGGCCCGCGACCGCGGCGGCCAGGGACCGGCCCCCTCGGGCGCGCAGCCGTACGAGGCAGCCCACCGGCCCGCCAACGCCGGCCCCGCGCTCCAGCTCCGCAACCCCGTCTACGCCACCGAGCGTGAACTCCTCAAGCTTGCCCTGCAACGCCCCGAACTGGTCTCCCCGGCCTTCGACGCGTACGGCGTCGACGAGTTCACCGCAGCCCCCTACGCCGCCGTGCGGCAGGCCATCCTGGACGGGGGCGGCGTCGAGTACGGCGTACAGGACGCGCAGGAGTACCTGGTCCGCGTCCGCGAGGCCGCTCCCGACGACGCGGTCCGCGCCATGGTCACGGAGCTGGCCGTGGAGGCGATCATGCGCAGGTCGGTCGACGAGAACTACGCCGGCGAGCAGCTCGTGACCGTCCGCCGTCGTGCCGTGGAGCGCCGCGTCCAGGAGATCCAGATCACCGTCAGGCGCCTGGAGGCGGGCGGCGACCCAGCCCAGCTGGCCGCGGCGCGGAACGAACTGTGGGTCCTGCAGCAGTACGACCAGGCGCTAAAGACGCGGGGCGCCGCCGCCCTCTGACGCCCCCTCGAACGCCGGTGTCACCGCCCGCACCAGCCGGTCCGCGAACTCCCGTTCCCGCTCGGCGAACTGCGGGTACTCGGTGACGAAGTGGTGCCACTCGACGTACCCGACGGCCTCCACGACGTCCTCCAGGAGGACGTTCCGCCGGTACGGGTAGGGCCATTCGCCCGACAGCCGGAACACCTCGTGCAGCAGCTCGTGGGAGAGCGGGTGGCGCTCGGCGAGCAGGACGGCGTCGTAGAGGTCCTTGCCCTGGGCGTACATGTCGTTGATCAGCCACATCATCTTCCAGGCGAGCGACAGCCCGGGCGTCGCCGCGAGGAGGACCGCACCGCCCGGCAGTTGCACGGGCTCCGGTTCCTCGGGCAGCCGCTCGTTGAAGACGAAGTCCAGCTGGACGTGGCCGCCGGGCAGTCCGGGCGCCGACCAGGGCAGGACCATGCGGCGGCCGGGCACCCGCTCGTAGGTCCAGATGTCCTCCACGACCGCGTCCCGTGCCGAGAAGCGGACCTCGCCCCCCTGGGCCTGCGCGGCCGCCGCGATCCCGTGGATCATCCGGTCCGTCCGCTCCTCGTCGATCCCCCAGGTGGCCGGTACGACGACGAAGTCCAGGTCACCGGGCTCACGGGCGGCGTCCCCGAACCACAGCGACATCAGCATGCTGCCCCGCAGGACCAGCGCGTCGGCCCATGCGGACTCCGCGATGGCCGCCGGCACCAGACGCAGCGCCTGCCGCCGGGCCGCCCGCCACGCCTCGCCGCGCGCCGGGTCGGCGAAGTCGGGGTCGGTGGCCCGGTAGGCGTTCTGGTACTGCTTCAGCGCCGGCTCGAAGACGGGCCGTTGCCGCACGCCGTCGCCGGACACCCAGGTCAGCGTCCTGGGCAGATCCTTCTTCCGGCGGGTCGTCTCGTCCAACGGCTCCCGCGGGAGCTGCTCGCTGCGCCACCCGAACTCCTGCCACGACCCGCTCATGCCCGCACCGCCCGCTCCTCGATCCAGCCGTCGTCCACCGACTCGTCGCTGTCGTGGAGGACGAACTCCCGCTCCACGGAGAGCACTTCGAGCCCGTCCAGCTCCGCGAGCAGGCGCTCCAGGGCCCGCTCGGCCGCCGCTCCGGAAACGTCCCGGCAGCGCTGCGTCACGAACCGCTCGTGCCGGCCGCCCCCGCGCACCCGCCGCGCGTTCCACGACAGATGCGCTCCGTGCGGCACGACCCGCGCGGCCAGCGCTTCGAGGCCGGTGCCGGCGTCCAGCAGCAACTTCACGTGGTGCTCGAAGTACTGCCCGCCGCCGCACGGCCCGTCCGGCACCTCCGGCGCCCACGGAGCGGACTCGGTCTTCACCCGCACCGGCAGGAAGCCGTCCGCCCGCAGGGCGGCCACGGTCCGGGCCGCCCGCGCCGACTCCTCGGCGTACGACGCCGAACCGGCGAGGGTGAGCATCGGCTGCTGCCGCATCCGGCCGCGGGCAAGCACGATGTGGGTGAGCTTCAGCCCGGCCAGGTCCGCCCAGCCGCGCAGCCGTTCCGTCTCGGCGGAGTCGGCGCAGCGGACGGTCACATGGGTTTCGTACACAAGTCCGGACACCCGGGAATCCTCCCAGATCAGGGCCGAACAGGGCGCCCGGTTTTCCGGCCCAGGACACCAGCCCGTCACGGACCGGACGCAAAAAGTCACCGCAGGCCCCTCGTGGCGGGGAGTGTCGTACTCCACACTGGGGTCGGTGCCCGAGTCCTCGGAGCGCAGGCCGTCGACTCTCCGCTTCCGAAGTACCGCTGCCGCACGCCTTCAGCAGCGATCATCCTGGAGGTCGCCCCCCGTGCAGACCCAGACCCTCACCCAGACCGACAGCAGCACCAGCACCACCGCGGACGATCCGGACGCGGAGCCGGAGGTCCTCGTGGCCGTGCCCCCGCAGAGCCGTGCCGCCCTGCACCCCGAAGCGGTGCCCGGTGAGCCGGGAGAACCGCCCGCCGAGGCGCTCACGGAGGACCCCCAGGTACCCGACGAGCCCGTGCGGACCGAGGAGGCCGCCGAGCCCGTCGAGGCACCGGCCGCCGCCCGCGCCGATTCCGGCGGCCCGTCGGCCGATCTGTTCCGCCAGTACCTGCGCGAGATCGGCCGCATTCCGCTGCTCACCGCCGCCGAGGAGGTCGACCTCGCCCGCCGGGTCGAGGCCGGCCTGTTCGCCGAGGAGAAACTGAGCAACACCCCGGACCTGGACAGCCGGTTGGCGGGCGACCTGGACCGGCTCGTGGTCCTGGGCCGGATGGCCAAGCGCCGGCTCATCGAGGCCAACCTGCGGCTCGTGGTCTCCGTCGCCAAGCGGTACGTCGGCCGCGGCCTGACCATGCTCGACCTCGTCCAGGAGGGCAACCTCGGGCTGATCCGCGCGGTGGAGAAGTTCGACTACGCGCGCGGCTACAAGTTCTCCACCTACGCCACCTGGTGGATCCGCCAGGCCATGTCCCGGGCCCTGGCCGACCAGGCCCGCACCATCCGCGTCCCCGTCCACGTCGTGGAACTGATCAACCGGGTCGTCCGCGTCCAGCGCCGCATGCTCCAGGAACGAGGCTACGAGCCGACTCCCGAAGAGGTCGCCGCCCACCTGGAACTGCCGCCGGAGCGGGTCGGCGAGGTCCTGCGCCTCGCCCAGGAGCCGGTGTCGCTGCACGCCCCGGTCGGCGAGGAGGACGACGTGGCCCTCGGCGACCTCATCGAGGACGGCGACGCCGCGAGCCCGGTCGAATCGGCGGCGTTCCTGCTGCTGCGCGAACACCTGGAAGCGGTCCTGTCCACGCTCGGCGAGCGCGAGCGCAAGGTCGTACAACTCCGCTACGGCCTGGCCGACGGCCGCGCCCGCACCCTGGAGGAGATAGGCCGCATCTTCGGCGTGACCCGCGAACGGATACGCCAGATCGAGTCGAAGACCCTGAACAAACTCAGGGACCACGCCTTCGCGGACCAGCTGAGGGGTTACCTGGACTGAGCGGGGGCCACCGGCCGGCGGCCCCCGCGAGCCCGGCATGATCCAAAGGAGAGGCCCTAGTCCACCTCGGCCACGGCCTGCGCGAACTGCGCCTTGTACAGCCGCGCGTACGCCCCGTCGGCCGCCAGCAGCTCCCTGTGCGCGCCCTGTTCGACGATGGACCCGTTCTCCATCACGAGGATCGTGTCCGCGTCCCGGATCGTCGACAGCCGGTGCGCGATCACGAAGGACGTCCGCCCGGCCGCCAGCTTGGCCATCGCCTTCTGGATGAGGACCTCCGTGCGGGTGTCCACGGAACTCGTCGCCTCGTCCAGCACCAGGATCACCGGGTCGGACAGGAACGCCCGCGCGATGGTGATGAGCTGCTTCTCACCGGCGCTGACGCCCGCGCCCTCGTCGTCGATCACGGTGTCGTACCCCTCGGGCAGGGTCCGGACGAACCGGTCGGCGTGCGCGGCCCGCGCGGCCTCCTCGATCTCACCCCGGGTGACCTCCCGCGCGGCGCCGTACGCGATGTTCTCCGCGATGGTGCCGCCGAACAGCCAGGTGTCCTGGAGCACCATGCCGATCCCGGACCGCAGTTCGTCCCGGGACATCTTCCGGATGTCCACGCCGTCGAGCGTGATCCGGCCGCCGGAGACGTCGTAGAAGCGCATCAGCAGGTTGACCAGTGTGGTCTTGCCCGCGCCGGTCGGGCCGACGATGGCGACCGTGTGTCCCGGCTCCACGGTGAGCGACAGGTCCTCGATCAGCGGCTTCTCCGGGTCGTACCGGAACGACACGTGCTCGAGCCGCACCCGCCCGCGCAGTTCCTGCGGCCGCTCGCCCGGCATCGGATCCGCCTCCTGCTCCTCCGCGTCCAGGAGTTCGAAGATCCGCTCGGCCGAGGCGACGCCGGACTGCACCAGGTTCGCCATCGACGCGACCTGCGTGAGCGGCATCGAGAACTGCCGCGAGTACTGGATGAACGCCTGGACGTCGCCGATGGACAAGGCGCCGGACGCGACCCGCAGGCCACCGACGACCGCCACCAGCACGTAGTTGATGTTCGAGACGAACATCATCAGCGGCTGCATCACACCGCTGTTGAACTGCGCCTTGAACCCCGCCTCGTACAGTGCCTCGTTCTGCTCGGCGAACTGCTTCGCCGACTCCTCCTGCCGCCCGAACACCTTCACCAGGTTGTGCCCGGTGTACATCTCCTCGACGTGGGCGTTGAGCTTGCCGGTGGAGCGCCACTGCTGCACGAAGTGCGGCTGCGACCGCTTGCCGACCCGGGTGGCCACCACGAACGACAGCGGCACGGTGACGAGGGCGACCAGCGCGAGGATCCAGGAGACCCAGAACATCATCACCAGCACACCGATGATGGTCAGCAGCGAGTTGATCAGCTGGCCCATCGACTGCTGGAGCGTCTGCCCGATGTTGTCGATGTCGTTGGTGGCGCGGGACAGCACCTCGCCGCGCTGACGCTTGTCGAAGTACGACAGCGGCAGCCGCGACAGCTTCGCCTGTACGGCCTCCCGCAGCCGGTACATCGTCCGGTTCACGGCCCGGTTGGTCAGCCGGGTCGCGACGGCCATCAGCAGGCCGGCGACCACGAACGTGCAGAGCGCGAGCAGCAGGACGTCCCCGACCGCACCGAAGTCGATCCCCTTGCCGGGGGTGAAGTCGGTGCTCTTGAGCATTTCCGCCATCTGCCCCTGGCCGTGCTCGTGCATCGACCGGAGCACCTGCTCCTTGCTGGCCCCGGCCGGCATCTGCCGGCCGATGATGCCGGCGAAGACCAGGTCGGTGGCCTTGCCGAGGATCTTCGGGCCGATCACGCTCAGGCCCACGCTGACGACCACACAGAACAGCAGGCCGTAGAGGGTGACCCGTTCGGGCTTGAACTGGGCGACGAGCCGTTTGCCCGACCCCTTGAAGTCCATCGAGCGCTGGTCGGGGCCCCCCCCGGCCATCATGCGTCCCATGGGCCCGGCCATCAGGCGGCCTCCGCTTCCGTCAGCTGGGAGAGCACGATCTCCCGGTAGGTCTCGTTGGACGCCATCAGCTCGTGGTGCCGGCCGGAGCCGACGACCCGGCCCTCGTCCAGCACGATGATCCGGTCGGCGTCCCGGATGGTCGCCACCCGCTGGGCGACGATGACGACGGTCGCCTCGGCGGTCTCCTCGGCGAGCGCGTTGCGCAGCGCCGCGTCCGTGGCGTAGTCGAGCGCGGAGAAGGAGTCGTCGAAGAGGTAGATCTCCGGACGCTGCACCAGCGTGCGGGCGATGGCGAGGCGCTGCCGCTGGCCGCCCGACACGTTCGTGCCGCCCTGCGCGATCGGGGCGTCGAGCCCGCCCTCCAGCTTCCGCACGAAGTTCCCCGCCTGCGCCACCTCCAGCGCGTGCCACAGCTCCTCGTCGGTGGCGTCCGGATTGCCGTAGCGCAGGTTGGTGGCGACCGTGCCCGCGAACAGATACGGCTTCTGCGGCACGAGCCCGACCGTCCGCGCCAGCAGCGTGGGCTCGACGTCCCGCACGTCCACGCCGTTGACCAGCACTTCACCCTCGGTGGCGTCGAACAGCCTGGGGACGAGCCCGAGCAGCGTCGACTTGCCGCTGCCGGTGGAGCCGATCACGGCCGTCGTCTCACCCGGCCGGGCCTCCAGGTCGATGGACTTCAGCACCGGTTCCTCGGCACCCGGATAGCGGAAGCCCGCGCCCCGGACCGCCAGATGCCCGTGCCGGCGCAGCTCGGTGACCGGCGCGAGCGGCGGCACCACGCTGGAGTCGGTCTCCAGGACCTCCTGGATGCGCTCGGCGCACACCTCGGCGCGCGGCACCATCATGAACATGAAGGTGGCCATCATCACAGACATGACAATCTGCATCAGATAGGCCAGGAACGCGGTCAGATCACCGATCGCCATCCCGCCGCTGTCGATCCGGTGGGCGCCGAACCACACGACCGCGATCGACGACACGTTCACCACTGTCATGACGATCGGGAACATCAGCGCGAGCATCCGGCCGGTGGCCAGCTGCATCTCGGTCAGCTCGCCGTTGGCCTTCCCGAACCGGCCCTGCTCGTACTCGTCCCGGACGAAGGCGCGGATCACCCGGTTGCCGGTGATCTGCTCGCGCAGCACCCGGTTCACCGTGTCGAGCCGGACCTGCATGGTGCGGAACAGGGGCCGCAGCCGGCGCACGATCAGCGTCACGCAGATGCCGAGCACCGGGACGACCGCGACGAGCACCGCGGACAGCGGCACGTCGAGCCCGAGGGCCAGCACGATCCCGCCGACACACATGATGGGCGCCGACACCATCAGGGTGAACGTCATCAGGGCCAGCATCTGGACCTGCTGTACGTCGTTCGTCGTACGGGTGATGAGTGAGGGCGCTCCGAAGTGACCGACCTCACGGGCGGAGAAGGACTGCACCCGGTCGAAGACGGCGCCGCGCACGTCCCGGCCGAGTGCCGAGGCGGTCCGGGCGCCGTAGTACACGGCACCGACGTTGCACACCACCTGTACCAGCGAGATGCCGATCATCAGGGCGCCGAAGGAAAGGATGTAACCCGTGTCACCCTTCACGACACCGTTGTCGATGATGTCCGCGTTCAGAGTGGGCAGATAGAGGGTGGCGCAGGTCTGCAGGAGCTGCAGCAGCACCAGGAAGGTTATGGGTTTCTTGTAGGGCCTGAGATAGGTCCGCAGAAGTCGTATGAGCACGCTACGTCTCTCGCAGTCGGCGGTAGGGGCGGGTACGCCCCTGGCCCCTATCGTCGGGCACTCCACCCGCGTTACCTCAACCGATTAAGCCGACAGCGGCATCTCACAGCTGGAAGGCCCCGGGATGGGTCTGCTCCCGCACCGCCGTGAACTGCTGCCGCACCGCCTGCCCCACCGCCAGCTCGTCGCCCGGTTCCAGCACCTGCGCCGCCGCACCCTGCCAGGCCGGCGGGGTGCGCGGGTCCAGTGTGCCCTGCGACACACCGAGCGCCCATGCCGCCTGCCGGGCCGCGCCGATCGCCGCGTAGTCCGCGGGCTGCGGTACGACGACCTGCGTGCCGAACAGCGAGGGCGCGGCGGCCTGCACGGCGGGCAGCTCGGCGGCCGGGCCGAGCAGGAAGATCCGCCGTACGTCCACGCCCCGCCCGCGCAGCACGTCCAGCGCGTCGGCGAGCCCGCACAGCATGCCCTCGAACGCGGCCCGCGCCAGATGCTCGGGCCTCATCGACTCGCGTCGCAGCCCCGCGAGCGTCCCCGCGGTGTGCGGCAGGTTCGGCGTCCGCTCACCCTCCAGATAGGGGAGCAGCACCAGCCCGTGCGACCCCGGCGTGGACTTCATCGCCAGATCGGACAGGCCTTCCAGGTCCGCCAGCCCGAGGAGTTCCGCGGTGCCGCGCAGGGTCCGTACGGCGTTCAGCGTGGTGACGACCGGCAGATGCATCCCGGTGGCGTCCGCGAGGGAGGTGATCATCCCGGACTGGTCGGCGAGCGCCTCCCGGTGCACGGCCATCACGGACCCGGACGCCCCGAGGGACACCACCGCGTCCCCCAGCCCGATCCCGAGCCCGAACGCGGCGGCCATGGTCTCCCCGGTCCCGGCGGAGATCAGCAGCCCCTCGGGGGTCGTACCGGCCGCGTCCGCCGGGCCGATCACCTCCGGCAGCATCGCCTGATGCCCGAGGGCCAGCTCGACCAGGTCGGGCCGGTAGCCGCCGGTGGCCGCGGACCAGTACCCGGTGCCCGAGGCGCCACCACGATCGGTGGTCCGGCGCACGGGCCGCCCGAGCAGCTGCCACACCAGCCAGTCATGCGCCTGGAGCGCCACGGCCGTCCGCAGCGCGTTCTCCGGCTCGTTCTTGGCGAGCCAGCGCAGCTTGGTCACGGGCTGCGCGGCCTGAGGCACGCTCCCCACCGCCTGCGCCCAGGCCTCCTTGCCGCCCAGCGCGTCGACCAGGTCGGCGGCCGCGACCTGCGCCCGCTTGTCGCCGCCGACCAGCGCCGGGCGCACGGTGTTTCCCTGGGCGTCCAGCGGGACCAGCGCGTTCTGCTGCGCGGACACGCCGATGGCCTGCACGCCCTCCAGCAGGCCGCCTCCCGCGGCCTCGCCCAGGGACAGCAGCCAGGCCTGCGGGTCCACGTCACTGGGCCGGCCGCCCCCGCCGTCCGGCGCCTCGACCGGATGCGGGGCATACCCCTGCCTGAGCACGGCGCCCGTGTCCGTGTCGCAGACGACGATGCGAGTGAAATCGGGCGAGCTGTCCAACCCGGCGACTATCCCCATACCGAGAATTTTGCCGTACCGCGGAGCCTGCTTCGGCCGAGGGCGTCCACTCGCCGCGGGCTCCCCGCCGTCGCGCCGTGCTCAGCGGCGATCGTCAGGTGTTGCTGGTGCCCCAGTCGTCCTCCGCCGTGCCGTTGATGTTGCGCTCGCGCAAGGAGCGCACCCGCTGGGCCACGGCCGCGGGGACGTGGTCGCCGACCTTGTCGCTGACCGTGTGGAAGGCCTTGCCGGCGTAGACGCGGCCCTGCTGGGCGGCGGTCTCCGCGGTGTTACGGACGGCGGGGTTGTGCGCGATCTGCTGAGCGGACTTCTTCAGCCGCTCGTAGCGTTCGCGTCCGGCCCTGGTGCCGAGTACGTAACCGAGGGCCAGTCCGGCGACGAACGTGAGCCGGTAGCGCATGGCTGCCACCCTTCCCTTGTCTAGGTCTCTGGTGCGGCGTCGGCGCCGGGGGATACCGATTGGCGGAGCACCCCCCTGCTTGCGCTAATGTATGTGTCGCAGCGAGCGCCCGCCCCCTGGCGAATACCCAGGTAGGCACGTTCGATGCAATCGAGGCGATCCTCCGTAGCTCAATTGGCAGAGCAGCCGGCTGTTAACCGGCAGGTTACTGGTTCGAGTCCAGTCGGGGGAGCTTCGGTCCTCCGTAGCTCAATTGGCAGAGCAGCCGGCTGTTAACCGGCAGGTTACTGGTTCGAGTCCAGTCGGGGGAGCGCGTTGAACAGGGGCCCCTCAGGGGTCCTTTTTCATGTCCGCGGGAACCGCCGTGCCTGCGAGGATGTCCTCGGGATCATGAGCAGCGCGGAAGCCGACCATCCGAAGCAGGAGATCGTATGAGCGGCTATGCTGCGGCAGACGGCGCGCACACATGTACGCGACACGCCGCTATGGGGCGGTAGCTCAGCCGGTTAGAGCAGCGGACTCATAATCCGTCGGCCGTGGGTTCGAGTCCCACCCGCCCCACCAGTGCAGGTCTCTTACCTGCGGAAACGTCTCTTCCTGGCACGGAGATCAGGAACTCTGACTCAACGGAGAGAATCCGCTGCTCAGGGGTACTGTCGGAAGCCGCAGAGAATGACCTGACTGATCCAGGCATGGCTCTGACCTGCAGTGATGCGAGCGATCGGGTGCGCTGGAAACCACCTCGCGGTCTCCGTGCTCCAAGATCCAGTGGACGCATAGTGGACGCGAGGGCCTGGAGCTGAGTGCAGAGCGGCATGGCTGGTTCGAGCAGGAAACGGAGCACGCGGCTGGTACTGGTGCCCGTCCCTGAGCCGCCACGCCGCCCGGCGTAGCCCGAGCGGTGCGGCCTACAGGTCGTCGGGTAGAAGCCGGAAGGCGGGATGGCCGGTCAGGGGACGGATCATGCGGAAGTGATGGTCGGTGGTGAGCAGGGCGTCGGTGCGGTAGGCGGCGGCCAGGGCGACGTTCATGGCGTCGGTCAGTCCGATGCCTTTGCCGCCGTCGGCGTACCCCTCTGCGACCGCGATCGCCGCGCTCAGGTGTGCGCTGACAGGCGGTACCTCGAATCGGCGCGTCGCCACGTCGCGTTCGATGAACCGGGCCGCCGCCAGAGCTTTGCGGGCTCCGGCGCGTGTCGCGATCAGGTAGTCCAACTCGGCCAGAACCAGGGGGGAGATGACCAGGTGGCTGGTCGCTGCCAGTGCCTTCCTGTGCTGCTGGTGGCCGGTGAGGTTCGGGTCGAGCAGGCGGTACAGGCCGTTGGTGTCGGCGATGGCGACCAGGGTCACGCGCCCATCCCCTTGAGCGTGTCCTCGATCTCGTCGTCGGTGAGGTCGGGCAGGCCGAGGTCGGGCAGGTCGAGGTCGCCCATGGGTCGGTCGGGTACGGGGGGACGTCGGTGTCACTTATCGGTACGACCCGAGCCACCGGGGTGCCGTTCTTGGTGACCGTGACGGTCTCGCCACGGGCCGCGGCGGCAAGGATCTGCGAGGACTTCTGGTGGAACTCGCGGGCAGTGGTCTCCATGTAGTACGTGTTACTACAGAGGTGGGTGCCGCGGTCGCCGACGGCGAATGCGGCCGAGAGCGCGATGGGCGCGGCGATGCCGTGACGTGTGGTGAGCGTGTCCAGCAGCGCGGTGTCGAGGTGGTGCAGCGGCAGCAGCCGGGCGGTCCACCGCAGCCGTGGCGGGGCCTGGTCCAGGTCGAAGAAGCTCCCGCAGCGGGGGCAACACCGCTCCGCGGGGCCATCGCTCTCCGGGTGTGTGCCACTGCAGTGCACCACGGTCACACGGTGCTCCATGTGGACAACGGCTTCACTGCTGTGGCGGCGGCCCTGAAGGAAGTGCAGCAGCGGGACGCAGGTGCCTGACGACGGCGACCGCTGCGGAAGAGCTCCGTCCGTCGAGGCGGTGTCATGCCGATGCGCCGAGCACGGATCACTTGACCGGCGGTGCGGTGGAGGCAGCCACCAACCACGCGACGTCAGGCTCCTGGTGTCGACCCTCCGGGATGGGTACGGCCGCCTCGCACGCCCTGGCCCGCCGCCCGGGCGTTACGCCGGGGGCATCACCCCGTGGATCCGCGACAGGGTGAACACCCGCTCCGCGCGCAGATGACACCAGGCGTACAGATACGGAGGGTCGAGGTCGAGGCCGCTGAGGGTGCGGATCGTGCGGCTGCCCGTGGTGGCGACGTACTCGATGGTGATCGCCGTACCGTCGTCGACGGCGTGGGCGAGTTGACGGACATCGGCGTGGGAGATCTGGGTCGCCGATCCGGCGATGATTTCCTCGGTATCGGTGGCGAAGGGGACGCCGTTGTACGGGTCGGGGGCGGGATGGGCGAGTGGGGCGCCCGCGAGTCGGGCGGCCAGCGCGCTCAGCTCGGCCTGCTTCGGGGCGGCGGTCATCCGGGATGGGGTGCTGGGCCTGCTGACCGCTCTGCGCGGGGGCGGCACCGGCGCGGTCGCCCGGGGGCTGCCGGGTCGTTCGACGCGCACGGTTCCGTCGGCCGTCTCCGCGACCGGCGCGTATCCCTCGGTCCGCAGTGCGGCGAGGGTTTTCTCCAGCGGGGTGCGGCTGACGAGGACGGTCGGGGCGAGGTGCCGCAGGCCCAGTTTGGAGAGTTTGCGGTGGGCGGCGATCTCGGTGAGGAGGGCGGGTTCCTCGCCGTGGACGACGCAGGCGGCCGAGGCGATGCGGATCCGGCCGTGGCTGCGTGCCGTGTCCATGATCAGGTAGGACAGGGGCTGGGGCAGAGGGTTGGCGGCGACGGCGGCCAAGTCGGCCTCGATGGAGTCCGGGCTACGGCCGGCGTCCAGGGCGCGGCGGACGCTCGTCGGGCTGAACCGCCGCACTGAGGTGTTGCCGCCGGCCTCCCGATCGGCGACCGAGTCCAGCAGCACGACCAGCCGTGCGGCGGGTGTGCCGGTGACGACGGCGGTCAGGTCGCCGCCGAAGCGGGCCGTCGCGGTGGCGGCGGGAAGCAAGCGGTGGCAGGCGGTGGCCAGTCCTTCGGTGCTGTCGGCCAGCAGAGCGGCGCCGATCGGGGACAGCGCGCCGCGGGCGAGCACGCCGAGGAGTTCCGCCTCCCGGATCACGGTGGCGAGCGGCGTCGCGTCCTGTGGCAGCACCTCGGCGAGCGGCCGTGACCAGTGGGTGAGAGGACCCAGTTCGGCCGAGTTCTTCGCGCCCTGCCCGGCCGGGAGACGGGAAGCGGCGGTGAGCAGCCCCTTCCGGGCCTGGAGGCAGCCGGCACAGGGCGGGGCCCCGGCCAGGGCGGGCAGCGCCTTGTTGTCGTCGTCGCGGGCCTGCGAGGGGGTGAGCCCGAGTGTCCACCAGGCGTGCAGCAATACCGGGAGCCGCTCTGCGGGCTCCGACTCGGCCCAGGTGTCGTAGGCGTCCGTCGTCGCGACCCGGTCACCGTCACGGGCCATGAGACCGGCCTCGTACGCCATCTCGAGGGTGAGGCGCACGACGCTCTCCTCGCAGCGTGCCGCTCTGCCGATCCTGGCCAGTTCGCGGGCTCCGACGCCGCCGGACTTCAACCGGGCGGGCGGAGCCGTCGCACACACCGACAGGACCGAGGCGGCGTGGGCGGCGAACGCCGTGGCCGCGGCGGACGCCTCACTGTCGACCTCCGCCGGGCTGACGGGTACGAGCAGCGTGACGGGCGGCGCGGGGGCGAACGGAGCATGCCAGCCCGGCCCGCGCAGCGCGAGCACCACCTCGGCGGGCATCCGTACGGGGCCGTAGCTGTACCGCCCCTGGACCAGCAGTCCCCGCTCCAGCGCCCAGCGCGCACCCGGTTCAGGGGCGGACTGGCCCCCGAGGAGGACGAATGCCTGCGGCCGGTACGCGGGGTCCGCCCTGCGTTCCAGCAGTTTCCGGGCGTCGGCCGGTGCCCGCGCGACCACCGCGGCGACACGTGCCGGGTCGCTGTGGTGTTCCACGAGCGTCGCGAGACGCTGCGGTTTGGTGCCGGGAGGCCGGACGCCCAGAGCCGTGAGCATGCGGCGCAACTCCTCGGAGGTCGTGTCCTTCAACAGCGTCGCCAGCGGCTGGTCCAGTCCGAGCGGCGTGTCCCAGGTCTGCCGCAGGGGCGCGGCCATGCGCAGTGTTCCCTCGCTGTCCGGCCAGACCAGCGCATGTGCGGACAGCGTCTGGAGCGCCGCTTCCAGGCCGTGTGCGGTCTCGTCCTCCGTCGCGTCCAGCAGGTCCGCCAGGACGTCCCGAGAGGCCGGCGCACTCAGTGCCGCCAGTGCTTCGGCTGCCTGCAGTGCGGGCAGTGCGAGCCGGGGCAGCGCGAGCGCGACCGAGCCCGGGCGTTGCAGGCGTTCGGCCAGTTCGCTCACCGAGCGGGGTTCCGGCGGGGACACGGCGTCCGGCCGTGCCGCGAGTACCTGCTCCAAGTGTTCGGCGTCGAGGCGGTGGAGCCATGCTGCGAGGGTCGACTTACCGGACTTCACTGATCAGTGCACCTCGTCGAGGGAAACGCCACGCTTCGCGCCGGCAGGCCGGGCGAGACGCGCTGTGCCGCACGGCCTCCAAGCATGGCGCATCCGGCGGGTGCCGTAGGCGCCGTCGTCAGAGATTCGCGGACGGGCCGCACTGGTTCTTCCCCGCGCAGTCGCCGCCGTGTGGCAACTGGAGAAGCCGGAGGGGGAACGGTTCCGAAGGGCGAGAGGGATCATGGTGGCCGCGGCGTCGACCGGGCTTGCGGAGCCAGTCGGCCCAGTTGCTGCTCGTCCCGGAGGTAGTGGGACAGGGCGGCTCGCAGACCGTCGCGCCCTGCTCCCATGCCGGGAGCATGCATGGGTGCGAAACGAGCGAAGATCTTGTGCTGGGAGATGAGTCCGGCGAAGACCGGGAGAATACGGGTGAGCACCTCGAGCCCGCGGGTGATGTAGTCACGGAGGTTGTCAGTGCTCCGACCGGCCACCGGCGGTTCACCGGCGCCAGTCATGACGGTCGTGACGTGCGCGTGCAGGGCTTCGGCGAGGAGTTCTTCCTTGTCCGCGAAGTGGTTGTACAACACGCCGTCGGCGACCTTGGCCTCGCGGGCGATGCCGCGCACGGTCAGGCCCACGCTCCCGTGTTCGGCGATGAGGCGTGCAGCAGTGGCGATCAGGTGCTCGCGGAGCTTCTGATCGCCTCCGCCGTCCCGCAATAGTGCGGGTTTCCTAGGTGACATCACGTCGCAGTGCAGTGAGGCTCGCAGCGGTGGCGATCACCACGGCGTACATGGCCGGCATGACGCGCCACCCCACAGAGGCAGCAGGCCGTCCTTCACTCGTGGGCCCTCGACAGGTTGCGTACTGATCGCGTTCGGTAGGCACCGGGGGTCGAACCCGTCCACCGGCGGAAAGCGCGGATGAATGCCGCTGCGTCGGCGTACCCGAGACGTACGGCGATCTGGTCGACCCCGAGTCCGAGGGTGGACAGCATCTCGACAGCACGAGTGTGCCGCGCTGCGTCGACCAGACGCCGGTAGGACGTGCCCTCCACTGCCAGACGCCGGCGCAGAGTGCGGGTGGAGACGTGCAGCGCGGCTGCGGCAACGCCCATGTCGGGGATGCCGTCCGGCCACTGCATGAGCAGTTCCCGTACCCGCGCTGCGAATCCGGTGTCGGTGCGCCGGGCCAGCAGGAGCCTGCACTCGCGTTCGCACACCTGCATGGTGTGCTGGTCCGCCTGCGGCAGCGACTGCTCCAGTACCGCCGCGAGGGTGACGATCGCGTTGCGCGGCGCCCCGAAGGCGATGGGCACGTCGTCAAACGTCTCGTACGGCGCGGACGTTTCAGGCCGTGGAAAGCGCAGATCCAGCCGGAGGGGGGTGAAGGGCCGGCCCACAATGGTGTCGAGGATGGCCCGGATATTGGCTATTTCCCGCTCGATGAAGAAGTGCCGGACGGGCGGGGGCACCAGCCCGTCGTCCAGGACGAGACGGACCTCGTTTCCGTCCTCCTGAAGGTGGATCCCGACCATGGCGAAGGTGAGTTCCAGGTAGCGCAGTCCCACAGCCGCGGCCTCGCGCAGCGTCGGGCTGGCGAGCAGTGCGAAGCCCAACACGCTGTACGTACGCAGCGGAATCCGGCTGCCGACCTCGAGCCCCAGGCCGGGAGCGTCGCCCGTGGCGCGGACCAGGTTCTGCGCCACAGTGAGCTCCTGCCAGGCCCGGACATGTGCGGCATCGTCGGCAAGAGCGTTCTCGTCCACACCACTGCCGTCGAGGCATGCCGGTATGGGCACTCCACGCTCGACGCCCACGTCCACCATCGCGCGCACACCTGCGATGCCTCGGTTGAACAGCCGTGGAGCTGTGGAGACTTCGTCGGCCGCCGCCCTGTGGCCGGAACGGCCAACAGCATGGCCGCCATTGCCTGGAACCAGCACTGCCAATCCCCCTAGCATCGGAAGGGATCGATGCGGCGGATCCCGCCGTAGGCTCCCATTCAGCCTAGTCGGGATGTGCGTGCGGGCCAGGAGGCGCACGCGTTATCAGCCACCGCTGTCTGTAGCGCTCGGCGCGGCCCGCGGTCCTCACGTGCGCGACTGCTGCACCGGAAAACATTCTCGAGCACAGCCAGTGAAACGCACAGTTCCGGTTGCTGGTTACCGAAGGCAACGGGGGCTTCCGAATTGCACGGGAGGAGCGAATGATGGACGACTTCAGCACGTTGGAAGTAATGCTGGTCGACAATGAGGATCTCGTGCGCCGCGGATTCCGGCAGGCCCTCGGGGAGGAGCCGGATATCACGGTGGTCGCCGATACGAGGGTCGGTGAGGAAGCATTACGCATGGCCGAGCTGCGGCGACCGCAGGTCGTCCTCGTGGATGCCGAATGCGAATTTGTCCGGAAACTCGCCCGGCCCTTGGGGACGGCAGTACCCGGAGTCGCGCCGGGGATAATTGTCCTGACCAGCAACGCCCTTGACAGCCATCTGCTCGGGTCGCTGAAGGCGGGCGCACGTGGTTTTCTGCTCAAAAGTGCCAGCCAGGACGAGCTGATCTCAGCTGTCCGTGCAGTTGCTGACGGCGCGGCCTTCTTGTGCCCCACGATGACCCGACGGCTGATCGATCGGTTCGAGATTCTGCCGCCGCCACATGAGCGGTCTCACGCGGTCGCCCTGGCGAGCCTGAGCGGCCGCGAGACCCAAGTTCTCTGCGGTATAGCCATGGGCAGGTCGAACCAGGAGATCGCCCACGAGCTGCATGTCACGCTCGCCACCGTGAAGTCCCACGTCTCGCGCATCCTCGCCAAGCTCGAGTTGCCGAACCGGATGCACGCGGCGCTGATGGCCCAGCGGAGCGGTCTCGTGCACCCGCCCCCGCCACCGCGGGCCAAACAGGCCGCGGTAGGCCCCCTGTCCTCCTGCCGCCCGTCCCAAGCCCGTGGTCAGGCGGGCTTGGTGAACGCGAGGACCACGTTGTGACCGCCGAAACCGAAGGAGTTCGAGATGGCCGCGGTGACCCTGATGCGCTGCTGGGTTCCCGTGACGATTTCCACCTTCACCTCGGGATCCTTGTCGTCGAGGTTCCTGGTCGCGGGAATCACGTCGGTGAAGACGCTCAGGACCGTGAAGATGGCCTCGATCGCGCCGGCCCCGCCTATGAGATGGCCGGTGATCGACTTGGTCGCCGTCACAAGAGCATGCGGACCGAGCGATTCCAGCAATGCCGCCGCCTCGATACGGTCACCGACGGGCGTACCGGGAGCGTGGGCGTTGACGTGAACGATGTCCTGCGGGCCGAGACCGCCGGAGCGCAAGGCCTCGCGGATCGCACTGATCTGACCGTCCGCTGACGGAGATGTCATGGTGTGCGCGTCGGAGCTCATCCCTGTACCGGCGAGCGTGGCATACATCCGCGCGCCACGAGCTTTCGCGAACTGGGTCCGCTCCAGCACGACGGCGCCGCCGCCCTCGGACATGACGAAGCCGTCACGGGCACTGTCGAACGGCCGCGATGCGTTCTGAGGGTCCTCATGACGGCCGGACAGGGCTCCCATGCGGGCGAAAGCCGCCATGGACAGCCGGCCGATGCATGCCTCGGTGCCGCCGGCGACAACGACATCGGCCCGCCCGTCACGCAGTAAGGCGAGCCCCATGGCTATTGCCTCCGCTCCGGAGGCGCAGGCGCTGGTCGGCGCGTGGGCGCCGGCCCGGGCGCCGAGAGCCAGACTGACTGCGGCGGCCGAACCGTTGGGCATCAGCATCGTCACCGCGAACGGCGACACGCGGCCCGGCCCCTTGGCCAACGACAGGTCGTGCTGGTCGACCAGTGTCCCTCCGCCGCCGAGACCGGTGCCGATCACCACGGCCAGCCGCTCCGGCGCCACCTCGGGCGCGCCGGCGTCGGTCCATGCCTGCCGGGCGGCCACCATCGCGATCTGCTGGCAGCGGTCCATCCGTCGGGCCTCGACCCGGTCCAGTACCTCGGTCGGTTCCTGACTCAGCCGGCCTGCCAGTCGTACGGGCAGATCGCGAGACCACGGTTCGTCGAGCACGGTGATCGGGGATTCGCCGGCGAGCAGCGCCTTCCAGGTGGAGTGGACGTTGCCGCCCAGCGGCGTGGTCATTCCCAAACCGGTGACCACCACGCCGGTCGTACCCAGGACCTCCCCGTCCGGGTGACCGGGGAGTTCGGGGAGATCGGGGAGTTCGGGGAGCTTCGGATAACCCAAGAAGTAGTCGTCAGATGCGTCGTAGGACATCGAGGTTCCCTTTCTGAAGCCTTCTGGGGAATGTTCTCCCTTGGATACGGGCCATTCGTCGTCCACTGGCCGTCGTCATGACGGTATCCAGTACGAGGCACTTTCCGTAACGGCCGACGGACCGAACCGTGACGGCGACCGGAGGATGGCTTTCATCCGTCTTCCGGCCTACTCGAAGCTCGCCTCCGGTAGGGGGATGGGCCCATCCCGCGGCGGATACCCGATATTTCTCTGCCGACCTAGCATCTCTTCGAGTGGAACCACCAAGACGCACACGTACAGCAATGGCTGGATACGTGATCAAGTCCCGACGGGTCAGCGGGGAAATGGCAGGGGCAATGCCAATGGCCGAGTCGAACAGGAGGACCACGATGTCAGAGGATGCCGTCACAGAATCCCGACCGGAGCCGACGACCTTGGTCGAGCTCTGCAGGTATCGCGCGTCCAGGGAGCCGGATCGACGGATGTTCGCCTTCCTGGAGAACGGCCTCGAAGAGTCCGACTCGCTCACCCTCGCCCAACTGGACACCCGGGCAAGGGCAATCGCGGCGCATCTGAGCAGGCAAGCCCCGCAGGGCGCCCGCGCCGTGCTGAGTTACCCGCCAGGCCTGGACTTCGTGTCCGCCTTCTTCGGCTGCCTGTATGCCGGCCTGATCGCGGTGCCGGCTCCTCCGGTGCTGCGCGTCGGTGTCGACGACCGGTATACGCGCTTCCGGTCAATCGTCGACAGCTGCCAACCGGATGTGCTGCTGTCGAACGGGTCAAGGCTGAACCGTGTCGACGCGTTACTGAAGGACATCTCCACACCACGCCGGCCGACGTCTGTGGCGACCGACGAGATCAGTGAGACGGACGCGTACGGCTGGAATGCCCCCGACATCGGCGAGGACACGATCGCGTACCTGCAGTACACCTCGGGCACGACCGGTCCGCCCCGGGGTGTGGAGCTCACCCATGGCAACGTTCTGCACAACCTCTCGTTGATCTTGGCCAACGGTACCCGCGCCACGGACGACTTCGACCGGCTGCCGCCTGTTGTGTCCTGGCTGCCCGTGTTCCACGACATGGGACTGATCACCGGGGTCCTGCAGCCGATCTACGTCGGGTACGACGCCGTACTGATGCCGCCCTCGGCGTTCACCCAGCATCCGGTCAACTGGCTCCGCGCGATGTCGGACCGCGGGGCGGGCATCAGTTCAGCACCCGGTTTCGGGTACGAGTTGTGCCTGCGGCGCGTCTCCGAGGAGCAGTTGCGTTCCCTCGATCTCAGCGCCTGGCGGATCGCGGTGGTCGGCGACGAGCCGGTGCGTGCAGAGATGATTGACCAGTTCAGTGCCATGCTCGCCCCGTTCGGGTTCCGCCGCGAGGCGTTCTTCCCGAGTTACGGCATCGCCGAGTCCACTGTCATGCTCAGCGGCGGGCCGGTGGAGCCCGAACCGGTGATCCGCCGGTTCGACGCGGTGGCGCTGGCGAAAGGCAAGGTGCAGCGAGCCGGTCGCGAGGACGAGGTGCGCCGGCTGGTCGGCCTGGGCCAGGTGCACCCGTCCATGACCATCGCGGTGGTGGATCCGGCCACCGGCGATCCCTGCGCCCCGGACGAGACAGGGGAGATCCTGGCGTCCGGACCGAGTATCGGTGCCGCGTACTGGAACGCCCCGAAGGAGACAGCGCGTACGTTCAACGCCACCGTGCGCGGCCACGAGGGCCGCCGGTTC
Source organism: Streptomyces sp. NPDC045022 (assembly GCF_056432605.1). Classification (NCBI taxonomy): domain Bacteria; kingdom Bacillati; phylum Actinomycetota; class Actinomycetes; order Kitasatosporales; family Streptomycetaceae; genus Streptomyces; species Streptomyces sp. NPDC045022. The sequence goes on from NZ_JBWKIR010000003.1 coordinate 173,809, forward strand.
CTGCGCACCGGCAGCCTGGGCTTCCTGGACGGCGGTCAGCTCTTCGTCACCTGCCGTGTGGACGACCTCATCGTCGTGGAGGGCATGCAGCACTACCCGTACGACATCGAGGCGACCGCGGCAGCAAGCCATCCCGCCATACGGGAGGGCTGCTGCTGCGCCTTCACCGCCGAGGACGGCGGACGCACACGCCTCGTCGTCCTGGCTGAGATCAACAGCCGGTACCGCGTCATGACCGGCCCCGTCCCGGACACTCCGCCAGGTGCCCGCGCGACCCACGCGGCGGATGAGGTCGAAGAAGCCGTCCGGGAGGCCGTCTTCGCCGGGCACGGCCTCCGGGCCGACGACGTCCTCCTGGTCAAGGCCGGTGCGCTGCCGTTCACCACCAGCGGCAAGTTGCAGCGCGCACAGTGCCGGTCCAGGTACCGGGCGCGGGCATTCGCGACAGTCTGAACCTCGCTCCATGCAGGGGCGCGCGAACTGTCCGCCGCCTTCTTCCTCTTCCTCCGTTTGGAGTGGTCATATGCGAACCAATCCCGAGCACGGTGTTCGACTGCCCGAGGCGGTGGCCGGCGAGCACGGCGCACTGCCGACGCTGATCGACCTGTGCCGCACTCGTGCGGCAGCCGAGCCCGACCGGAAGAACTTTGTGTTCCTGGGCGACGGTGTCGAGGAATCAGAATCACTGACCCTGGCCGAACTCGACCGCCGGGCGCGGGCGGTCGCCGTGACGCTGCGACAGCAGGTTCCTGCCGCGCGCGCACGCGTGCTGCTGAGTTACCCGCCGGGACTGGACTTCCACGTCGCCTTCCTGGGCTGCATCTACGCCGGTCTGATCCCGGTGCCGGTGGCTCCGCTCGACGGGACGCGGAGCAATGCCAAATGGACTCGGGTGGAGTCGATTGCCGCGAGTTCCGAGCCCTCGCTGTTCCTGTCGACCGGCCCCGTGCTTGCCGCCGCGGAGCACGTCCTCACCGACACCGGCGGGCTCGCCCGGCTCAACCGGGTGGCGACCGACGAGGTACGCCTGGACCTGGCCCAGGAGTGGACCCCACCGGTGGCCGCCGCTGAGATGGTCGCCTATCTGCAGTACTCCTCGGGCTCGACCGGTGTGCCGAAAGGCGTCGCGATCACTCACGGCAATGTGCTGAACAACCTGTCGTTGATATACGACAATACGCGTCGGTCTGCCGACGACGCCGGGCTGCCCCGACCGTCGGCGGTGTCGTGGCTGCCGCCGCACCACAACATGGGCCTCATCTGCAATGTCCTCGACCCCCTCTTCTCCGGCCGGGATGTCACCCTGCTGCCGACGATGACTTTCGTGCAGCGTCCGCTCACGTGGCTGCGGGCCATCTCCCGGCTCGGACGCGCGGACAGCTGCGCACCGAACTTCGCCTACGACCTGTGCGTCCGCCGGGTGACGGACGCTCAGCGCCGGGAACTCGACCTCAGTCGCTGGGAGATGGCGCTGGTCGGAGGCGAGCCCGTCCGCTCCGACACGCTCGACCGCTTCAGCGCGGCATTCGCGGAGGCCGGCTTCCGGCGCGAGGCGCTGTCCCCCGCGTACGGCCTCGCCGAGGCGACAGTGATGGTCACGGCCGTACCGGTCGGCCAGGCCCCGGAAGTCCTGCGGCTGGACTCCGAGTCGCTCGCCGCCGGAAAGGTGCGCCCAGCCGCGTCGGCACAGGACAGCCGTGAGCTGGTCGGCTGCGGCCCGATCCATCCGTTGAGCACGGCTATCGCCGTCGACGTGGAGACAGGCAAGCCCTGCGGGGAGGACGAGGTGGGTGAGATCTTCGTGTCCGGCCCGAGCGTCGCAACGGGGTATCTGAACGCTCCCAAGGAGACTGCCGAGACCTTCATGGGATCCATTCCCGACCAGCCGGGGGAGCGGTTTCTCCGTACTGGTGACCTCGGATTCGTGCAGAACGGGGAGCTGTTCATCACCGGCCGGGCAAAGGATGTCATCATCATCGCCGGTGCCAACCACTACCCGCAGGACATCGAGGCCACCGTTGAGGCCAGCCACCCGGCAGTCCGCGAGTTCGGTACCTGCGCGGTGTCGGTCGACGACGGCGCACACGAACGGCTCATCGTGCTCGCCGAGACGACGATGGCAGCCGGAGGCGAGACCGGTGATCAAGTGACCGCCCAGGAGATCAAGCAGGAGATCAGGCGCGCGGTCCATGCCGGACACCGCATCCAGGTACACGATGTCGTCCTCCTCAAGCCGGGGACGCTGCCGCTCACGACGACCGGCAAGCTGCAACGGCGCGACAGCCGGGACCGGTACCTCGGGGGTTCCTTCGAGGCGGCCCTCATCGAATGACGGTGCGTCCTCTGCGCATCCGGTGCCCTGGCGGGCCTTGCCCGGCCAGGGCACCGTGCAGGTACGCCGACGCAGGAACCCGGCGCCGGGTAACCGGTGCCGGTCGGCACTCTGCTCTCAGGCCGCAGGCCCGTCCCTTCCTCCTTCAGCATGTGGTGATCGACATGCACCGGCGGTGTCGGTGTGTCTTGCAACGGCTAAACGCAGTGAGGTGAATCGGCGCTGCTGGTCATTCATGAGCCCCGTAAGCGGTAGCAGTCTCGGCAAGCCGTCGGCCGTGGGTTCGAGTCCCACCCACCCCACTAGTAATGCGCCCTGACCTGCGGAAACGCGTCTTCGGCGGCTCTGAGTCACAACTCGAGCCCAACGGAGAGAATCCGCTGCTCACGTGTGCTGCTTGAGGTGTCGCGGTGGGTGCCTGGGTGCTCCTGAAGAGGCTCTGAACTGCGGCGATGCGGAACAAGCTCGGCTGCCGGAAGTTACGCGGTGAAGCCGAAAAGCAAGATTCAGTGGACGCTCAGTGGACACAAGGAAATGGAACGGGTCGCAGGAGGTCGGGCGACCTGACCGGAGGCGCCGCCGGGCGCCCGCCCCGTCGTACAACGTCGTCGGCTGTCGCCTGGTCTGGGTGATCCGCCACGGTGGACGTGGGCAGTTCGTGGCAGCGGGTCGCGTGCGTCGTGGCCGGTGGCCGTGACCCGGTCGGTGAGGCCGGACTTTCTTGCCGCGGCGCTGAGTTCGAGGACGGTGCGGGCGCCGGAGGGCCTGCCAGTGGGCGCGTTGGGTGTCGGCGACTGTCTCTTCGTCAGGTCGCGGTTGTTCGCGCATGATTGCCTCGTCGGCCCCTGCGCGTGGTGAGCGTCACTTCCTGCCGAGGTGCGCGGTAACGATGTCGTCGGCCCGGGTGGCGTCGGGGCCGTACTTGTCCTTGTTCTCCTCGGTGACGGTCATCTCCACGGCGCCCAACATGTCGTTGTCGTCCACCATTCCGGGCCTGCCGGAGTCGCCCGAGTGGTCCATGCCCGGCATCGAGGTTCTTGACCTGGGGTGACGAGGCTTGCTCTTGGGTGTCGTAGGCGTCGGTGCTCGCGGAAGCCGACCCACCAGATCCCAGCGAGCGCCCACGGGGCTTTACTGCTTGAGGCCGATCACCCGTACCGGCTGCCCCGTCGTCCGGGCGATGGTGTCGAAGTCGCGGTCGTAGTGGAGCAGGGTGAGTCCTGCCTCTTCGGCGGTGGCGGCGACGAGGAGGTCGACCGGGCCGGCGCTGCGGTGTTCGCCTTTCGCGGTGAGCTGCTCCTGGATCACGCGGGAGCGGCGGTAGATGCCGTCGGGCATCGGACACCACACGTAGTGGGCGTCGAGTGCCGCCTTCAGCCGTGCGCGGTCCCCGGCCGAGCGGGCGGAGTAGAGGACCTCGAGTTCCGTGATGTCGCAGATCGCGACGAGTCCACCGGTGATCCGATCCTCCCACTCGGTCGTGTTCTGGCCGAGCAGGACGCGGGCGAGGGCGGAGGTGTCGATGAGGTAGTCGGCGACTGTCACGGCCGGTACTGGCTCTTGTCCAGGAGGATGTCGATGTCCAGGGCGCGGTCACCCCGTACGCTCATCAGGGCGCCCGCACCCTTGTTGCTCGGTGCGCGCCGTCAGGAACGTCTGATCCACTCCTCGGGCGAAGAGGCGGAGCCGTTTTCACTTCATCTTTCACGCAGCGGAGGGTCGAGACGTCGCTCTCGGGTACGAGGAACGGGCGGCTTCCGGCCGTCCGCCGGACCATGTTGAGGGCTATGCTGCTGTACGGACGTCCCAGACCCCGGCGGCTTGTCGTTGCTCGATACAGATGGCTGCGGGGAGCGGAGCTTTCGTCCGTCACCCGGCGCATCCCTGGAGGGAACTGGGTGGGTCCGCTGTCCTGTCGCACAGGCTGCCGGGCCGGCCGTTGCTCCGTCTCCGTCGAACGTACGCCCCTGTCAGGAGCGCGCCTGGAGGCCCGGGAATGCCGGCGTCACCGCGTGCGCTGCCGGATGGTCTTCTGAACCGAGGCGTCATGCCCTTCCCACAGCTCACCATCTACCGCCGTGATCGACGGAACGGGGCGCTGATCACCCTGGCCGGTGAGATCGACCTGGAATCGGCCCCGCTGGTCCGCACGGCACTGGCGCGGTGCCTGAGCGACGGCATTCGCACCGTCGATGTCGACCTCACCCCCGTCACCTTCTGCGACGGCAGCGGCCTCAACGCCTTCCTGTACGCCGCGCAGAAGGCCGCCGAGGCCGGTGGGACCCTGCGACTGCACCACCCGCCACCGACCCTGGGCCGGATACTCGACCTCACCGGCTCCGGGTTCCTGCTCCTCGGCCCTCCGCCCGGGCATCTGGCACCTCCTCTCGGGGATGTCGCAGCCCCGACCACCCAAGCCCCGCCACATCGGCTCGTTCCGCTGGACTCCGTCCTCTCGGGTGATGCGCGGTGACGGCCCGGTCGGAGCGGGGGCAGCAACGAGAGCCCCGTGGCAGTGAGTCGGCCACCATGGACGCGGTCCTGTTGCGTCGGGTGAACCGCTGGCAGGCGCAGGCCGTGAGCGGGGAGCTCGCGGATCTGTACGTGGACTCCCGCGAGACGTCTCCCCGTGAGCCGTACCGCCCTCCCGGCCGCCAGGACTTTCTGAACCGTCTCACCACCGAGATCCGTCGGCCGAGGTTCGCCATGGTGATCGCGGAGACGGACGGCCTGGTGGGATGCGCTTTCGGATTTCCGGTGCGCGGCGACGGCTTCTGGTGGCTCGGGTACGACGGGGCGCTGCCGCGCGGCAGCGAGCAACTCACCGAGCCGGGCGGAGTCTTCGCGATCACCGACATCCTGGTCCGCCCGCACCCGCAGGACCAGGACGTGGCTCGCCGGTTGCAGGAGCGGCTGCTGACCGACCACCAGGCGTCACTCGGCGCCACCTTGGTGCACCGGGCCGATCACCTCGTCCTCGCTGCGCTCCGTTCCTGGGGATGGCTGGACGTGAGAGAGATCTGGAGGCCGATCAGCGCCACGCTGCTCCGGGTGCTGGTCCTTCCGGTCGGGGAGCGAACCGCAGCGCGGCTGGAGGGACTTGCGCACGATGCCTGGACACGGCTGCCCGGATGAGGTCCGACAGCCGCGCGGCCCGCATGCAGGTGCTGGTGGCCGAGCAGGCGGCCCGGCGCGGTGTTCGGGTCAGCGTGGTGGACGTGTGCACCGCGGCCGTGGCCGCGTTGCCGGTCGGCGGGGCCGGGCTGTCGGCGATGCCCAAGGCCGCGCCGAGCCATCCGCTGTGCAGCACCGACGACATCAGCGAGCAACTGGAAGAGCTCCAGCTCACGCTGGGTGAGGGACCGTCTGTGGACGCCTTCCTGCACGGCTCGGCTGTCCTGACACCCGATCTGCTCATCCGTGACCTGCAGGACCGTTGGATGGTGTTCGCGGATGCGGCCCCTGGAGGCCGGGGCACGCGCGGTGATCGCGCTCCCTCTGCAGATGGGGGCGATCAGCCCGGGAGTCCTGGACCTGTACGCCGACGTGCCGACCGTACTGGACGCCGAGGAACTGGCCGACGCGCTGGCCTTCGCCGATCTCGCGACGCTGTTCCTGCTCGATGCGCGGATCGAGGAGGCGGGCGCGCCGGCCGGCGGACCGTCGCCGGACCGCGGCTTCGAGGACCTGGGCGGATACCGGGCGGAGATCGACCAGGCAACCGGCATGCTCACCGTCCAGCTCGGCGTCGGCATCGACGAGGCCTTCGTCCGGCTGCGCGCCTACGCCTTCCTCCAGGGACGCCGGCTCGCCGACGTGGCCGCCGACGTGGTGGCCCGCCGGCTCCGCTTCTCCCCGGACACGGAACCCAGACGGACCGACGAGGAGCCCTGATGTACGGGTGCCATCCGACGAACGTGCCGCACTTCCCGCCCCTTCCCGGCGGGAATAGTCTCCATCGAGGGTGACACGATGAATCAGCAGCTCCTGGCCAAGACCTTCGTCGAGCTGGCGGACAACCTGGTCGCCGACTTCGACCTCATCGATTTCCTGCGCCTGCTCACTGACCGCTGCGTAGGGCTGCTCGGCGCGAGTGCCGCCGGGGTGCTGCTCGCGGACCGCGACGGCGAACTCCGCGTGATGGCCGCCTCTGACGAACAGGTACGGCTGCTGGAACTCTTCCAGCTCCTGAACGACGAGGGCCCCTGCCTGGAGTGCTTCCGCACCGACACCCCCGTGGTCGTCCCCGACCTGACCCGGGAGATCGACCGCTGGCCGCGCTTCGTCACGGCGGCCCACCGCAGCGGCTTCGGGGCGGTCCAGGCGCTGCCCATGCGCCTGCGGGAGGAGACCGTGGGCGCCCTGAACCTCTTCCGCGCCGCCCCCGGCCCCTTCGACCCGCTCGCCACGCACATCGCCCAGGCCCTGGCCGACATCGCCACCATCAGCCTCCTGCAACAACGCACCGCTCAGCGCAGCAGCGTCCTCAACGAGCAGTTGCAGACCGCGCTGAACAGCCGCGTACTGATCGAACAGGCCAAGGGCAAACTCGCCGAACGCCAGGGCATCGACATGGAGCAGGCGTTCACCGCGCTGCGTGGTTACGCCCGCGCGCACAACCGGCGCCTGTCCGACCTGGCCCGCGCCTTCATCGACGACTCCGAACCCCTCCCCGGTCTGGGATCCTGACCCACTCCGCGCCGCACGCGGCCGGTGCACCCGGGTTCGCGGTCCGTACGGCCGCCGCCGCACTGCGGCGGCGGCCGTACGTGGCGCGAGGATGGGAGGCCCCCCTCCACCGTGTCCTCGCGCGCTGTCCTCCGTGGCGGCGGGACTTGGTGGGAACACCCCGTCGGAAATGCCTGGAGGACGGAGGCTGGAGCCGCGCACTGCGGCGATGCGGCTCCGGCCGGGCCTGGTCCGACTCGGGGGCTGGGAGCCTGGATGGGGAGACATGCTGGTAACTGACACGGTCGCAGCCCCGTCTTCCCTGCGTGGAGCCTAGAGCAGATAGCGGCAAAGCGGAACAGGGCCGTTCGCAGGCGCCGCCCGTGCCCCCGGGACGTCGTCAGGCGGTCCTCCTCGGAACACGGGGGTCGGCCATCACCTGGTCGTGCGGGCGTACGGGGAAGGCGACGCGAGCGACGACACCCGGTCGGCACACTCACCGTCCAGCTGCCTGGGCCACAGTGGCCCCGTGCCCCCAACGGGCCCCGGCGCGGCGCCGATCCGGGGCTATGCTGGCGTACAGACGTCCCGGACCCAGGCGCCGCACCGCCCATCGGCCACGATGGCACTCCCGTACATCTCCCGGCCTTCTGAACCGAGGCGCCCCATGAGCAGCCCGCGGCACCCGCACGACCCCGAAGGCTCAGAGCCTCCCGTCCTGGACACGGTGCGGCTGCGCCGGCTGAACCGCTGGCAGGCCGAGGGCCTGCGGGAGGACCTGGCGGATCTGTACGTGGAGTCGTCCGTCACCCCGCCCGGCGAGGAGTTCCGCGGCCGGCAGGAGTTCCTGCGCCGGCTGGAGCACGATGTACAACTGCCGGGATTCGACATGCTGGTCGCCGAGGCAGTGGGCTTGACCGGCTGTGTCTCAGGGATCCCAGTGCCGCGCGACGGCTCCTGGTGGGAGGGGTTCGACGGGCCGATGCCGCAGAACCTGGAGCAACTGACCGCGTCCGGGCATGTCTTCGCGATTCTCGAAACCGTCGTCCATCCGCACCGGCACGCCCACGGGCTCGCCCGCCGGCTCCAGGAGCGGCTGCTCGCCGACCACCAGTCCTCGCTCGGTGTCACCTTGGTGGATCGGTCCGCCCGCTCGGCCTGTGCCGCCTTCAGGGACTGGGGCTGGCAGGAGGCGGGGCAGATACACCGCCCACCTGGCCCAACGGCTTTGAGCGTACTGGTTCTTCCTCTTGGCGAGCGCACGGAGGACCATCCGGACGGCCTCGCCCACAACGACCGGACCCAACGGCCCGAATAGCCGCCCGGGGATCGGATGCGGAAGGTGTCGGTGCAGACCGAGGTGCTCGGCATCCCGCCGCAGGGGTCCATCACCGCCGACAACGTGACGCTCACCGTCGACGCGGTCGTCTACTTCCGGGTCATCGACCCGGTCAAGGCCCTGGTGAACGTGCGGGACTACCGTGGCGCCGTCTCCCAGATCGCCCGGACCTCGCTGCGCGCGGTCATCGGCAGGGCGGATCTGGACACGCTCCTGTCGGACCGCGACCACATCAACGCGGAGCTCAAGAAGGTGATGGACGCGCCCACCGAGGAACCCTGGGGACTTCGCATCGAGCGGGTGGAGATCAAAGACATCGCCCTTCCGGAGTCGATGATGCGCTCCATGTCCAAGCAGGCCGGGGCCGAACGCGAGCGCCGTGCCCGGGTCATCGCCGCCGACGGTGAGTTCCAGGCGTCCCAGCGGCTGAGTGACGCCGCGGCGACCATGGCCGACACTCCGGGCGCGCTCCAACTGCGTCTGCTGCAGACCGTGGTGGACGTCTCGGCGGAGAAGAACAGCACGCTGGTCATGCCGTTCCCGGTGGAGATGCTCCGCTTCTTCGAGCACCAGAGCAGGGAAACCGACGGCGAGTTCGCGCGCCGGAGCGGCCCGCGTCCCGCGCTCCCCGAACCGGCCACCCCTGCCCTGCCCACCGCGCCCGCCTTCCCTCTGAGTGGAGAACGCGTCGGCTCCGACGGTGACCGGATCGGCAGTCGCGCGGCAGTGGCGCGGGACCGGCGGGACAACTGGCCGACACACGCGGACTCCGACTCCGACGCGTCACATGCCCACGGCTGATCCCCGCCCGCTCTCCCGGGTAGCAGGCGGGTGAGCGCGAAGCTCCATGGCGGCGAGTCGTCCACCGGTCATCCGTGTGTCAAGGCCGCTGTCCGGAGCCCTGGAGCGGGCGCTCGCGCGGCAAGGCACAGGCAGCCGCTGGAGAGGTGGACCTGCGTGCCGCGGTGACGAGCAGCCCCAGGCGCTGGGTGTCGCAGGAGGTGACGCCCGACAGGTCGAGGGGCAACTGCACTCCGGGACTGTGACAGGCGCCCAGAAGACCTCGCGCAGTCCGGAACGGTGGCGCGAGTGAGACGGAAGAGTGTGACGAGCCATGCGCGGCCCGATCCACCCTCGTCCGAGTGGACGGTGAACAGATGGTGCGACAGCCCGAGAGCCGGTTCGCCGTGTCGTTGACCCAGGACACCGTGCTGTTGGCGGTGTTGGCGGTGTTGGCGGTGTTGGCGGTGTTGGCGTCGAGCAGGTGGAGGACGATCCACAGGATCAGGATCAGTCGTCCGTGGCTGGCGAGTGGTGGAGCCAGGCCGGCGTTTGAGTTCCACTACGTGGGCTGCACGACGAGGGCATCCGACGGCCGTCCGGGACGAAGTCGTCGGAGAGTTGAGCGCACAGCTTCCGGTGCCGTCCGCTGGGCGCGTGCGCCGTCATCTCCGGTCCGCCGTGTGGAGGCGCCTCAGTGCTCGGCACAGCTCCCGCTGTATCGGTTCCGGGAGCGTCCGTTCCTTCGTCGTGGCGACCAGAGCCTCAGCCACGTCACGGAGCTTGATGTTGCAGTGCTGCGACACGTCCCCGAGCAGGTCCCAGGCCCGGTCGCTGGGACAGGGTGCCAGGGCCATCACCATGCCGCGCGCCTGGTCGATCACCGCACGGCTGGCCGCTGCCCGCCCCAACTGCTCGTTCGTGGCGCGTAGTTCGAGGACCTCGGCCAGCAAAGCCGCGTCCCCCGCTGGAGGCACAGTTCTCAGCGGTCGCTGTTCTTCATGGGGCGTGGTCACCTGGTGCATGGTGCGTACCTCACAGGGCAGTCATCCTGTCCGTAGGTGGTCAGCGGCGCGCCAGTTGCCGTTCGCCGGCCGCACCGGGCTGGTAGGGCAGTCCGTAGTGTTTGAAGATCGCTTCCTCCTGTTCGGCGGGCAGGACGTCGTCGGTACCGATCGAAGGGGCCTGCTTCACCAGCGTTCTGACATAGCCGACCTTGAGATAGTCGGGTCCGGCGATCGCGTCCTCGAGGGGGACGAAGACCAGGCGGTGCCGGGTGGGCAGGCCGGTCCGTACCGTGGCCATGGCCGGCTCGTCGGTGGTGGTGTCCACATAGACGGCCTCCAGGACGCCGATCTTGTGCGACTCGGTGTCGAGCACATCGCGGTTGCGCCATTCTCGGACATCGGCTGCGTGAATCATGGCCTCTCCCTACCTGGGCGACTGGCCTGAGGCGCGAGTCGCACCCCTGGTTTTCTGCGTGAAATCGCCGCAGCGTACGTCACATTGCCCGCTGCATGTGCTCCGGGAGCGGCTTGCCTTCCCAGGCAGCGACCAGGGCCGCGGCCACCTCCGGAAGTCCGGCGTCGCACTGCCGTGAGACATCCACCAGAAGCATCCTGGCCCGCCCCGCGGCGGCAGAGGGTCAGGACCATCAGCATGCCGCGGTCCTGGTCGATGACCGCGCGCCCGGCCAGCGCCCGCCGCAACTGATCGTTCTCGGCGCGCAGTGCGACGACGTCCTCTCCCACGGGTGCGTTCCCCCACGTGGCCTCGGCCCGCAGTACCCACCACTCCTGTTGGATCACGGTCGTGCGTTGCAGGGCATGAACTCCTTGGCGATCGCGGCGTGTCCGGCCTGGCGTGAGCCGTCCCGGAAGCCATGGCTGCCGGTCCACTTCACGGTCACCTGTGGTGTTCGTGGTCTCGACGGTCCTCGCGCCGCCAGCGCGCCCGGTTCTCGCGGCTGTAGCGACGGTCCCGGCGCTCGCGGTAGTCCCGGTAGTCCCCGAGGTCGGAAGCGCCGCTACGGCTCCGGCCTCCGCCACGATCACGGCCGTAGCGGGTGGCGCCGTAGACCAGTACCGCCGCGGCCACCCACCAGATGGGCTGGAGGAAGCCGAAGCCGAACAAGACCGCGATGAGGATGAGGAGCAGGACGAACACGGCGGGCCTCCCCGGGAGCGGGACACAGCTTCGATACCGGGGACTGGGGCCTCACCCCACAGCGTAGTCCTGCCCAGAGTTTGCGGATACCGCGCGACGTCAGCGCGTCCTGCCTGCCCGGCATGGATGGCTGCTTGACACCTGTCGGGGAACTGCTGCGAGGGCTAGCGTGCGCCATGCCGCCCCTGCCCCCGGCAGCATCGCACCGCCAGCGCGCTCCCCAGGGGGCGCACTGCGCATCGGTGCCGGAACCTGCCGCGTCACGAGCGAGGCCGTTCCCGCGCGCGCCCATCATCACGATCCCGACGCACCCCGACGCACCCCGAGCGGGCGTCGATCTGCTGCCTGCCGCGTCGCACGTCCCACACCAGGCGGTACACATGTATGCGCTGATCATTCCCGCTTCGACCCCCTTCGTCCTGCTCGCCACCGTGCTGGGCCTGTCCTGGTGGGAGGACCACATCCTGCCGACACCACCGGCCGGGCCGGTCGAAGCCCTTGCCGAGGCTCCGTTCACCCCGGTGGCCCCAGTGCAGCTCCCAGAACCCGTCAGTGTCGACGCTGCGTTGACAAGGGAGGATGCCGGGCGTTGACTGGCAACACGGCGTAGGGCTATGCCACTCCGGACCATTCGGGCGCAGCATTCCACCTTCCCGCTTCGCCCGGACCCCGCGGAACCAGGAAATCCCCGCGATCTGGAGGCCCGGCAATGATCTGGATTCTTCTCCTTCTGCTGATCCTGGTGGTCTTCGGGTTCGGCTTCACGATGCAGATCCTGTGGTGGGTCGCGGCCGTTCTGCTGGTCGTCTGGATCGTCGGCTTCGCCAAGCGCGGGCGCAGCGGTGGCCGCCGCCGCTACAGCCGAGGTCGCAGGTAATCCGCACCACGCCCGATCTCACCCCGCGGGAACGACGGCCTGTACGGCGATCACGCGGGAGCCCTTCTTGTCGACATGCAGAGGACCGTCATGAGCGTCGGACAGACGATCAAGCACAAAACACAGGAATTCAAGGGCCGGATCACCGCACGCATCGGCCGTACCACCCGCAATCGGCGACTGCAGCGCGAAGGCAGGACCGACCGGGTGTCCGGGAGCCTGAAGCAGGCCGGAGACAAGGTCAAGGACGCCTTCAGGCATTGACCAGCGAGCCCCTGGGTGGAGCCCGGTTCGCGTGCGCCACCCGGCAGGCCACCGCGGAATTGGTCCGACGGGATCACCGGATGAGCGGCGTGGCGGCCAGCGTGACTTGTGACGACTGACGGCCAGTCGACCCGGCCGTCACACTCCTTGACGAACAGCTACAGACCGCACTGAGCAGCCGCGTACTGATCGAACGAACCAAGGGGGCAGCACTCGTGAGCTGACGGCAACCGCGGCAGGAACCGGGGAACCCCTGCTGTCCGCTTGTGGGTTGGTCCGCTGTGAGTCGGCGGGCAAGGCCGAGCGGCAATGGTGGAATCCCGGTGGAGTACTAGCACGCCCTGTTCGGAGCATCTGCGGGCTACGCTGTGATCAGGTGGCTGTCCCGCGAAAAGGTCGCTCGGCTGCACCCTCGGGCGAAGAGGGTGGAAACCCTTTCGCCGGTAAGGAAGTCCGCTGCGCATGAGTTCAAGCCCCATACGGCGACCTGCACGGATCTTCCCGAGGCGAGCTGGAAAGGTCCGCGTGTGGACTCCCAGTGGACACGTAGTGGACGGAAGGGCCGGGAAGGATCAGGAAGGCCAGGGCGAGGCGCGGCCACGTCTAGCCTTCTGAGCTGCGAAAACGTGAAAATCAAGGAAGGGTCAGGGGCTGATCGGAAGATCACGAAAGGACTCATAATCCGTCGGCCGTGGGTTCGAGTCCCACCCGCCCCACCAGTAACGTTCCCTGACCTGCGAAAACGTCTCTTCAGTGGCCCTGAGTAACGGGTCGGGCCCAACGGGGGAGAATCCGCTGCTCGCGAGCGGTGTTCGGGGTGTTGCAGCAGGTGTGCATCTGCCCCTTCCAGGATTCTGACCTGCAGTAATGCAAAACCGCTCGCCTGCTGGAGGTTACGCAGCGGAGTCGAGAAGCAAGATGCAGGGGCCCTACAGGGGCCCGGAGGGTGTAGCCCGGGTCCCTCAGGGGCCTGGTCCTGTCTGATGGGTCGTGTGCCTCTTCCGTCACCGGACCGGTATCCCGTGGCGGGATCTCCCGGCGCGGTTCGGAAAGCGGCAGACGAGGCGTTGGACCGTTCCTGGATTCAGGTAGGTCAGGAGCGGCCAAGGGATCCGTCAGATCTGGCCCGAAGCCGGATCAGGCGACCCCATTCTCCGTGGCATCAACAGGTGCCGCCAACCAGGGCATCCGCCCTCAAGGAACAGACGATCATCCGTCTGAACCAGCGGCACCTCTTCTACCAGGAGATGTACGAGCCCCTGCAACTGCTGTCGAAGGAGGGCGGCGCGAGCACCGCCACCAACGCTTCCACGACGGCTCGCCGAGCGATCGAAGCGATCACCCTGCTCCTGGTGGCGTACGCGAAGGCAGAGTCGATGCACGAGACGCCGGTCGACCAGTACAAGGAGCTGCGGAAGTGGTGGGGCAGCTTCACTGAGCAGTACCTGACGAAGATCAAGGACGTCCTCTGAGGTTAGCTGATCCCCTGTGGAGAACGTGAGGGGCTGGCGGCGACACGTATGTGTCGCCGCCAGCCCCTTGTCCGCGCTTAGTGGTCGGCTCCGGAAGTGTTTCGGGGGTTGACCGAGGTATGGGCGGGCTGTCCCCCCAGCAGGCAGGCCCTCCCGTCTGGCGGCTCTGTGATCATGTGTCAGGGGAAAGGGATGGTCGGACTGATGATCGTTCTGATAGCTTCCCGTTGGCCGTGATCCAGTCCAAGGAGGTGAGACCCATGACCGCAGTACTCGTATGGGTGCTCCCTCTTGCCACCGCGGTCGGGCGATCTGCGTAAGTGTCGCCGGGAGCGCCTCGAAACCCAGGCACTCCCGAAAGGCAACATGCCATGAACACTCTGCACTTCACCGCCGAAGCGACCGCCGGCGGCATCGTCGAGCGCGACTTCACCGTCAACGGGATCCCCGGTGTCCTCTGGTCCCCCGAATCCGGTGCGGACCGTGCGCCCCTGGTCCTGATGGGCCACGGCGGCGGCAACCACAAGAAGCACCCTGCGATGGCAGGCCGCGCCCGATTGCTCGTGAACGGTTGCGGCTTCCACGTCGCGGTCATCGATGCGCCCGGTCACGGTGACCGGCCGCGCAGGGAGCATGACGAGGCGGAGATCGCCGCGCTGTTCGCGGCGCGGGCAGCCGGCGAACCGGAAGGCCCGATCGTCGTCCGCTACAACGACCACCTGGCGAAGCTCGCCGTGCCCGAGTACCGGGCGCTCCTGGACACCCTTCAAGAGCTCCCAGCGATCGGCATCGACGGCCCGGTCGGATTCTGGGGCATCAACATGGGTACCGCGATCGGCGTGCCGTTCGTGGCGGCCGAACCAAGGATCACGGCTGCGGTCTTCGGCCAGCACTGGCCCGATCTCCTGGCCGAGAAGGCGAAGCAGATCACCGTCCCGATCGAGTTCGACCTGCAGTGGGACGACGAGCACATCTCTCGTGAGGAAGGCCTCGCGCTCTTCGACGCCTTCGCCTCGAAGGAGAAGTCCCTGCACGTGAACTCGGGCAAGCACAAGGAACTGCCCCGGTTCGAGGCCGACAGCGCGGTCCGGTTCTTCGCCCGGCACCTCGGCAGTGCGGTCACCTCGTCGGCCTGACGCGCATGGTTGCGGTGTCCGGCCGGACAGCCGGCCGGACACCGCAACCGGATCAGGTTGAAGATGACCGCGCTGATCACGACTCCGTCCATGCTGTGTCGCGGCGCTCGGGGGACGGGGCTGATGCCGCGTGCGGCCGCCCCCCTCGCAGCGTGGCGCAGGTCACATCGGTCCCACGTCACGAACGGAAGGGCAGCTTGCGTCTGGTGGTCGTCCGCACGGCGGGAACGACCCACACGAAAGAGGCAGCAGAGCGATGAACGCGACAACGCAGCAGCACGAGGTCCTGGTCCTGGGCGCCGGTTACGCCGGGCTCTCGGCCGCGATCCAGCTCGCGGCCCGCACCAGGAAGCGCGGTGACCTGGGGGTGACGCTGGTCAACCCCTACGACACCTTCACCGAGCGGCTCCGGCTGCACATGACCGCCACCGGCCAGGAGACGGCCGAGATGAACATCCCGGAGCTGCTGGAGGGCACCGGCGCCGCCTTCGTCCGTGGCTGGGTCACCGCCGTGGACGCCGAGGCGAAGACCGTTCGGATCGACGACGACCGGGTCCTGCGCTACGACACCCTGGTCTACGGCCTGGGCAGCATCGCGGACACCGTCGCCGTCCCCGGCGTGGAAGACCACGCCTACACCCTCAACGGCCCGCAGGACGCCGCTCTCCTCGCCGACCGGCTGACCCGGCTCGACGGCGGGACCGTCGTGGTCGGCGGCAGCGGTCTCACCGGCGTCGAGGCCGCCGCGGAGATCGCCGAACGGCACCCGGAGCTCCAGGTGGTGCTGCTGGGCCGGGGGGAGCCGGGCGCGAGCATGCACCCGAAGGCCAGGGCCTACCTGGACGCGGCGCTCGCCCGGCTCGGCGTGCGGGTGCGCAGCGGCGTCGAGGTGGTCAAGGTGCTGCCGGACAGCGTCGAGCTCGCGGACGGTTCCAGCATCCCGGCGGCCGCGGTGCTGTGGACCAGCGGCACGCGTGTCTCACCGTTGGCTGCCGCGGCGGGTCTGACCGTCGACGAGCGCGGCCGTGTGGTGACCGACGGTGCGCTGCGCTCGGTCTCCCACCCGGACGTCTACGCGGTGGGCGACGCGGCGGCGATCCGTCAGGGCTACGGCGTGATGCACGGGACCTGCCAGGGCGGTATGCCCACCGGCGTGCACGCGGCCCTCTCGATCCTGCGGGTCCTGGCCGGCAAGGAGCCCAAGCCCTTCCGTTTCGGCTACTACCACACACCTGTCAGCCTGGGCCGCAGCGACGCCGTCGTGCAGTTCACCCACCCCGACGACAGCCCGCGCCGGATCGTGCTGACCGGCAAGCGGGCCGCGAAGTACAAGGAGACGGTCACCGCCGCGCCGTGGCCGACCTTCGCCCGCATGAAGAAGATGCCCGTCTCGGGCGCCCTCTGGCCGCACGGCGGCCGCTACACCCGGATCCGGAGCGCCAAGTGACCCAGCCGCAGTATGCCGGCCCCGACCAGTTCGCCTTCCAGCAGTACCGCACCCTGCTCTTCTCCGTCGCCTACCGCATCCTCGGCTCCGCCGCCGACGCCGAGGAGGTGGTCCAGGACGCTTGGCTCAAGTGGTCGGCGGCCGATCGTTCCCAGGTCGCCGACCCCAAGGCCTACCTGACCCGGATCATCTCCAACCTGGCGATGGAGCGGCTTCGGTCGACCCGCCACCAGCGCGAGACCTACGTCGGACCATGGCTCCCCGAGCCGATCCTCACGGGCCCGGACACCGCCGACGGCGTCGCCACGGCGGACTCGGTCTCCATGGCCCTGCTCGTTGTCCTGGAGACGCTGAGCCCCCTGGAACGCGCGGTCTTCGTACTGAAGGAGGTCTTCGCCTTCAGCTATGCGGAGATCGCGGAGGCGGTGGAACGTTCGGAGCCGGCGGTCCGGCAGGCCGCGCACCGCGCCCGCGAGCACGTCCAGGCCCGCCGGCCCCGTTTCACCGCGGACCGCGCCCGCCAACGCGACGTCACCGAGCGGTTCTTCGCGGCTGCGACGGGCGGCGACATCAACACCCTCATGGAACTGCTCTCCCCGGACGTGACGCTGTGGACCGATGGCGGCGGCAAGGTCCGCCAGGCCCTCAAGCCGGTCGTCGGCCTGGACACCGTGGCCGGTTGGTTCGCCGCGCTTGGCACCGCGACCTACCAGGGCATCGAGCCCGGGCAGATGCGGGCAGAGCTCACCTGGATCAACGGCGGCCCGGGCATGGTCTTCCGCGGTCCGGACCGCGTGATCGCCACGATGACCTTCGACTTCGACCCGGAAGGCCGCATCTCGGCCATCCACAACGTGGCCAACCCGGACAAGCTCCACGCCGTCGCTGACGGCACTCGACACGAACTCCCCTGAAGCAGAACCTCGTTGTGGACCCCATCCGAATCCTTGGCCCGAACGTGAGGACTGCTGTGAGCGACCCGATCATTGTCGTAGGTGCGGGCCCCGTGGGGCTGACCGCCGCGTTGGAACTGGCCAGGCGCGGGTGCCGGTGCGGATCGTGGACCGGTTGGCCGAGCCGACCACGGAGTCGCGCGCCATCATCGTGCACGCCCGCAGCCTGGAGATGTTCGAGCGGCTGGGGTTGGTGGACCAGGTGATCCGGGCCGGGGTCCGGACCACTGCGATGGAGATGCACTCGGACGGCGACGTGGTGGCCAGGATCCCCCTCGACCTGGTGGACAGCCCGTTCCCGTACTCGGTGACCATCGCGCAGACCGAGACCGAGCGCATCCTCACCGAGGCGCTCGCCGAGTACGGCGTCACCGTCGAGCGCGGGGTGACCCTCGCCGGCCTGACGCAGGACGAGCACGGTGTCCGGGTGGTGCTGGAGCACGCCGACGGGAGCCACGAGACCGCCGAAACCGGCTGGTTGGTGGGCGCCGACGGCGGGCACAGCCGGACACGTCAGCTGGTCGGCAGCGCACTGGCCGGGAAGTTCAAGGGCGAGAAGTTCCTGATGGGCGACGTGAACGCCGACCACGATCTCGACGGGCACAGCATGTACACCTTCTTCTCGGCGCACGACGGCCCGCTGCTGGTCTTTCCCATGGAGGGCGATCGGCTGCGGCTGATCGCGAGCATATCCGCGGGCGAGCAACGCACCGCCACCCAGGAGTGGCTGCAGCAGGTGGTGGACGAGCGCGCCGAGCGCCCGATCCGGATCCGCGGTTCGCACTGGCTCACCGTCTTCGAGGTGCACCACGCACAGGTGCCCGAGTACCGGGTCGGCCGGGTCCTGCTGGCCGGTGACGCGGCGCACGTGCACAGCCCCGCCGGCGGCCAGGGCATGAACACCGGCATCCAGGACGCCCACAACCTCGCCTGGAAGCTCGCCCTGGTCACTACCGGTCAGGCCGGCCCGGCCATGCTGGACAGCTACCACGCGGAGCGCCACCCGGTCGGCGCCCAGGTGATCCGGTTCGCCAGCACGCTCACCCGGGTCGGCACCCTCGCCAACCCGGTCGCGCAGAAGCTGCGCAACACGGGGATGCACCTGCTCACCGGCCTCGCCCCGGTCCGCCAGGCGCTGGCCGACCGCACCGAGGAGACCGCGGTCGCGTACCGGAAGAGCCCGATCGTGGTCCAGGGCCGGGGCAGCGGCGACCTGCACGCCGGCGACTTCCTCCCCGCAGCCGGCCCGGAGCTGCGCGCAGCACTCGCTGAAGCACACGAGCACGTGCTGCTCACCGTCATCGTCAACGGCCCCGCACCGACACCGGCGGACGGCGTGACGGCACGTCAGCTGCTGGTCGGTGGGACCGCAAAGGCCCCCATCGGCTACGACGCCGTGTTCCAGGACCCCGACGGCCTGGCGGCCGCCCGCTACGGCCTGGCGAACGGCGGTCGGATCATGGTCCGCCCGGACGGCTACGTCGCCGCGATCGCCCCGCTGGACGAGGACGCGCCCCTGCACAGGTACCAAGCGTTGCTGCAGGCATAGCATCACTACCGGGGCGGGCGCTCCGATCGCCCGGGCCACGCAGGACCGAGCACTTTCCCTGAGCTGAACCGACACGCGAAGCACCAGCCCACATGGCGATCTCCTCGGTGCCTGTCTGTGTGTACATGCGGCGAGACAGACACCGAGGGGCGCGACGGGACGCTTACCCCATCTCGGCAT
Source organism: Streptomyces sp. NPDC045022 (assembly GCF_056432605.1). Lineage (NCBI taxonomy): Bacteria > Bacillati > Actinomycetota > Actinomycetes > Kitasatosporales > Streptomycetaceae > Streptomyces > Streptomyces sp. NPDC045022. The sequence continues at coordinate 192,972 of NZ_JBWKIR010000003.1, forward strand.
ACGCACAGCCGCCGACCGACACCGAGAATCCTCCATCGCCCTGGCAGCCTGATCAACCCCCGAAGGACTTCCAGCGTCGACCACTTAAGCCACAGCGAGCGAAAACGGAGTCGCTGATACTCCTCAGATCGCGCCGCCCGTGGAGAAAGCGTGTATGTCGTGGACGGCGGCCGTGACCCGGTCGGCGAGGCCGGACTTTCTTGCCACGGCGCCGAGTTGGCCGAGTGTGGTGATGCTGAAGTCGGTGACGTGCACGGTGAATCCGTTACCGGCGAAGAACAGCGCGTGCCAGCTGTGTCCGGCACCGAGTTCGAGGACTGTGTGGGCGTCGGCGGCGCGGAAGGTGTTCGCTGCGTACCACGCCGCTCCCGAGGGGGCTCTGCTACTTGAGATCGATCGCGCGTACCGGCTGCCCCGTCGTCCGGGCGATGGTGTCGAAGTCACGGTCGTAGTGGAGCAGGGTGAGTCCTGCCTCTTCGGCGGTGGCGGCGACGAGGAGGTCGACCGGGCCGGCGCTGCGGTGTTCGCCTTTCGCGGTGAGCTGCTCCTGGATCACGCGGGAGCGGCGGTAGATGCCGTCGGGCATCGGACACCACACGTAGTGGGCGTCGAGTGCCGCCTTCAGCCGTGCGCGGTCCCCGGCCGAGCGGGCGGAGTAGAGGACCTCGAGTTCCGTGATGTCGCAGATCGCGACGAGTCCACCGGTGATCCGATCCTCCCACTCGGTCGTGTTCTGGCCGAGCAGGACGCGGGCGAGGGCGGAGGTGTCGATGAGGTAGTCGGCGACTGTCACGGCCGGTACTGGCTCTTGTCCAGGAGGATGTCGATGTCCAGGGCGCCTTCGGCCACCAACTGCCGGGCGTCTTCGAGTGCGCGCAGGCGCCGGTAGCGGGCGGTGATCTCGCGCAGGGCGGTGTTGATCGTGTCTCGCTTGGTGGTGGTGCCGAGTTCCTTGGCGGCGGCTTCCAGTGCCTCGTCGTCCAGGTCGATGACAGTGCGGCTCAAGATGACCTCCTCATGCACACGGTGGCGTATATCAATATACATGATCGATTGTATATCGCCCGCCGCCGTGACTCCTGGGTGGTCTGCGCCGATCTGGGTGGGGTGTGCGGCGTCGGGCCCGGACGAGGTCGGCTGGCTCCAGCCTGGTACGTGTGTGCACCGCCTCGCCGAGTTGCGGAAGCGGCAGCACACCACGCAGGTTCAGGTCGCCGAAGCCATGGGCGTCACCCAGGCTCGCGTCTCCCGTATCGAGAAGGGGCAACTGGAGCGCAGCGAGGTCGACACCCTCGCTGCCTATGTCAAGGCACTCGGCGGCAAGTTGAAGATCGTCGCTGACTTCGGTGATGAGACCTACGTCCTCGGCTGACCCGATCGGCAAGCTGCGACACGGGTTCATGGACAGTCCGGTGGGCAAGCTCGCCTCTTGACGTCAGGGGCAGATGCTCCGCCCCCGGGCCAGGGGTGGAGTACCGGCGCACCGGTAAGGCACTCCGCTGCGCTCAAGATCACCCCGGCCTGCCCCTCGCGGCGTTGACCGGCGCCTTCGTGAATGGGGCGATGCCGCAGCCCTCTCACCGCCTGCTCAGGGCGCCCGGCGTAGGGGCCTTCCAGGGGTCCGAACGGGGTCCAGGGGTCCGCAAGGGGCCGGAAGGGCCCGGAAGGGCCCGGAAGAATCAGGAGAGGTGCGGGGCTCGGACGTGCAACAACGTGGTCCTGACCTGCGAAAACGGGAAGCGTCAGGCGGGATCGGGAAGATCACGGACGATCCTCAAAGGACTCATAATCCGTCGGCCGTGGGTTCGAGTCCCACCCGCCCCACCGCTCGCTGCGCGAGCAGAAGCATTTCTTCCTGCGGAGGCGTAGGGATGGGGCCGTCGCGCCAGCGTGGCGGCTCCGCTTCACTCCCTCAGACCAAGATCCAGGGACCCGTTCAGGGGCCTGCGTCGAGTCCGAAATGCCGGATTGTCTGGTCACCTCACAGGGCTCGCTGCCGGGCCGGCGTCACCGTGCTGCGACCGTCGGGCGTGCAGTCTGCAGAGTCGGCCGGGGAGCGGTCGCCGCCGGAGTCGACGGCTTCCCGCTCTCGGGGGCAACCGCCCGGGACTGACGCGCACTTCGCTATCCATCTGCGGGCGTCCCTCGGCCGGTGATCTGTCGGGGCACCTCGGCATCGTCCCGCCGTCGCCGGGGTCCCGCTTGCGGACCATGTAGCGCAAACAGTCTCGCGAATATAACGCTGCCGGTGTATGCTGCTCATGTCATAAATTGCGCTCAGAGGGCGGGCGTGTGACTTGGAAGATCGTCGTGGTCGAACCGGCGCTCTCGTGGCTTCACGCGCTGCGTCGCACCGACCGTGACACGCTCGTCCAGGTCAGCCAAGCCATCACTGCTCTCGCAGAAGAGGGGCCGGCACTCGGTCGGCCGCTGGTGGACACGATCAAGGGTTCCGTGCTGCCCAACCTCAAGGAGCTGCGTCCCGGGTCCGCCGGGGCCACTGAAGTGCGGTTGCTCTTTGTATTCGATCCTGGTCGTCAGGCCGTGATCCTGGTCGGTGGTGACAAGGCAGGGAACTGGTCAGGCTGGTATCGCGTTGCCGTGCCCCAGGCGGAACAGGCGTACGCGGAACACCTGAAGCGAATGGAAGGGGAGAACGGGTGATGACTGACCATCTGAGGGACCCGCAGGCCGTCTCCTGGGATGATCTGGCCGAAGATTTCGCCTTCACCGACGCCGAGAAGGAGCAGATCGCGCAGGGAGCCCAGGCGATGATCACCGCTTCTCGGGCGCACCGTCTCGCGGAGTTGCGTAAGCGACAGCACACCACGCAGGTGCAGGTGGCGAAGGCGATGGGCGTCAGCCAGGCTCGGGTTTCCCGTATCGAGAAGGGGCAGTTGGAACGTAGCGAGGTCGATACGCTCGCTGCGTACGTCAAGGCTCTCGGCGGCAAACTCAAGATCGTCGCTGACTTCGGTGACGAAACCTACGTCCTCGGCTGACCCAGCCGCAGGCGGCGCCACACCGCCGCCGACGCGTCGGCGTTCCCGCAGGCGGGCGGACAGGAAGCGAAGGGCAGAGCTGGACACGTCGACGCCGGACGGGTAGACAAGCATACGAAGCCTCTGGTGGAGCGGGTTCTCTTGGTCGAAAACCCGTCTACCAGGGGCTTTCCTCGTCCGTCAGGCCAACTGTCCAGCTTCATCGGCAGGTTGGAAAAGGCTCAGTGCAGACAGTGCATGGGCAGTGCTGCTCTGCAGAAACCGGGGGAACCAGCGGACCAAGCGGTACAGGGCATGATCGAAGTCTTGCCGCCTGTTCGACGTCAGCACCATGACGGCCCCTGTCCCCAGATGCGTGGCCTCAGTGGACCGCTCCTCATAGCCCATGGCGGCGACATAGAGGTCTCCCACAAGATCAGTCAGAACCGTGACCAACTGAGGTAGGCCTTCGGCGAGCCATGGCAGGTCGTTATAGGCACGCTCCTCCATTTGCTCAGGCTCAAGAGCACGGCGCAATAGAATCTCGGTGGCGGCCGGGTCACTGGCCAGCATGGCGATAACAGCGCGGATCGCAACGACCGAGTGGAGCGAGGGCGGGAGCGTCCACACGTACTCAAGCAGGCGTCGCGCAGCGACACCGCAGTTCTCCAAGTCCGTGGCAGACAGCGCGTCCGAGCGTCCAGCAAGTTCGTCGACGAGGACACCGAACGCCGGCTGACTGGCGGCGGGGGTGCGCGACAGGCGCTCTGCCACAGCGGACCACATCTGGGTGTCGACATGGTCGGTCTGCTTCGCTGTGGTAATTGCTGCGATGGCAATCCCCAAGAGCCTCCGCGATTCTTCTCCGAAGTCGCTTGTTCCGAGTCGGGAGATCAGCGGCGCGAGATCTTCCGCCTGCTTACAACAAGGCACGACAACCTCGGCGACAGCCGTGGATAGGTTGCGTGGCAACCCGGGCGCCATGAGGGCGAGTGCAGCGTCAAAGAAGCGTTCCAGCCCCGCAGCCCAAAGCCTTTCCAGATGCATGTCGATGCTCGGTCGCGCGAATAGCGCAGCGTCAGGGTCGGCCTGCAAGCGATCGACCAGTGCCTCGTCGGATGAGCCGAACAGAGAGACAGCCACCGCGTAATCGAACAGAACATGGTGAGCAAACTCCACGGGCCCTGTCTCCGGGCCCACTGGGAGACCGGGGCGACGCCTCAGAACGGCTCGTGACAACAAGGTATCCAGGACCGAAGCGGCGGCCGTATCGCTACCTACGATGGCCTGGGTGCTGAGCGCAAGACGGCGTACCTCGACCGCCACCTCACAGAAACGCGTCAGCACCGCCACGCGTGACAGACCGCCTGCCCCATCGCCAACTCTGTGCGGCCAATGGCGATAGAGGAGGTCCAGACGACGTCCCACTCGCCCGAGCTCCGTCACGCTCACGCCTTCCAGCAAGAGTTCGGCGGCAAGGCGGAGGCGGAAGGGATTACGCAACAGCGTCGCCACGTCTAATGCCGACTGCGCGAGTAGAGGACTTCCAGTTCGGTGATGTCGCGGAGGGCGACGAGTCCCGCGCTGATCCTGTCGTCCCAGACGGCGCGGCGTTTCCCGGGCAGGCGGCATGGAGCCAGCCAGCTACACCGGACCGTACGCGCTTGCGCCGCACCGTATCCGCAACCCTCCGGCAGGACTACGCTGTGGAGCAAGGCCCCAGTCCCCGGCATCGACGCAGTTTCCCACATCCCGGGGGCCCACCGTGTCCGTCCTGCTTTTCATCCTCATCATGGTCATCTTCGGCCTCGGCTTCCTCAGCCCCATCTGGTGGGTGGCCGCCGCGGTGTTGGTCTTCGGCGCCATCCGCTACGGACGCGATGGTGGCGCGGGCCGTGGCGGCAGATCCGATGTCGGGGAGTACCGGGACTACCGGGAGCGCCGGGATCGTGAGGACCGCTGGGATCGTCGCTACAGCCGTCAGAACCGAGCGCGCTGGAGGCGCGAGGACCGACGGGACCGCGAACACCGCAGGTGAGACGTGAAGAGCCCGGTAGCCAGAGGATCCGGGACGGCTTGGCCAGGCCCGGCATGCCGAGATCTCAGGCGGCTGCAGAGCGCCTTGCGGCGTGCACGGCGGCGGCTTCATGCGGAAGTCCGGGGTGCCGCCCACCACCGGCAGAAGAGCCATCAAGGAGGAGAAGTTCATGATTCATGCAGCCGATGTACGAGAGTGGCGCGACCGTGATGTCGTCGACACCGAGTCGCACAAGATCGGTGTGCTGGAAGCGGTCTATGTGGACACCACCACCGACGAGCCGGCCATGGCCACGGTACGGACCGGCCTGCCCACTCGGCGCCGGCTGCTCTTCGTCCCCCTCGAGGAAGCGGTCGCAGGGCCGGACTACATCAAGCTCGGCTATGTCAAAAAGCTGGTGAAGCTGGCGCCTTCGATCGGCACCGACGACGTGCTGCCCGCCGAGCAGGAAGAAGCGATCTTCAAGCACTACGGACTGGCCTACCACCCCGGTGCGGCCGGCGAACGCCAACTGGCGCGCCGCTGACCACCATGGACAGGATGACCGCCCTGTGAGGCACCCGTCAGGCACCAGGTGACCACGCCCCCTGAAGCCGCAGCCGCCAACGGCGGCTGCGGCTTCAGCGAGGGATGCGGCTTTGTCGGCCGAAGCCGTCGAACTGCGGCTCCAGACCTGAGCAGTTGGGGCAGGCGACGGCGAGCCGTATGGTGATCGACCAGGTTCGCAGCATGGTGATGGCCCTGGCGCCGTGTTCCAGCGAGAGGGCCTGGGACCTGTTAATGGGCGTGTCGCCCAGACCCGAACTCCGGTGGCATGGAGCCTGGATTCGACCAGGCAGTCCGTCGTCCGGGTGGTCATTGAGGCATGGCGGCGGCGGGTGGTGGCCCGACCTTGCCAGGGCGTGGGTCAGGGCCCCAGACCGGCGAGGGGTTCGGAGTCGTTGATGAAGGCGCGAGCCACATCGGCCAGGCGCCGGTTGTGAGCGCGGGCGTCCTGCGAAGAGGCCATGCGGCTCCACCCTCGGGCGAAGAGGGCGGGGCCCTTTTCATTGGTAAGGCACTCCGCTGCGCTCTATTTCGGCAGGCCCCTCACATACGGCGGTGACCAGCGCCCTCGCTTGCGGGACAGAGCCCAGAGACCTCATCGAGTCTTCAGAGGACCGGCTCAGGGACCTTCCAGGTGCCCGAAAGGGCCCCAGGGGCCCGCAAGGTGCCGGAAGGACCCGAACGAATCAGGAAGGGCAAGGGGCTCCGCCGTACAGAAGCAACGCCCTGACCTGCGAAGATAGGAAGCTCAGGGCAGGAACAGGAAGATCACGGACGATCCTCAAAGGACTCATAATCCGTCGGCCGTGGGTTCGAGTCCCACCCGCCCCACCTGTGCAGGTCTCTGACCTGCGGAAACGTTCATTTTTGGTGTCGGGGCGTCAACTGTCGCTCAACGGACCGAATCCGCTGCTCGTGGCTTCGGAGCGCGGTGAGGTTCTTGCTACCCCGCCGGGCACCGGGCAGGCATTGTGCTGACCTGCGGTAATGCTGATGATCAGGGGTTCGGGCCGACGAGCCGACAGCAGCTGCTCGGCTTCGTTTCGTGATCCTGGGGACGTGCCGGGGACACAGGGTTTCGGCGAGGTCTGCGGAGCACTGCCCGCGGGCTCCCTGTCCGGCCGGCCGAGAGGCTTCCGTGCGGGACTGCTGACCGGGTTCGACCTCGCCTTGGAGGAGCCCGATCGCATCGGCACCGGGGAGTGAGGGGCTGGTGCGGCGCAGGCGCAGGGCGGTAGAGCTGGAGCATGGAGGTGCGGTCGGCCTGGTTGGCTTCGGCGGTGTACGACTTCCAGTCCGCGGGCTGGGGAAGCCAGGGGGTGGCCCTGGGCGTGCTGAAGCCGAAGGGCGGGGTGTCCCCGGTCAGGGGAGGGCGGACGCGGCAGCCGTCGCGGCCTCTGGGCGCTGCAGTAGAGACCATCCACCCCGATCTGCGAGCCGTCAGGTCAGTTGCCGGCCTTCTTGTCGAACCATCCGAGCGACTGGGCGACGAACGCGCCGAAGAAGAGGATGCCGGGAGGAACGATCCTGAACCAGACGGCATCGGCTTTCATGGCCGCGAGCAGGGCGATGGCGCCGATGGCCAGCGCCAGGAGCACGAGCATGCCCAGAAGGACACGAATCTTGGAAACCAACGGAGGACTCTCCAATGTTCAGCTGGGCTCTAGTGACTAGACAGCGCGCTTCTCCTGCACGTCGGCCTCCTTCCTCGGCAGGAAGGTGTGTTCGAGTAGGCCGAAGTTTTCACGGGAAGCCAGTCCGGCGACTTCAGGGGGGGGAACCCGGCACGCTCATGCAGGGGCCTCGGTTTCGTATCGGAGCGGCCTCGTCAAGGCTGCTTCAGCCGGTCGCGTGTTCAATCGGTCGTGTGCTCGATGAGCCGAGCGAGCAGACGGGCGCGAGGAACCATCCGCGCAACCTCGACGTACTCGCTGTCGGCGTGCGCGCCTGCGCCCACGGCACCCAGGCCGTCCAGCGTCGGACAGCCCACCGCCGCGGTGTAGTTGCCGTCCGAGGCGCCGCCGACGGCGATCCCCCGCAGCGGTTCCTGGCCCGACTCCGTGGCGAGCCGGGAGGCGAGGGCGAACAGTTCCGCGGACGATTCCGATGTCATGGGCGGCCGTTGCCTGCCGCCCAGCACCTCGAGCCGGGCTCCGGGAGTCCGGGCGGTGAGTCCCCGCATGAGCTCGTCGACCCGGTCCTGCGCCGCAGTCGTCGGCACGCGCACGTCCACCGACACTCGGGCCAGCGCGGGCACCGTGTTGCGGGCAGTGCCGGCGGACAGCAGGGTGGGCGTGACGGTCGCGAGGCCCAGAACGGGGTGGGCGCCGCCGTCGGCACCCGACGAGGCTCCGAGTAACGAGGCTCCGAGGTCGGCGATGGACAGCACCTGATGGGCGGCCTCGACCGCCGCGTTGACTCCTTTCTGCGGTTCCAGACCCGCGTGCGCGGCCCGGCCGTGCACCACGACCTCGTACCGCGAGGTGCCCTTGCGGGCGGTCTTGAGCGCACCCTGCTCGTCTGCGGACGCCTCCAGTACGAAAGCGGCCCTGCACCCCCGCGCGGCTTCCTCGATCAGTTCCCGCGATGTCGCGGAGCCGATCTCCTCGTCCCCGCTGACCAGTACGCACACCCCGTCCGGGGAGGGCAGGGAGGCCAGCGCGTGGAGCATCTGCACCAGGCCCGCCTTCATGTCCAGGACCCCGGGGCCGCGGGCGATTCCGTCGGTCACCGACCAGGGGTGGTTCTGGAGCGAGCCCATGGGCCACACCGTGTCGTGGTGACCCACCAGGAGGACCCGCGGGGTGCCGAAGGTCCACCGCAGATGGGTCACACCATCGATCACGATGGTCTCCGGCTCGATCCCCAGCAGCGCCGTCCCGACGGCGCCGACCACCTCGGCGCTGCGCGCCACCGCCGCGTGGTCGGCTGAGAAGGACTCGCAGACCACGAGTGTCTCCAGATCGGCCAGCATCGTCGGCAAGGAGAGCGCGGCCCCCCGGGTCACCGGTCCCACCCCGTCCGGACTTCCTGTCGCAGCGACACATCTCCCCCTCGGATCTCCAGGGCCACGGGTGCGGCGGGGCGCATCCCCCTGCAGAGCCCCGCCGCGTGAACGACGTTATGGCCGGACAGGGCATTCCACCAGCGACTGGATTGCATGGGATCTATGCGCTGAAGGAATGTGTCGTGAGAGGATGGCGATACGGGGAGGCGGATCTCGGAGGGAGGAACGTGTTCGAGATCGACGCGCTGCGGCTGCTGGTGGCCGTGGCCGAGACCGGGTCGTTCACGAAAGCGGCGGTCCGGCTCAGCTACACACAGTCCGCGGTGTCCCGGCGGATCGCCGTGCTGGAACAGCAGGCCGGCGGGCCGCTGTTCGAGCGCCTCCCCCGGGGCGTACGGCTCAATCCCGCCGGCCGCACGCTGCACCGGCACGCCATGGAGGTGCTCGACCGGTTGTCGCGGGCGGAGCGGGAGCTCGCCGTGCTGCACGCGGGGCTCGGCGGACTGCTGCACGTAGGCGCGTTCGCCACCGCCAACATCTCGCTGGTGCCCACCGCCCTGCGGGCGCTCCGGGACGCCAGGCCGGATGTCGAGGTCGTCGCGGTGGAGGGCTGGACCGACACGCTGATGCAGCGTCTTGCGGACGGGGCGCTGGACCTGGCCGTCGTCAGCGACTACCCGTCCGGTCTGCCGTCGACCGACGGTGTCATGACGACCGTGCTGTGCGAGGACGAGTTGTTCGTGGCTCTCCCACGCGGGCACCGCCTGGCCGGAGCCGGGGCGGTCGACCTGCGTGAACTGCACGACGAGGCATGGCTTCACAGCGCGTACGGCGACCGTCCCACGATGCTCGCCGACGCCTGCGCACGGGCGGGCTTCACGCCCAGGAAGATCATCCGGATCGCGGAGTGGACGGCGAAGTTCGGTTACGCGGCCGCCGGGCTGGGAGTGGCGCTGGTGCCCTCGCTGGCCGCACGGGCGGTTCCCGACGAACTCGTCCTGCGCCGCCTCACCGACTCGACCCTGCGCCGGACCGTCCATGTGGCGCTGCCTGTCGCCCCGCTACCGGCGGCACTGAAACTGCGGGATCTGCTGCGCGACGCCGTCGGCTGAACCGTCTCCAGAGCGATCAGCCACGGTGGAGGGGTCCTGACTCTCCTGCCGAACGCCCTGCGGTTCCTCCCCGCCGGCTGTCTCGGCGAGGCGGATACGAGGACTTGACGGAGACCGACGAACCTCACCGGATCTCCCGCTCGCCGCAGCGTGCCAGCGCCTCCGCGGCCTCGCGTGTACGCGGGTGGCCGCTGCCCTGGACACGGATCATGTCGGCCAGCAGCGAGGTGAGCAGGGTGGCGGCCCCGCCCCTGTCGCCCGAGCGTTCCAGGAGCTCGGCGCGTTGCTGGCGGGTCCGCAGCGCACGTGGGTGGTCGGCGCCGAGCACCCTGTCGACCCTGGGCTGCAGCTCGGCCAACTCTGCGAGCGCCATGGCCGGCTCGCCGGCGAGGCCGCGCCAGAAGCTCAGGTTGACGCGGTAGGTGAGAGTGGTCGGATGGTCGGCGCCGAGCGCGCGCTCGGCGTCCTCGGCCGCGGCGGTGAACTCCTCGACCGCCCGCTCGTGTTGGCCCGCCAGTCCCCGCCAGTACGCGAGGTTGTGCCGGGCGATGAGGGTGTCCCGGTGAAAGCGGCCGACGGCGGACTCCAACCGTGCCACCGCCCGCAGGTAGATGTCGACCGCCGCATGGGTGTCGCCCGCCTCGCCGGCCCACCTGCCCAGATCGGTGAGGGCGCTCAGCGTGAGCAGATGGCCGGGGCCGTGCCGCTGTTCCAGCATCTCGACGAGGGCGGCGCAGGCGTCCCGCGCGCCGACGGCGTCGCCGGCCAGGCCACGGCAGAGCGCAGCGTGGCTTCGCGCGTCGAGTACCAGGGGATGGCCCGTGCCAAGGGCTTCGGCTGCCTGGTCGGCGAGTTCGGTGAAGTCGTTCAGAGCGGCGGCCACCGCGCCCTCTTCCATCCGGAAGCGGGCCTCGTGCAGCCGTACCGTCAGGGTGTCCGGGTCCCTCGGGCCCAGGATCCGCTCGGCGTCCCGCCCGATGTTCTCCAGCGATGCGCGGGTCGACGCCGCGTCCCCCAGCTCGCCGGCGGCCAGGGCGACCCGGCAGCGCAGGTACAGGACATCGCGGTGCCCGTCCCCGAGGCGGGGCAGCACCAAGTCCAGCAGCTCCTGGCAGACGTCCCGCGCCGCCGCGTCGCGGCCGAGTCCGGCCAGATAGGGGCCCGTACGGCGCAGGACAGGGTGCATGCGGCCGTCCCACAGCCGGTCGCCGCCCGTCGTCCGGCGCAGGACTTCGACGCTGCGGTACAGGGCTGCCTCCGTCTCGGGCTCGTATGCGCTCTCCGCCGTGGACGACCAGAGCTCCTCGACGGCGTCGGCCGCTGCCACGGCGAGGCGCGGCAGGACCTGCTCCGGTACGCTCTCGCGGGCGGCGCGCTGCACGAGGGCGTGCACCTCGACCGACGCGGGCGTGCGGGACGGGTCGTGCGTCACCAGGCTGAGCCGGTGCAGAGCGCGCAGCGAGAGGAGCACGGCCCGTTCGCCGGGCTGTGCCGGTCCGCGGCCGGTGTCGTTGTGGTCGTCCGCTCCTTGGACGATCCACCGGCGGGCCGCCGTTGTGTGCAACACCGCCTCCGTGATGCCGTCCGGTGCGAGCATCGACAGAAGTTCCAGGGTGGCCTTGGCGCTTCCGGCGGGCGCGAGAGTCTGCGCCCGGTCCAGGGCGAGCTGCCAGGCGGTGGCCACGGTTTCGCCGTGTTCGTCGGCCGGGGAGGTTGCCGGCAGCAGATCGGAGAGCGTCTGCCGTTGGTCCTCCAGGAGTTGACGGTACGTGGTCAGGGGCATGCCGGTGTCGATGAGGAACGCCGCCGCCTGGGAGAGCGCGAGCGGGAAGTGGCCGAGTCTTTCCGCGAGAGCGTGTAGCTCCCCTTCGTCGTCCCCGTCTTCGCCGGCCGCGAGCCGTGAGCGGAGATAGTCGACGGCCTCGTCGGGCGCGAAGGTTGCGACCTGCACGATCCGGGACGACGAACGGATCACCGCCGCGTCCCGCCGACGGGTTGTCACCATGCTCTTGCCGTTTTCCCCAACCGGCCGGAGGCCCCGCAGGTCCACCGGTTCGTCGACATCGTCCAGTACGACAAGCCATGGCCGCGTCGTCGTACGCAGCCATGCGACGAAGAGGTCGGCCTGCGTCTCGTCGTCCCACCCATTTCCGCCTTCCCCGCCCGAGACCACCCGCCACGCGCGCGCGTACGCCGTGAGCACGGACTGGCGGGATGAGGCGGGCACCCACACCCGTACCCCGCCGGGCTGCCGGAACCGGTGGAAGGCGGCTGCGGCCAGTTGCGACTTCCCCACTCCGCCCGCTCCCGTGAGGATGACCTCCCGGACCGCGTCGTCCCGCAGCGCCGCGTCGACCGCACTCGACAGGGCCGCCCGCTTCCGCAACGAGGCCGCGTCGCTCGGCGGCCGACCGATGACCATCTCGTCCGCAGTGCCCCCGGGCCGGTCGGCGGCGACACGCGGCGCGGGCACCGCAGGGGCGCGGTCCTCGTGCGCCGCGTGCCACAGGCGCTCCCAACCGGCGATCGAGGACCGCGGATCAGCGGTGCCTGGCGGCGACTCGACGGCGCGCACGAGGGCGACCACGGCATGGAAGTCACGGGGCACCGACCGCCCGCTCAGCCACTCACCGAGGCGGCGCGCGTTGACGCTGACGCGGCGCCCGGACGGCAGCGGCGTACGGCTCGCTCGCCGCGCCAGCATCTCGTCCGACAGATCCGGCACTTGGCGCCGAAGTCGCGTCAGCGCAGCAGCGAACGCCGCTCTCGGCGACTCCTCCGACTCCGTGGGCTCCGGCTCTTCCATCTCAGCAACTCTAGGCGGAACGCCCGGATTGCGGGACCGGTTCCGTCCCCCGGTCCGGCCCGGTCCGGGGACTTCCCGTACCGCTCTCCCGCCCGGTCCGACCTGCCCTGATGCCACCTGGGGGCGGTCTGCGCGCAGCGGGGCGGGTCGGTGGCGAAGTACGTTGCCGCTCCATCGGATCCGGCAAGGCGGAGGAAGCGACATGGCGCATGAGCAGACAGGCGGCAACCTCGCCGGATGGAGGGCACTGGTCCTCATCGGGGTCCTCGGCAACGCCGTCGGCCTCATCGGCGGGGCACCGGTCATCACCCTCGTCGCGGCCCCTCTCGCGATCGTCGGAGTGATCGGTCTGATGTCGGCACGGCGCAAGCAGCGGTCGTAGTGAGCAACAGCCGTAGCGGAGAACCGAGCGGGCGATTCTGGTTGATCACCACGCAGGTGTCCCGCACATCCGGCCTGAAGGGGGATGACGATGCTTGCGTACTCGGGTCTGGGATGTCTGCCCATCGTGCTGCTGGGCACCTTGTTGGCCATCTGGTTCCGTATCATCGACGCGCGAGGGGGCGACTGGGCGACTGCCTGTCTCACCGCCGTTCCGATCGCGCTGGCGTTCGGTCTGGTCAACCTGGTGGCGGCCGTCTCCCTCAACCGCGCACCGGCCCCGGGCCGGCTGCCGGGGGGCGATGACACCGTATGGACCTCCCGGCATCGGACAGGCGGAACACCTCTGCAGTGCTTCTCGCCGTACTTCTTGGCGGCGGCAGGTCTCTTCTGCGCCGGCTGGACGCTGGAATGGGTGCACTGGCTGGTCGCCGTGGCCGAATACGGCGCTCTGACCGCCGTCTACTACGCCGTGCCGGGCTTCCGGCGACGCCCGGCCAAGGCCATCACCTCGCCGAGCGTGGCACGTTCGCGCGTGCTCGTGGCTGGGCCTTCCGAGACCGTCTGCCGGCTCTCGCCGGGCGCTGGAAGCCCGGGCCCCTGCAACGGTTGTCCACCACCCCGGCCGAGGTCTTGAACAGCCCGCCCCAGGCCGGACTCCGCGACTACTTCGCCGTGATGTCCGGCACCCATGGAGGCGTGAGATTCACGATCGCGGACGCCTTCGAGCCCGAACCTTTCGCGCCCTTCCGAGCCTGGCAGCAGCACCATGTGACCGTCTGTGCCGTGCACCTGGACACCGCCTTCCCGTCCATTCGGGTCGCGCTGCGCGGCAGGCGTGGCCGACGCACTCGATACGCCCTCGAAGTCGAAACGCTGCGGCCGGACTTCGCCCACGCACTGGTCACCGAGAAGACCATCGAGGCGATGCTGGCCGCAGAAGTGATGGAGTGGTCGATCCAGGGACGGGACGTCCTCACTGTGCTCAGGGACCAGCCGGCCGACACACAGGACGGCGGAACCGGGGGGCAGCCGGACTACGACCTCGATGCCGTCCGCGTGATCGAGCGGCTCACCGCCCTCATCGCCGGGCTGCCCACCGATCTCGCCCCGTGGGCTGACGACGCCCTGTCGGGCCTGCCCCTGGAGTGGGAAAAGGAATCCGCTGCGGGTGGGTTCGAGCCCCGCTCCTGAGCCGGCGCAATGACCGTCCAGTGTCTCCGGCCCCGTCCTGTGGGGACGCGTTGAGGACGCAAGGATGGGAACAGACTGACAAGGGCCGAGAAGCACGGACACCGCTCACCTCATCTGACCTGGTAAAACGCCGAGGATCGGCATTGATCGGCAAGGTTCGCCAAGATCCTCAAAGGACTCATAATCCGTCGGCCGTGGGTTCGAGTCCCACCCGCCCCACCAGGAACCGTAGGTGCAGAAACGATGTGACCTGCGAAGGAAAAGCATCGTCGAGCGCGGGCCGGGAGTGATCCCGGCCCGCGCTCCGCTGTATCCGGCGGCCGTCGGCCGGCCGAGGTGACCGCGTGGCATCCGCCCGCTGCGCAGGGTGGCCACGTGTCGGGCCCGAGCCATACCCTGGACGCAGGGCGGCGAAGCCCGGACGACCCCGCTTCGATGAGGAGTTGGGGAGGCCGCGGCCGAGACGGGGGGACGCTTGTACGGCGAAGGAAATGGCGGTCGTACGCCAGGACTCGAGCGTGAGCTGGTTGATCAGATGTGCGCGGTGACGGGACTCGATGCACCGGAGGGGCGCGATCTCTTGATCAGTATGCTGGCGAGCCGGTTACCCGAGTTGGGCGACATCCGGCGACACGGCCGGACCCGGCTCGAGATGCTGGAGATCGTCCGCGCGTGCCTGCAGGACCCTCGCGGACTGCCCGAGCTGGTCGCCACCCTGCACGACTACGCACCCCATTCCACTCCCGTGCTCAGGATCCGGGAACTCGTCGTCGCCTCGCCGGTGCTGGCGGTCCTGTCCGAGGCCGAGTTACGGGAGGTCCACTCGCTGCTGGCCGGTGTCCGTCATCTCGACGCGCGCGGTGTGCTGTACGCGGCGGCCGGTGACCTGACGCTCCAGGACCAGCGGGTGTCCACCCTCCGGGAGGCCTTCGACCTCCTCGCCGGGGTCAACGCCCGCGCCGACGGTCTGCTCCCCGTGATGGCACTGGTCGAGCACGTGGTCGCCGCGCTCGAGGAATCCGACGTCCACCGGCCCGTCGCCGACGGCCTGCGGGAATGGAACGACGCCCAGGCCGCCAGGCTCGGCCTGGGCGCGCAGCTCAAGGCGCTGCGCGCGGAGATCGCCCAGGGCCCGGCGGCACAACCAGCGCCCGCCTGCCTCGTTATCCAGCTCAGCAAACACGGGATGAGCCCGGACCGGTATCTGCTGTCCCACTGGCGGCAGATACGCCCGGGCCCCTGGCGGCCGGAGCGTGGAGAGGACCAGATCGTGGCCCTGAGCGACGTGGAGGCCACCGTGGAGCGGCTGGTCGTCCGCGCCGAGAAGGAGTGGGCCGGCCGGCCCGGCAGGCCGGTGCTGGAGTTCGTGCTGCCCATCCATCTGCTGAACCACCCGATGGAGTGGCTCCCGATGGCCTCGCAGTCCTCCTCCGCGACCGCCCTGTGCCTGAGTTATCCGGTGGTGCTCCGCAGCCTCGAGCGCATGCGGGCCCGAGAGTTCCACCGGCGGTGGCACAACCGCTGGCAGCAGATGATGGAAGACGCCGGCATCCTCTGCCACTGGGACACGACGGGCCGGCGCGGCCACGACCCGGTCCAGTGGACCAGCAGGCTGACCGCCGACGAGCGGCTGGTCTCCGTCGCGCTCAACGCGCCTCCGCTGCCGGGACCCGGCGGCAGTCAGGCCTCGCTGGAGGCCGCCCTGCGCGCTGGGGTGCCGCTGGCGGTCTGGGACCGCCGGCCGACGCCACCGGGTGAGTTCCG
Organism: Streptomyces sp. NPDC045022; assembly: GCF_056432605.1. Classification (NCBI taxonomy): domain Bacteria; kingdom Bacillati; phylum Actinomycetota; class Actinomycetes; order Kitasatosporales; family Streptomycetaceae; genus Streptomyces; species Streptomyces sp. NPDC045022. The sequence continues at coordinate 208,801 of NZ_JBWKIR010000003.1, forward strand.
CAGAAGGATCAAAAAGCTGATCAGAGGAAAAGCCATCGAACTGCCGCAGCGGGTCCAGCAGTTACGGAACGAAGCGGCCACCGCCGCCGCGTCGCAACGGGACGCGCACGCAGGCCGCCATCTCGCGGTCCTCTTCGACGACCCCAACCGCATCGTCGATTGGTCGTCCCCAGGGACGGATCCCGGGAGCGCGCGCGGCGGACACAACGCCGAGGGGGATTCATGAGCGGTGTCCATCACCCGGTCCACAGCTCCGGGAACGGGGGATCCGTCAGCAGCCGCAGCTGGTGGATCTACCGAGGCACCGGGCAGCCGTTGACCGACATCCGCCTCGCCGACATACTCCCCCCGCCGCCCGCCTGGAGGAACTTCGACGGCGGCCCGGTCCTGCCGCCCGTGCCCGCCGAGAGCGCCGAGACCGACCGTCGGCTCGGCGCGGTGGGCCGCGCCACCCCCCGGCAGAACCCGCACGACATCGACATGATCAACACCGCCCTGCTGCTGCGCCGTCCGCTGCTCGTGACCGGCCGGCCCGGCATCGGCAAGTCGACGCTGGCCTACCTCGTCGCACGCGAGCTGGGCCTGGGCCGCGTACTGCACTGGGGAATCACCTCCCGGAGCACCCTGCGCTCCGGTCTGTACGAGTACGACGCCATCGGCCGGGCCCAGGCCTCCCTCGGACGCGGCCCGGCCGGTGCCCTGGGGCCGTCCCGCGCACCGGGCACCCCGGACGGCGCGGCCGAGCCGGCCTCGGACGGCGGCAGCGGGGGAGGGCCACGGATCGGGGACTTCGTGCGGCTGGGCCCGCTGGGCACCGCGCTCCTGCCGTACGAGCTGCCCCGCGTCCTGCTCATCGACGAGCTGGACAAGAGCGACATCGACCTGCCCAGTGACCTCCTGCATGTGCTGGAGAACGGCTCGTACGACATTCCGGAGCTGGTGCGTGCCCGGCAGCAGGAGCGGCACGCGCAGGTGTTCACCGACGACCCGGACGGCACGGTCACGGTGACCGAGGGCCGGGTGCGGTGCCGGGCCTTTCCGTTCGTCGTCATCACCAGCAACGGGGAGCGGCAGTTCCCGCCGGCCTTCCTGCGCCGCTGCGTCCGGCTGAATGTCTCACCGCCGCGCGAGGACCAGCTCGCCGCGATGATCGCGGCGCACTTCCGGGACCACGACGGCCGGCACGACGCCCTGGTCCGCGCGTTCGTGGAGCGCAGCCAGGAGAACGGTGGACTGGCCACGGACCAGTTGCTGAACGCCGTCTTCCTGCGGACGGCCGGCGTCCGCGAGGAGGACGAGTCCTGGGGCGAGCTGCTGGACGCACTCTGGCGTGAGCTGTCGGGGGCGCCCTGATGGGTGAGGACCCACGCCGGTACCCGGAGCCCTTCGAGCTCGCGGAGGCGCTGTGGCTGTACGCGTACCAGACGACGGCGGCGCGGCTGCCGCCGTCCGACCGCCCGCCACAGCCCCGGCCGCCGGCGCTGTCCGGGCTGTCCGGGCTGCCTGAACCGCCCGGGCGGGTTCCGGCGGACCCGGCGGTGCCCGACGGTGCGCCCGGCACGGCTCCGGACCACGCGGGGGCCGGCCGTACGGGAGCCGGCCGTGCGGCGGCCGGAACGGCGGATCGCGCGACGGACGAGACGGGCGGTGCCGCGTGGCCGGAGCCGTCACCGCCGGACGGCCCGCCCCGGGTGCCGTTGCGGCTGGTGTCCACGGGACCGGCGGTGTCCGTGCCCGGGTCCGGCCAGGAGTTCGAGGTCGCGTACGCCCGGGCCGAGGCGGCCGCGCCGGGGCCGGATCTGCGGGACGCGCCGGAGATCAGCCGCCGGCTGCGGCCACTGAAGCAGACGGTGCCGTCGGCGTTCGACATCGAGCTGGACGAGGAGGCCACCGCCGAGCACGCCGCCGAGGACGGCCTGTGGCTGCCCTACACCCGGTCGGCGGGCGAACGCCGCTTCGATCTGGTGCTGGTGGTGGACGATCACCCGACCATGGTGATCTGGCAGCAGACGATCACGGAGTTCACCGCCGTGGCGGAGCAGCTGGGGGCGTTCCGTGATGTGCGGGTGCGCCGGCTGGGCATGCGCGAGGGCCGCGGGGGCGAGGAAGCGGTGCTGCTCGGCCCGAACGCGGACGACGGCCGCGTCGGTGTCCCCGGCGAGCTGGTGGACCGGACGGGACGCCGGATCATCCTGGTACTGACCGACGGCCTGGGGCCGTTGTGGCGGACCGAGGCCGGCCGGAAGGCGCTGGAGCTCTGGTCGGCGGTAGGCCCGGTGGCGGTGGTGCACCTGCTGTCCCAGCGGGACTGGCACCGCACCGCTCTGGTGCCCCGGCAGGTGCGGCTGCACAGCCCGCGCGTGGGCGCCCGCAACACCGAACTGTCCGTGGACTTCCCGGCGGAGCAGCGCGACCCGTTCGACCCGCCACCCGACAAGTGGACGGTGGCCGTCCCCCTGCTGGAGCTGGACGCCGACTGGCTGGGCCGGTGGGCCGGTCTGGTGGCCGGGGAGGAGTCCGGCTGGGTCGACGCCTCCGTGCTGCTGCTGGGCGTCGCGGACCGGCCCGGACCGGATGTCTCCGAGCCCTCGTTCGCACCCCCTGCGCCGTCGGTGCGGGAGCGGATCCGGCGCTTCCGCAGCCACGCCACGCCCACCGCCTTCCGGCTGGCCACCCATCTGGCCGCCGCGATCCTCGAACCCCGCCTGGTGCGGGACGTACAGCGCAAGTTGGTGCCGGAAGCCCAACCGGTTCATCTGGCCGAGCTGTTCCTGAGCGGTCTGCTCGAGCAGACCCCGCCCGGCGAACCACAGGGTGACGACTCCCGCATTCCACTGGACTTCGTCGACGGCGCGCGCGAGGAGCTGCTGTCCGCCGCGATGCGTGCGGACACCGCGCGGGTGGTGAGTTCGGTGTCCGATTTCTACGGTGACCGTTTCGAGGCGGCCCGCCGGTTGCACGGCGCCCTGCTCGCCCCGGAAGAGGTGCCCGATCCGCCGGTGACGGCGGAGAGCCTGCCGTTCGTGCGCGTGGAACTGGCCGTTCTCCGTGCCCTCTCCGGGCCTTACCTGCTCCGCGCCCGACGGATCAGCGCAGCCCTGGAAGGGGCTCTGCCTGGAGCGTCGATCACGCAGAACACGGAGCGGATAGTCCACGATGTCAGTAATGAACACATAAATTCCGACACGGACGGCCTGATCATGACCGACACCACTGCCAATCAGCACCAGCGTGAAGACGGGGGTACCGCGAACAGCACCCCGGTCAAGGGGCTTCCGGTCCCGAGTTCCGACGGGCGGCCGGGCGCTGAGTCCTCGGCACATGGCAAACAGGTCTCGGGCCCGACCGCACAGCAGCCGCCCCAGCTCCACCCCCGTACCTCCGTGCCTGCCGTCTGGGGCAACGTCCCCCCGAACAACCCCAATTTCGTCGGCCGTGAGGATCTGCTCGCACAGGTGCGGGAACAGCTGGTGACCGGCGACACCTCCGCCGTGCTGCCGCACGCCCTGCACGGCATGGGCGGTGTCGGAAAGTCACAGATCGCCATCGAGTACGTCTACCGGTACGCGTCCGACTACGACGTCGTGTGGTGGATCCCGTCCGAACAGCCGACGATGATCCTGACCGCGCTCACCGAACTCGCCCACCGGCTCGACCTGAACGTGAGCAGCGAAGCCAACCGGGCCGTCCCCGCGGTCCGCGAGGCGCTGCGCCGCGGCCACCCGTACGACCGTTGGCTCCTGGTCTTCGACAACGCCGAGAACGTCGAGGCCGTACGCCCCTACTTCCCGACCGGCGGCACCGGGAAGATCCTCATCACCTCCCGGAACCAGGAGTGGGACCGGGTGGCCCGGACGCTGTCCGTCGACGTCTTCACCCGGGAGGAGAGCAAGGCACTGCTGCGCCGCCGTGCCCGCGACCTGAGCGACAGTGACGCCGACCGGCTCGCCGAGGCCCTGGGCGACCTGCCGCTCGCCATCGAGCAGGCGGCGGCCTGGCAGGCGGTCACGGGGATGTCCGTGCCCGAGTACCTGGGGCTGATCAAAGAGAAGATCGCCGAGCTGATGCTCGAACTCGTCCCGTCGCCGGACTATCCCATGTCGGTGGCCGCGGCCTGGGACGTCTCGCTGCGCCAGCTGGAGCAACGCAATCCCGCGGCGCTCCAACTCCTCCAGGTCTGCTCCTTCTTCGCGCCCGAGCCGATCTCCCGCAGTCTGTTCAACAACTCGCGGAGCACCACCATCGCCCCCGAGCTGGACGACGCCCTGCGCCACCCGATCAAGCTGGGACGGGCCATCCGCGAGATCAACGTGTACGCCCTCGCCCGGATCGAGCACCGGCACGACACCATCCAGCTGCACCGTCTGGTCCAGGCGGTGCTGGTCAACCGCATGTCCCCGCAGCAGCAGGCGGACATGCGGCACGGTGCCCACCTCCTCCTCGCCGACGCCAACCCCAACGGCCCCGGTTCGCGCGAACTCTGGCCGCGCTACCAGGCGCTGCTGCCGCACGTGGTGGTGTCGGAGGCGGTGAAATGCGACTCCCCCTGGGTGCGCGGCCTGGTACGCGGCATCGTGGAGTTCCTCTACATCTGGGGCGACCACGACGGCGCGGCGGCGATGGCCCGTGAGGCGGTGGAGATCTGGACCGAGAAGTTCGGCGCCGAGGACCAGCAGACGCTGGAGATGGCGAAGTGGCTGGCCTTCATCCTGCGCGTAGTCGGCGAGTACCGGGAAGCCGCCGAGATGATGCAGCGCACCGCGGACATCTACATCCGGGTCGCGGGCGAGGACGACGAGGGCACCCTCGACGCCCTGATCCAGCTGTGCAGCGGCCTGCGGCTGAGGGCGGAGATCGCGCGGGCGCTGGAGATCAACCGGTCGGTCTACGAACGCTCACTGCGGGCCTTCGGCGAGGACGACCCGGCCACGCTCCGCGCGGCCCACAGCCTGGGCGTCGGTCTGCGGCTGATGGGCCTGTACAAAGAGGCGCGTGAACACGACACGGAGACGGCCGGGCTGCGCGCGCTCACGCTCGGCGAGAACCACCTCGACACCCTCAGCACCCTCAGCGGCCTGTCCATCGACATGCGCGAGACCGGCGACTACCTGGGCGCCGTCGCCCACCAGGAGGACGTCTACGCCCGCTATGTCGACAACTACGGCGAGGACAACCCCGCCAGCGTCAGCTGCGCCCGTGTGCTGGCGGTGTGCCGTCGGCGCGCGGGCGACCACGACGGGGCGCTGCGGCTCGGGGAGCTGGCGCTGTCGAAGTTCGAGAGCCGCTACGGAGCCGCTCACCCGGACGCCGTCGCCTGTGCGGCCAACCTGGTCGTCGACCTCCGGCAGGACGGCCAGCTGCGGCGCTCCAGGGAACTCGGTGAAGCGACCATCGACCGCTACACCGCGAAGCTCGGCGGCTCCCACCCCTACACCTTGTCGGCCCGTACGAACGTGGCCATCACCCTGCGCCATCTGGGGGACCTCGACGCCGCCGGGGAGCATCTCGCCGCGGCACTGCCGGGCCTGCGCGAGTCGCTGGGCGACGAGCACATCCTCACCCTGACCACGGTCATCGGTATGGCCAACCAGCACAGCGCCGACGAGCGTCATGCGCAAGCCCTGGAACTGGACCAGCAGGCCCTCGAGATCCTGACCCGGAACCAGGGCGAGGACCACCCGACCACTCTGGCCTGTGCCAACAACGTGGTCCTCGACCTGCGCGCGCTGGGCCGCGTGGACGAGGCCACCGCGCTGCACACCGAAACGCTGACGCGCTTCCGCCGTACGCTCGGCGAGAGCCACCCCGCGACCGTGGCCGCCGCCAGCAGCCGGCGGGCCGAGGTCGACATCGCCCCGGTGCCGTTCTAGTGCCGCGGCAGGCAACGTTTGCCCGTCAAGGAGCGGCGTCCGGTGCGTGCTCTGGGGGTCCCCCCGGCCGGAGGCTGGGGGAGTGCCGGCCGGAAGTCCTCGTACTGGATGTACTTGGGCTTTCGGCCGGTGCGGCGAGTGGAGGGTCCCCCCTGCTCGAAGAGCTTGGGGGAGCGTGCCGGGCGTCGCGACGGGGCGAACGTTGCCTGCCGCGGCACTAGTTCCTCCGCGCGCCCGGCCGGCCGGGGAAGCGCGAGCCGGTCAGGCCCAGGGCCTGACCGGCTCGGCAGACGATGGCACTACGGCCGTGGCGCCGGTTCGGCGTCGGCGGCGGGGGACTGACCCGGATCCGGTCCGGGCCGGGTGTCCGGCGCCTTCTCGCCACCGGTGCGGGTCCCGGTGGGTCCGGCCGGCGGTGTGCCGGCCGAACGGCGCAGCAGCGCGAGCAGCGGCCCGGAGGCAGCCGTGGTGAGCAGCGCCATCACGACCAGCAGCGCGTACAGCCGTGGGCCGATCACCCCGGCCTGCAGGCCGACGTTGAGGACGATGAGTTCGGTCAGCCCGCGGGTGTTGAGCAGCACGCCGATCACCAGCGAATCGTGCCAGGGCATGCGGGCGACGCGGGCCGACAGCGAGCCGGCGGCCACCTTGCCCACAACGGCAGCGGCGCATATCACCACCAGGAGCAGCAGGTCGGACGCGTGCAGCCCGCCGAGCCTGACCGCCATCCCGGAGATCGTGAAGAACACCGGCAGCAGCAGGCCGCCGGTCTCCTGGAGCGGGCGCAGCAACTGGTTGTCCGGAACACCGTCCGGCTGGCGGGGCATGACGATCCCGGCCAGCAGCGCGCCGAAGATCACGTGCAGCCCGAGCGCGCTGGTGACACCGGCCGATCCCAGCGCCACGGCGACGGCGACGGGGACATGATTGGTCATCAGGGCGCCGGGTCTGCGCATCCACCACACCAGCAGGGGCCGTACGGCGAAGATCATCACCAGCACGTACACGGCCAGCAGGGCCACCCTGACGGTCCAGGTCTGCGCCGAGCCGTGCGCGCCCCCCACCAGGACCACGGCCAGCACCGGCCAGCTCAGCGCGTCGATGACACCGGCGGCGGCCATGGCGATCGCGCCCGGCCTGCTGCCGGCCAGCCCCTGGTCCCTGATGATGCCGGCCAGCACCGGGACCGCCGTGATGGACAGGGCGACCGCCATATAGAGAGTGAACCTGGCGTCGACGGGATGCCCGCCATTGGCGGAGGCGAATCCTCCGGGGAAAAGCAGGACGGCTCCGGCACCCATCGACATGGGAATCACGAATCCGCCCAGAGAGACGGCTGTCACCGCGCCCTGACCGCGCAGCAGACGCAGGTCCAGTTCATAACCGACGGCGAAGAGGAAAAGCACCAGCGCCACTTGCGCCAGAGCGGTCAGAATGGGCTGGATCTGCTGCGGGAAGAGGGTTTCGTAAACCCGCCCGGGTGCCAGACCCAGCAGGCTGGGGCCGAGCGCGATGCCCGCGAACAACTCCCCGATGACCGACGGCTGACCGAGTTTGCGCGCGGCCGCGCCCAGGGCGTAGGAGGTGGCGATCACCACCGCGAGAGCGGCGGCGACGTGGGTGACGATGGAGTCGGGACTCACCGGCATCCCCCTTCCGGCACGTGCCGCCCGCTGTGGCACAGTCGGTACGGAGTGTAGCCGGGTCACGGCTGGACAGCCTATTGTTGAGTGCACTTGGTATATGCCGTCATGAGCGGGGGGCAGCGGTGACGACGGTGTTATTCGTACACGGCACGGGTGTGCGCGAGCCAGGATTGAGCGAAACTCTGGAACGCATACAGGAGGGCTTGCGGCCGTTACGGCCTGAAATCCGCATAACTTCCTGCTATTGGGGGGGAAGCGCGGGATCGGTGCTGCACTCGAACGGTATCTCCGTGCCGGGGTACGCGACCCGGCGTGGTGTGCCGGAAGCGGGCGCCCTCGAGGCGGGGGACGCAGGCCTCGACACGGACGTCGAGTTCTGGGGGCTTCTCTATCTCGACCCGCTGCTCGAACTGCGCCTGCTCACCACGGAGACCACCACCCGGGCGGAGCTGGCGCCGGGCGCGCGGCCACCGGGCGAGGCCCTTTCGGCGGCGGCCCTGACGCTCACCGGGGACGCCCGGCTGCGCCGGCTGCTGGAAAGCGCGGGCATCGGGGAGGACTTCCCCGCCGCCGTGGCCGCCGTACTCACCGCGCCCGACTGCCGCCGCTTCCTGCGCGCCCCCGCCGCGGAGGACCAGGAGGCCGCGCTGGCAAGGGCGTTCGTGGCGGAATCGGTACGCCGGCGGGCAGGGAGGGAAGGACCGGCACCGGCCTTCGACGGCACCGCCCGCGACGAGGCGGTCGCACGGATCGTCGCGCTGCTCCCCGGGACACCCACCGGTGCGGACGAGTCCGGAACGCACCGCGGCCCGGTGACCCAGCGGGTCAAACGGCTGGCCGGACGGCTGGCGCTCGGGCTGGCCTCCGCCCAGGCGGTGAAACGGCGTTCGGCGCTCACCGACGCGGCCCACCCGGCGGCCGGTGACGTACTGCTCTACCTGTCCCGGGGTGCGGCGATCCGCGAGGCCGTCGCGGAGGCGGTACGCACGGCCGAGCCGCCGGTCGTCCTGCTCGCGCACAGCCTCGGCGGCATAGCCTCCCTCGACCTGCTCGTCCTGCGGCCACTGCCGGAGGTCGCGCTGCTGGTCACCGTCGGCTCCCAGGCACCGTTCCTGTACGAGCTGGGCGCCCTGCCCAGCCTGGAGCACGGCAGCCCGCTGCCCGCGCACGTACCGCGCTGGCTGAACGTGTACGACCGGCGGGACCTGCTCAGTTATGTGGGCGCCGGTCTCTTCCCCGGCCGGGTCCAGGACATCACCGTCGACAGCCGGCAGCCCTTCCCGCTCTCCCACAGCGCCTACTGGAGCAACCCGGAGCTGTACCGGCTCCTCGCGGAGGAGCTGCCGTGACCGCCGCCGCCCGCCCGGACCGTACGTACGCCGTCGTCGTCGGCGTGGAACGCTATGCCGCCGGTCCGTCCTGGGACCTGCCGGGCCCCGCCGCCGATGCCCGCCGCTTCACCGTCTGGCTGCGCGGACGCGGGGTGCCCGCGTCCCACATCTTCCTGCTGCTCGGTCCGCTGCCCGGAGCCGGCGGACCGGGGACCGACGTCACGGCGGGCGGCGCCGGGCGGGAGGCGGTGCAGGAGGTGCTGACGCGCCGGCTGCCCGCGCTGGACGGCGATCTGCTCTGGGTGTTCTGGGGCGGCCATGGCGTCACCGACCCGCAGGGCCACCGCAGGCTCTTCTACGCCGACGCCGCCGACGACGACAAACGGAACCTGGACCTGGACGCCTGGCTGAACGCCTTCACCACCGACCTGCTGCCCGGATTCCGGCGCCAGGCCTGGCTGGTGGACTCCTGCCAGACCTTTGTCGAGGACCTCGGTTTCGCCCGCTCGCTGCCCGCCGAACTCCCCCCGGGCGGCGACCGGCTGCCCGGCCGGGAGCAGTTCGTCCTGCTGGCCTCGGGCCCGGGGCAGCGGGCGGTCAACGACCCCGCGCGGCAGACCGGGGCGTTCTCCCGGGCCACGCTCGCCGCCCTGGCCGCGTCGGACGGTGCGGACTGGCCACCCGACCTGAGCGCGGTCGCACAGACCGTGATCGGACAGTTCACCGAGGGGGCACAGCGGCCCACCTCGCTCTGGTACCGGTCCTGGACCAGCGACGTACGCCACCTCACCTTCCCCACTGCCCGGCGGCAGGAGGAACCGGTGCCGGACGCGGCCCTGAGCGAACTCGTCAACCTGCTCGCGGCATGGCCCGGCATGACCGACCGGGACCAGCGCCAGCTCGTGCTCGGCATGCTGCCGGCCGACCTGTCCGGCGCCATCCCGCGGCTCGGGGCGCCGCGTCCCGACATCATCAGCATCGTCCGTACCTGCCGCCGCCATCCGGGAGGACTGGCCGCCCTGGTCGAGGCGGTCGCCCTGGTCGAGCCGGGCTCGCTGGAGCAGCGCGGGCTGACGGACTGGGCGGCCCGCTGGCTGCCGCCGGAACCGGGCGCCTGACCCGCTGATCACGGTCTTCCCGAACACTTCCGCCATGCGTCATCATGAAGTCATCGGGATGCAGGGCGTTGTCAGGGGGAGCCGCATGAATACGTCCGCGGAGTTCATGGGATCCGAACTGGTCGACCTCAGCGACATCCCGCTTTCCGTCCTGCGGACGCAGCAGCCGGACGCCTACGCGCCCTCGCTGGAGCGGTTGCTGCGGCAGGTCGAGCGGCCCCGGGTCAATTTCGCCGGTGAGCCCACACCCGGACGGGCTGACTGACGGTCCGGAGCAGACGAGTGCAGACCGACGGACGTTCCGAACCCGCCCGGGCCGCGCACCATCTCATTCCCTCGGTGTACTTCCACGACCTGGCCGCGGGCCGGGGCGGTCCCGAGATGATCCGTTTCCTGCGGACCACCGAATACAGCAGACGGCTGCTGCTGCTGCGCCTCCTGCTCGACACCATCGCCGCGACCCCCGGCGCGCTGGGCCCGCTGCCCCCCGTGGACAGCGCCTGGGACATCCTCACGGCCGTCCAGGAGCACGCTCCGGAGGACTTTCAGGAACTGCTGCTCCACCCGCAGATCGGCATCTGGCTGGGGCACAGCCTGCGGCGGCTGTCCAGCACGGCCTGGGGCGACGGTCCGCTCTGGACCGACCTCGGCCATCTGTACGCCCTGTGCTCCGTCGCCGCGCTGCGTGCGGGGCTGCCGTGGCGCACCACCGTGCCGTTGCGCGACGGCGCCGCGATGTTCCCCGCCCTCGGCCTGGCCCGCTTACCGGGCCGCCCGCACTGGGGAACGGCGGAGGTGGTGGTGCAGGCGGGCCGGCTGAGGGTCGATCCCTACGGCGCGTGCGTGGGCCCGCCCGAGCCGCCCGGGGCGCCCGACGGCGACGCTCCGGGATGGCAGGGACTGCGCAGACTGCGGGCGAACGTGGCGGGGCGGCCGGTGGACGTCTGGCTGGACGACATCGACCCCTACCGGGACCTCAGCGAACCGCTGCCCCCGGAGCGCCTCGACAAGGCCGGGATCGTCCGCTGGCAGGAACGGTTCGGCCGCGCGATGACCCTGCTCACGCACAGCGACCCGACCATGGCCGCCGCCCTCGCGCAGGGACTGCGCACCGTCACAGCGGTACGGCCGGCGAAGACCGGGGTGGTCGTCAGCGCCTCCTCCGGCGACGCCTTCGGCGGTGTGCTGACCTCGCTGCCGCCGGATCCGGCCACCTTCGCGGTCACCCTGGTCCATGAGTTCCAGCACACCAAACTGGGCGCGCTGCTGCATCTGCTGACGCTGGAACAGGACAGCGGAGCCGAACGGCACTACGCCCCCTGGCGAGACGATCCCCGTCCGCTGAGCGGCCTGCTGCAGGGCGCGTACGCGTTCCTGGGCATCACCGACTTCTGGTCCAGGTACCTGGACCGGGCGCCGCGGACCGAACAGCCGCTGACCCAGTTCGAGTTCGCCTTACGCAGGCGGCAGACTCAGGACGCCCTCCGGGTTCTCGGTGCCGATCCCGCGCTGACCGCCCACGGACGCCGCTTTCTGCAGGGCATGGCCGCCCGGCTGCCCTCCTGGTGGGCGGACGGCCGGATCCGGCCGGATGTCGCCGCCCTCGCCGAATTCGCCGCCACCGACCACCGCACCGGCTGGCGGATCCGGCACCTGAGCCCCGCCCCGGACGACGTCCGTGCCCTGGCCAGGGCCTTTGCCGCCGGCGCTCCGGCCGACTGCCGCATCGCCGCGTCCTCCGTCGTCCCGGACCTCGCCGCGTCCTGGTCCCACGCCCGCATCGGCATGATCCGGCAGAGCCTCACCGGACCGGCCGACGCCGCCCGGCCCGAGCCGTCCGTTGGCGACCGGCACGGTCTCACCGGACCGGTCGACGCCGCCCAGTCCGAGCCGTCCGTTGGCGACCGGCACGGTCTCACCGGACCGGCCGACGCCGCCCGGCCCGAGCCGTCCGCCGCCGACCGTGCTCTCGTCGCCCGGGACCCCGCCGCCACCGACGCCTACGCCCGCCTCCTGGCCGACGACCCGGAGGCCCCCGAACCCTGGACCGGCCTCATCCTCGCCCTCGCCGCCGGCGATCCCGCCGCCGGCCCGCTGCTCCGGCGCCCCGAGCTGCCCCGCGCGATCCACCGCGAACTGCGCATCACCGGCACGGCCGCCGACCCCCGGCACGTCGCCCGCTGGCTCGCCGCGGGCACGGCCTGGCGCAGCCGCGGCAACTGATCGCGCCGCCCCGGCCACCGCCGGCGTACGCGCTTCGCCCAAATCGCCTCTATAGCAGGCCAGTTCCGGGCACAGGCGCAGAAACACGCCCACAGGGGCCTGTCATCACGGCCCGTCATCGATCTTTCACAGGTTCCGGGCCGAGAGCGTCGAACACACTACTGGTTTGCCGATAAGCTCGGGCGAGACCGGAAACGGCCACCGGGCGTCGCGGATGTGACGCAGGACGACAGGACCGCGTACCCGGAGGACACTGTGCCCGCCGCCCTCCCTGCCTTAGCCGGCAGGCCCGTTCACCTCGGCCGTACCCCCGCCGTGGTGGCCGCCGGCCTCGCAGCCGGCCCGTGGGTACACCGCCCCCTTCAGCACCGCCGGTCAGATCCTCGCCGCGTGCTCATCCCCCAGCGCCATCCGCGAGGTTTCCGGCTTTTCGCCTGTCATGCCCGCATCCAGAACGGTGCCGTCGCGGCAGCCGGTGGCACCACCTCGCCCGGTCCCGGCGTCCAGCGCCGGCCGGTTCGCGAGCCGGACACCTTGGAGAGGACTTGATGACCGATCTGATACAGGCCGTCAGTACCGCGGTCGCTCTGGCGGCCGCGGGGACCACCTGGCACTTCCACCGCTCGTACCGACGCGAGCGAAGCCGGGCCGACCAGTTCCAGGGCCGCACGGAGCAGCTCACCCAGCAGCTGCGCGCCGCCGAGTACACCCTGGGGCAACTGGCCGCGAGCGTACCCGCGCTGGGCACCGCCGCCCGGCCCGGCGAGCAGCGCGGCGGCGACCTCCCCCTGCCCCCACCGCTGGCGCACACGGCCCTCGCCGACCGGCTCCGCGACCTCACCGGTCAGGTGACCGCCACCGTGACGCGGGTGCGGGAGACCACCCAGGCCTCGGCCGACCAGCACGTCGCCGGGATCCGGTCCGCGGCCGACCAGGAGATCGCGAAGGCGCGCCGGGAGTCCCAGGAGGCCACCCGGGCGGCCGTGCGCAGTTTCGCGTCCAACGTGGTGGCCCGGGCCTCCAGGCTCAGCCGGGAGATCAGCCAGGGCGTGCGCTCCCACCAGGACGACGAGGCGTACGCGACCCTGGTGCACATCGACCACATCGCGCAGCAGATGCTGCTCACCGCGCAGGGCTACGCGGTGCTGGCCGGCGACAAGCTCTCCCGGCGCTGGCCACGGACCTCGCTGACCGATGTCATCCGCGCGGCGATGGGCCGCATCGAGGGCTACCAGCGGGTGGAACACCACGAGCTGGACACCGTCGCGGTGCAGAGCCGGGCGGTCGAAGCCGTCGTGCACACCCTGGCGTTGCTGCTGGACAACGCCCTGCGGTACTCACCGCCGGCCGCGCGGGTGCATGTCTCCGTGGAGGAAGGCCACCACGCCTGCTTCCTGATCGTGGACGACGCCGGTCTGCGAATGGACGACGAGCGGCTGCTGTGGGCCAGCGACATCATGTCCGGCAAGCAGCGCGACGACATCACCCGACTCGGCGCCCACCCGCAGACGGGCCTGCGGGTCGCCTCGCTGCTCGCCGAGAACTACGGCTTCCGGGTCGAGCTGACCGCGCCGAACATCTACCAGGGCACCCGGGCCGTACTCGTGCTCCCGAAGAACCTTCTGGTCTTCCCCGCCGCCGCGCCCGCGCCCGTCGCTGTGCCCCGGCACGCCGCCGCGCCCGCGCCCGCCGCCCTGCCGGCCCCGCGGGAAACCCCCGCCCCGGCGCCCCCCGTGACCACCGCGAGCGGCCTGACCGTCCGGCAACGCACGGCCACACCACGCAGCGCGCCCCCGGCGTCGCCCGAGGGGCCGGTCGTGCCGGGCCGGCCGAGCGTCGCCGCCGCCTGGGCGGCGGGCACCCGCCGGGGCCGCCAGACCCAGGAAAACAACGGACCCATCGAAGGACACTGACCATGCGCGACACGCACAGCAACAGCCTGGGGTGGCTGCTCGACCAGGAACTCGGCTCCGTCGAGGGCGTCGAGTACGCGGTGCTGATGAGCAGCGACGGCCTCCTGCAGGCCCGGACGCGGACGATCGGCCAGGAGGACGCGGAGAAACTCGCCGCCGTGACCGCGTCGCTGCGCGCCGCCGGCAAGGCGTGGGACGAGCACGTCGGCGGCAAGGGGATGTGCCAGCTGCTGATCGAGTCGCAGGGCCGCATCGGGCTGACGACGGCGGCGGCGAAGAACTCCATGCTCTCGGTGGTCACCACCGGCCCCGAGGCCGATGTCGGCCTGATCACCCACCACATGGTGCGGCTGGCGGCACGGCTCGGCCACGAGCTGGAAGTCGGGGACCGCCGCCCGGCCGCGGAAGGCGGCATCGCGACGTGACGGGTCCGCGGCACGATCCGGACCTGATCAGGCCCTACGTCCGCACCGGCGGACGGAACCGCCCCAGCCGGGATGTCCGCCTGGAGACAGTGGTCATCGCCGCGTCCGGCACCACCCAGGCGCTGGGGCCGGACGCCCGCAGGGTGATGCGGCTGTTCGCCGGCGGACGCGGCGGTCTGGCCGTGGCGGACATCGCCGCCGCGCTGGAACTGCCCCCCTCCACCGTGCGGATCCTCGTCTCCGCGCTCATGGACAGCGGCCATCTGGCCAGCCCGGCCCCCGTCGAGGAGGGCCGGCCCGGACTCGACCTGCTACAGGAGGTGTTGCGTGGACTCCGCGAACTGGTCTGACCAGCCCGCCCCCCACTACCTGGCCCCCGCCGTCACCCGGTCGGCGAAGATCGTCGTCGCCGGGGCGTTCGGGGTCGGCAAGACCACCTTCGTCGGCAGCGTCTCCGAGGTGACACCGCTGCGCATGGAGGAGCCGATCACCGAGGCGAGCGTCGGCGTGGACGATCTGCGCGGCACGCCGCACAAGACGACCACCACGGTCGCCATGGACTTCGGCCGGATCCATCTGCTCGGTGACCGCCTGGTGCTCTACCTGTTCGGCACCCCGGGCCAGACCCGGTTCCGCCCGCTGTGGGAAGGGCTGACCGAAGGCGCGCTGGGTGCCCTGGTCCTGGTCGACACCCGGGACCTCGACGGCTGCCACGAGGTGCTCAGCCTGCTCGAGGAGCAGCAGACACCGTACGCCGTCGTCATCAACGTCTTCCCCGACGCGCCCCGCTACCCCCTGCACGAGATCCGGCAGGCGCTCGCGCTGGATCCCGACACACCGCTGACCGAGTGCGACGCGCGTGACCGCCGGTCCTGCGTGTACGCGCTGATCACCCTCACCGAGTTCCTGACCACCCGGCACACCCCCGCCGCTCTTGTGGAGCCCCGCCCATGACCACCCCCGCCCCCGGCACCGCGAGTCCCCCGACGCGCATCGCGCTCTACGACGCCGAGTTCGCCGACGATCCGCACACGGCGTACGAGCGCATGCGCCGTGTCTTCGGCCCACTGGTCCCCGTGGATCTGGCCCCCGGCGTCCCCGCGACCCTCGTCATCGGCTTCCACCAGGCCCGGCGCGTCCTCAACGACCCGCTGCACTTTCCCGCCGACCCGCGGATCTGGCAGCAGGCCGTACCCGAGACCTGCCCGGTGCGGCCGATGATGGAATGGCGCCCCAACGCGCTGCGCTCGGCCGGCGCCGAGCACACCCGCTACCGGGCGGCCAACACCGCGAGCCTGCAGGCGGTCGACCAGCACGAGCTGCGGGCCCTGGTGGAGAAGGTCGCCTCCGCAGCCATCGGCGACTTCCGCGCCCTGGGCCACGCCGACCTGCTCATCCAGTACGCGTGGCCCATCGCCTTCCGCGTCCTGAGCGCGCTGCTGGGCTGCCCGGACGAGATCGGCCGGCGCATCGCCGACGGCATGGCCAAGATCTTCGAGGCGGAGGCCGCGACGGCCGCCCAGGGCAACGAGATCCTCGGCCAGGCGGTGGCCGAACTCGTCGCCCTGCGGCGGCAGCAGCCCGGGGACGACGTCACCTCACGGCTGATCGCCCACTCCGCCCGCCTGGACGACATCGAGATGTCCCACCAACTCGTCACGCTGTACGGCGCGGGCATCGAGCCGCTGACCAACCTGATCAGCAACACCGTGCTGAGGATCCTCACCGACGAGCAGTTCTCCGCCGGCCTGCACGCCGGGCAGCCCGTCCGGGACGCCCTCGACACCGTCCTGTACACCGACCCGCCACTGGCCAACTACTGCATCACCTACCCGCCGTACCCGATCGACATCGAGGGCGTACTGCTCCCCGCCCACCAGCCCGTCGTCATCTCCATGGCCGCCTGCAACAACGACCCGGCCATCACCGGGGGCGTCACCACCGCCGAACTCACCGGCAACCGCGCCCACCTGTCCTGGAGCATCGGCCCGCACACCTGCCCGGCGAGGACCCACGCCTACCTCATCGCCGAGACCGCCATCACCTGCCTCCTGGACGCGCTGCCCGAGCTGGACCTGGCCTGCCCCGAGTCCGAACTGGCCTGGCGGCCCGGCCCGTTCCACCGCGCCCTGGAAGCCCTGCCCGTCCGTTTCCCCGCTGTCGTCTGAAGGAGACCGGCCATGTCCCAGCACACCCCGCTCGTCCTCGACCCGACCGGCGCCGCCGCGCACCTGGAGCATCGGACCCTGCGCGCCCACGGCCCGGCCGCGCGCGTGGACATCCTCGGCGTCCAGGCCTGGGCCGTCACCGACCCCGCCCTGCTCAAACAACTGCTGACCAGCCCCTCCGTGTCCAAGGACGCACGCGCGCACTGGCCCGACTTCGAGCAGCGGGCCGCTACCTGGCCGCTCGCCCTGTGGATCGCGGTGAAGAACATGTTCACCGCCTACGGCTCCGACCACCGCAGGCTGCGGCGGATGGTCGCCCCCGCCTTCAGCGCCCGGCGCATCGCCGAACTGCGCCCGGCCGTCGAGGCCATGGTCACCACCCTGATCGACGACCTCGCCGCCCGGCCCGCCGGACAGGTCGTGGACCTGCGCGAGCACCTGGCCTACCCGCTGCCCATCTCCGTGATCGGCCACCTGATGGGCGTACCGGAGGAGCGGCGGGCCGGCTTCCGGCAGCTCGTGGACGGTGTCTTCGACACCACGCTCACCCCGGAGGAGTCCCAGGCCAACACCGTCCGCCTCTACGGCATCCTCGACGAGCTGATCGCCACGAAGTCCGCCGCCCCCGGTGACGACATGACGTCCCTGCTCATCGCCGCCCGTGACGAGGAGTCGGACGGCACCGGCTTCACCGGCGAGGAACTGCGCGACACGCTCCTGCTGATGATCAGCGCCGGGTACGAGACCACCGTCAACGTCATCGACCAGGCCATCGTCGCCCTGCTGACCTCCCCCGACCAGCTCGACCTGGTCCGCGCCGGCAAGGCCGGCTGGGACGACGTCGTGGAGGAGACCCTGCGGCACGAACCCGCCGTCAAACACCTGCCGCTGCGCTACGCCGTCACCGACATCGAACTGCCCGGCGGACAGACCATCGCCCGGGGCGAGGCCATCCTCGCCTCGTACGCCGCCGCCAACCGCCATCCGGAATGGCACGGTGACAGTGCCGACACCTTCGACGTCACCCGCACCGTCAAGGAACACCTGGCCTTCGGCCACGGTGTGCACTTCTGCCTGGGCGCCCCCCTGGCCCGCCTCGAGGTCGTGGAGGCCCTCCGGCAGCTCTTCGGCCGCTTCCCCGACCTGGCGCTCGCGGTCCCGGCCGGGGAACTGCGGCCGGTGGCCTCCCTCATCAGCAACGGCCACCAGGAACTCCCGGTCCGCCTGACCTCCGCGTAGCGCCGGCCTGGCCGGGGACTTCACCCAACGTCCGGGTTCGAACGAGCACTTGACCGCGTTCGTGCTTGAACGGGCCGTGTCCTGGGCACGCACCCCCTACCGGCGTCCACCGCCGGGCCGTACCGGCAGAAGGAGGGCGTCATGGACCGTCGGATCCGGGTGCGTGTCAGCCGGCGTCCAGCCGCCCCGCGCGGACAGGAGATCGACCGCAGGACCCCCTCGGGGCGCATCCTGCCGTACTGACCGCTGCCGTGGCGGTGGTGAGCGTGGTGGTGCGTCAACGGGCGTGGCGGGCCGCAGCCGCGCGCAGTGCCGTACGCAGCGGCTCCGGCGGGGCGGGCCCGCCGGGCACCGCGCTCGCGGTGACCGCCGCCGCCACCTGCCGCAGCTTGGTGTTGGTCCGCTGGGAGGCCTCCCGCAGGATGTCCCACGCCTGGTCCGGGGTGCAGGTGTGGGCGGCCATCAGGATGCCGCGGGCCTGGTCGATCACCGGGCGCGAGTCGATCGCGTGGCGGAGCTGTTCGATCTCCAGGCGCAGCGCCTCGAGTTGCTCGGCGCGCTCCCGGGCCACCGCGGAGGCGGTGCGGGCGGCGGAACAGGCGGGCAGCGGGGCGCGCAGTGGATCCATGGGGTCCATGCCCACCAGCTCCAGCACGCGGCGCGGCTGCCCCCGCCAGCCGGTCGCCGAGACCGGCACGCCGTGCCGGTGGCCGTACTCGCTCAGCCGGTGCAGGAACGTCAGACCCGCCGTGTCCATGAAGGACACCTCCGTGACGTCCAGCTCGATCCGGGCGACACCCGCCGGCAGTGCGGCCAGCGTCCCGGCCAGGGTGTCCGCACAGCCCAGGATCAGCTCACCCCGTGCCCGCAGGAGCACCCGGCCCCCCTCCGCCCGGCCGGCAACGGTCAGGGTGTCGGGCCACCCGCTGTCCGTCGGGCGTGCCGCTGAGGTCATCTCTCCCCCCTGGTCGGTCCTCGGGGTCCTGTGCCCGTCGCCTGCCCCCTGCGCCCCGGGCTACACCCCGCCCGTCCCGGACCCGGACCCGGGTGGGAGAGTCAAGGCGCATACTGGGAAACCGTGTTTCTGTGTAGCTGGGAGAAGGCGTGAGCGGACCTGAGCCGGTGCGGCCCACGCGGGCCGCTGCCGAGCCGATGCCCGCGGTGCCGCGGCTCGACGTGTTCCCGCTGACCGGGCGGACCGGAATCCGGGCGGCGGGCGAGGTGACCCTGCCCACGCGCGGCATCTGGGAGCGTGCGCTGGAGCGGGCCGTTCGCGAGGGCGAGGACGTGTACTACTTGGAACTTTCCGCGCTGACCTTCGTCGATGTCGCGGGCGCCGGCGCGCTCGTGGACGCGGCCCGGCGCCTCGGCGAGCGGCGGCGGCTGGTGCTGGACCGCCCGCCACCCGGGCTGCCGCGCATGTTGGAGCTGCTGTGGCCCGGACTTTCGGCGGTCGAGGTGGCGGCGTCATGACGACGACGGCCGAACCCTTCATCCATCCGGCGCTCTTCTACGCGGACCCGCAGGAGTACCTGGCCGGGACCGTCCCCTTCGTGCGGGAGGGGCTGGCGGCGGGCGAACCCGTCGCGATCGCCGTCCCCGGCGAGAACCTGCGGCTCATCCAGGACGAGCTGGGCGCCGACGGCGACGCCGTACGGTTCCTCGACATGCGGGAGGCCGGACGCAACCCCGGCCGGATCATCCCCGGCGTGCTGCGTGCCTTCGCCGACGCGCAGCCGCCCGGCCGCCGGGTACGGATCATCGGCGAGCCGATCTGGGCGGGCCGCAGCCCGGCCGAGTACCCGGCCTGCGCCCAGCACGAGGCGCTGATCAACGCCGCGTTCCAGGGCCGCGAGGTCAGCATCCTGTGTCCGTACGACACCGTCCGGCTGGACGAGCGGGTGCTCGCCGACGCCCACGCCACCCACCCGGTCGTCATTCCGGCCGGTCCGGGCGGGGAACGGCTCAGCGCGGCCTACGACCCCGACGGCGTGGTCGCCCGCTACAACGCGCCGCTGCCGCCCGCCCCCGATGCGCTGCCGGACGTCCTCTCCGTCACGTTCGACGAGGACGCGCTCTCCGCCGTGCGGCACCTGGCCACCGAACACGGCGCCCGGCTGGGCCTGGCCGGGCTGGCCCTCGAGAACCTGGCCCTGATCACCGCCGAACTGACCACCAACAGTGTGCTCCACGGCGGCGGCACGGGCGCGCTCACGGTGTGGCCCGAGAGCGGGTACGTGCTGTGCGAGGTCCGGGACAAGGGCCGCCTCGTCGACCCGCTGGCCGGCCGCCGGCCCGCCTCCCGTGACCAGCGCGGCGGACGCGGCCTGCTGCTGGTCAACCTGGTGGCGGATCTGGTGCGGATACACGCCGGACAGGACGGGACGACGATCCGCTGCTACCTGGCGCTGTGAGGCGACCCAGGCCGTACGCCCCGCTGTCACCCGGCGCGGTGCGGTGGCGCCCCCTGCAGCGCTCAGGAAGCGGGTGCGGTGCGGGGGACCTCCGGCTCACCACGTCCGGGTGCGTGCCCGGGTGCGTACGCGGTGCTGCTGGGGGCGGGGACCGGGCGCCGAGGAGCACAGCGGCGCCTGCGACGTCACCGCCGTGCCCTCCGTGCCGCCCAACTCGGCGTCCCCGTCGCCGCACAGCGTCAGCGGCACGGCGGCCCGCCCCGGAGACGGCTTCCGGCAGCGGTGGCAGACGGGGGCCGGACCGTCGGCCGTACGGCGTGCGCGGTGCGGATCAGGCGGCCAGCGGGTTCAGTACCAGCGGCTCGATCCGGCCCTCCAGCATGGCGCCCAGGCCCTGGGCCGCGCAGATGTCGGGCCGCTCGGCGATGTGCACCGGCATGCCGGTGGCCCGCCGCAGCATCTGGTCGAACCCGGGCAGCAGGGCCGAGCCGCCGACCATCACGAGCCCGCGGTCGGCAAGGTCGGCCACCAGGTCGGGCGGGCAGTCGCGCAGCACCTTGCCGATCCCGTCCAGGACGGACGTCAGCGGGGTCTGGATCGCATCGCGGACGGCGGCGGTGTCGACCCGCACGCTGCGGGCCAGCCCTGTGGACACGTCCAGCCCGTGGATCTCCGTCGAGACCGGTCCGTGCGGGCTGAGCCCGTTGCCGGAGAGCGCCAGCTGCAGCGGCCGTACGGCCTGGCTGGGCAGCATCAGCTCGTGCGCGTGCCGCAGGTGCTGCACGATCGCGTGATCCACGGCCTCGCCGCCCACCGGGACCCGCGCGGCGGTCACGATGGACCCGAGCGAGAGCACCGCGACCTCCGTGGTCGTCGCCCCGCACACCATGATCATGGTGGCCTCGGCGCGCTCCACGGGCATCCCGCAGCCCACGGCCGCCGCGATCAGCGTGTCCACCAGCTCGACCCGGCGCGCCCCCAGCCCCACCAGTGTCTCGATCGTCGCCCGCTGAGCCAGCGGATCGGCGTCGTGCGGGGTGCAGGCCGCCGCGCGCAGCCGGGGCTTGCGGCGCAGGGCACGGCGCATCTTGTCGCCGAGCAGGTGCCGCAGCATGCGCTGGGCCATCTCGATGTCGACCACCGTGCCACCGGAGATGGGCCGTACGACCCTGATGTAGCTCGGCGTCCGCCCCGTCATCTTCTCCGCGAAGTCGCCCACCGCGATGAGCGCGCCGGTACGGGTGTTCACGGCCGCGACCGAGGGCTGGTCGACGACGAGACCGGCGCCCTTCACATACATCCGGGTACGGGCCGCACCCAGGTCGACGGCGAAGTGGCAGCGGCGCAGCTGCTCCAGACTGACGGTCACGGCGGAACCTCCCGAGTGCACGGGCCTTGGGCGCCCGGCCGGTTGGCGGGCCTCTTTCTCTGACTGCATCCTGCGCGGGGGCGGCAGCGGGCGCCTGCTGGGGGCGGCCGGGCGGGGCGCCGCTGAACGGGGGTATTTCTCCGGCCCTTACGGTGTGTCGGCTGTGTCAGAGGGAGCGGGCGGTCTCCAGCAGCGGCCGCAGGGTCGTGCTGCGGAACTCGGAGGTGACCGACAGCGGGCTGTCGTCGCCGTTCAGCCAGACGTATGCGACGCCCGCGGCGCCGGCCGCCTCCGCCTCCGCCCTGGTGGAACCGATCATGACGCAGCTGTCGAGGAGAACCCCGAGCCGTCCGACGGCCCGGAGCACGACGTCGGGGTCGGGCAGCAAGGGGGAGGCCGCGTCGTCGCGCCCGTGCACGCCACCGGACAGGCAGTCCAGCAGACCGCGCCTTTCCAGGTACGCGGTCGCCGCCTCCGTCGCACAGTCGGTGACGACCGCCAGGGCCCGCCCCTTGTCGGTCAGGGTGCGCACCAGCAGGTCGGCATGGGGGACGGGCGTCGATCCCCGGGCGGCAGCCACCTCCAGCGAGGTCAGGCGGGCGCGCAGGTCCCGGGCCGCGGGATGCCCCTCGCAAGCGCGCAGCAGATCGACCGGGTGGGCGTACGGGGCAGCGTCGAGGACGGCGAGCGCCTGGGCGAGGTCCTGGACGGCCTCGGTCGCGTCACGGCCCGGGTGCAGCCGGGTCAGCACGCCGTCGAAGCCGAGAAGTACGGCGTCGGCCCGCAGGAAGGCGCCCAGCAGGCCGTCGTCGGCGCGGAGTCGTCGCGGCCGACGCCTCCTGGGGGGCCGCGCACTGAGCGTGACCTGCCAGCGGACGGAGTATCCGGGCAGGCCGGACGGCACGGGGCCGTCATCCAGGACGGCCTGTGCCTGGGCGGTCCGGCTGGGCGGATAGTTCAGGGTCACGTGGCGCAGCCGGGCGCGCAGCAGGTCGTTGACGCGTGTGGGCAGCGGAGTGCGGCTGGTGTGGACGACGGCCTCGACGGGGTCGGTGACCCGCCAGGTGGCCTCTCCGCGCACGAGGAACGCGGCTTCGTGGCCGACGGCGATCCCGGACATGCCGACCGGCACCCGGTGCTCGGTGACATCGACCTCGTAGTAGCCGGTGGCCCGCGGGGACCGGGTCAGGCCGAGTGCGCCCTCCGGGTCGGTGTAGACGAGGGTCCTGCTCTCTTCGCCGGGTCCCGGCCGGGGAGCCGTGCGGGACAGGGGGAAGGGCCCGAGGACCGGATGACCGGGCGGGGGCTCGCGGTGACGGCAGAGGTGGTAGAAGCCGTCCTCCGCGTCGCGGGTCAACGGACGGAACCACTCGCCTGCGCCCCTCGCGGGCATCTCGTCCCGGAGGGTCTGTGGAACGACGACGACACCGGGGGCGGGCCTGCGCAGGAGAAGGTGCCGCACCGCCTGCTCGTCGGGCTGCTCCTGCCTCCCGGAGGCCCACTGACACGAGAAGACCACGTCCAGCCGCAGGCCGCCCAGCTCCACGATCCGAGCCGGAAGGCCGGCCACGGTGGCCACGACCAGCGGCAGCGCGGACACCCCCGCCTCGACGACCACCCGGTAGCCGAAGTCGCTCGCGATCCGCTCGTAGTCGCCCCGGCCCAGCCCGCTCGCCGTCAGGAGCCGCGCCACCGCCCGCCCCAGCGCGGCCTGGGTGTCGCGGCTCTGCGGGCCGTCGGCGAAGTCGAAACGGGCCGTGGTGCGGTGGGGCCCGGCCGCCCCGGGCGGCTCGCCGGCAGCGTCCTGCGAGGTGACCAGGGTCTCCGGCACGTCGTCCCGCGGCAGCGCGGTCTCCTCGGGCCGGTCCACCGGGCCGTGGCGGAGGGCCGGTGGGGCGTCCTCGGTGGGGTGGGGGTCCTCCGGCAGCCCGTCCGGGGCGGCCACGGGGACGCGGTCCGGCCCTGTGCCGTGCTCCGGAGCCAGCGGCCCCGGGCCCTCGTGGTCGGCGTACTCGGCCCGCAGTTCATGGCCCAGAGCCAGCAGCGCGGGGTCGTCGCCGCCCGACCACTCGTACTCCTCGTACACCTCCAGCGCCTCTTCGACGCGACCTTCCTGTTGCAGGGCGAGGAGCAGCAGGCGGCGGTAGTCCGCGCGCGAGGGATGTGCGCGGAGCAGCCCGGCGAGATCGGTGGCCGCGCGCTCGTACTCGCCCATCTCCAGGTCGAGTTCGGCCCGCTTGCGGTACAGGGCGAGGCGCAGCTGGAGGAGGTCGGCGCGTGCGGTGCGGGCGGCGGGGCCGGGGACGCCGGCGAGCGGGCCGGCGCCACGCCAGAGGCCCAGCGCCGCCTCCAGGCGCTCCCGTGCCGCCCGGAGGGATCCCCGCTCGGCCAGGGCGGTGGCCGAGCGCTCCAGCTCCTTGCAGTGGACCAGGTCCACGAAGTCGGCGCTGGTGTGCAGCGCGTAGCCGTCGGTGAGCGTCGCCAGCGCGCCGGGGCCCAGGGCCTCGCGCAGCCGTGCGGCGATCCCGCCCAGGACGGCCACGGCGTCCTCCGGCTCCTCCTCCCGGCTCCACAGGCCGGCCCTGAGCTGGTCGTGGCTCACCGGACGGCCGTTGCGGAGCAGCAGCAGGGCGAGAGCCGCCTGCTCGAGCGGGGCCAACCGCGGTGAGCTGTCCCGGAGTTCCATGCCGAGCGGACCGAGGAGGTAGTAGAACCGCTGGTCGTACGCCTCCCGGGCGCGCAGCAGCGGAACCTCGTCCGTGAGCAGTTCCGCGCCCTGCCGCTGGGCGATGAGCGACGGCGACATCAGCAGGTTGAACGCCCGGGCGAACGCGCCCCGCGAAGCGTGCGGCAAACGGGCCAGCACCTGAGGCCCGATGGGCAGCGTCAGCCGGGACGTCCCCGCGGCCGGCCGCAGCATCACCTCGCACAGCGCCCGCAGATCCTCGGCCTGTCCGGCCGGCCCCGAGGTGCGGCCCGGCTCGGCGAGGCAGAGCTTGGCCGTGCCGTCGGGCAGGAGCACGACGCGGGACATGCCGAGCCCACCGTGGGTGACGCCGGCCCCGTGGACGGCCGTGACGGCGCGGGCCAGCTGGATGCCGACCGACGCCACCAGCGGCGGCGGCAGCAGGTAACCGGTGAGCGCGGCCAGCGCCTTCAGCGGGACGCCGTCCAGGTACTCCATGACCAGATACGGAACGTCGCCCTCGATCCCGAAGGCGCGGACGGCCACGACGTTCGGGTGCGTCAGTTCCCTCAACCGCGCCGCGTCCCGCAGGAACGCTTCCCGCCGCGCCGGCTCGGTGACCGGCCGCAGCAGTCGCAACGCCACTGTGCCCGGGTGCGCCGCGCCCTCGGCCAGCCACACGGATCCGCCCTGAGTGAGCCGCCGCACCGGCCGGTACCCGCCGAAGGAGCCCGCCGGTGCGGCCTCCTGCCCGGACAGCCGTCGCGCACTCTCGGCCCGGACCGTCGCGAACGCCTCAGCGTCCGCCTCCGCCGCCGACGCGCCGCCCGCCGCGGGTGTCATCGCGCGGAACTCCCCGGGCGCCGCCCCCGCCCGCTCCTCGATCAACCCGCCCACCCGGGCCAGCAGTTCCGTAGTCCGCCCCCTCGACGAACGCGGCAGGCCGCGCTGCAGCAGGGGCCGTACCCCCGGCCGGAAGGCGTAGGAGCCCGGCGGTCCCGCGGCCGTGGTCAGCAGGCCGCTGAGGATGACCTCGGCGAGGTGCTGCGGGCGCGGGTCGGGTTCCACCGCCCGCTGGACCAGGCGCATGACCGGCAGCGAGGGCAGGCCCAGGGACAGATGGCCGGCCAGGCGGAACGCCTCCGGAGAGGAGGTCGCCCGAAAGCGCAGGACCAGTTCCTCGGGGGAGAGGCGGGCGAGGTCCGTGCGGCCGGCCGGATCGACGGGCCGGCCCAGCACCGCCGCCGAGCCGGGGAACGCGGCACCGCCCGCCGACGTCACCAGCCCGGCCCAGTTGGCCAGCCACCGCGGGTCGGGTTCCAGCACCGGCAGTGGCACACCGCCGGTGGACGCGTCGCGGTCCCCGCCGTCGTCCGCGGTGTCGTCCGAGTCGTACGGCGCGAAGGTCAGGGCGGCCGTCGGAGCGGCCGGCCGCGGTGCCGACAGCAGGCCGGGGGCGGCCGGCAGCGCCGTGTCGCGCCACAGGTGTTCCGGGAGGGGCTGGACCACGGCGACGGGCAGCTGCCGCGCCCAGCGGCGCAGGGTGTCGTACCACCGCCGGCCCGCCGTGCCCGGCCGCCACTGCGGGCCCATGCAGTCGCTGACGACCAGGGTGACCGTGCGGCCGTCGGCGGGGGCCTGCGCGCCGTGGCCGTGGACCGCGCCGTCGGGGGTGGCGCGGACCGGTGTCA
This sequence comes from Streptomyces sp. NPDC045022, assembly GCF_056432605.1. Lineage (NCBI taxonomy): Bacteria > Bacillati > Actinomycetota > Actinomycetes > Kitasatosporales > Streptomycetaceae > Streptomyces > Streptomyces sp. NPDC045022. The sequence goes on from NZ_JBWKIR010000003.1 coordinate 234,894, forward strand.
CGGTGCGGAAGATGCCCGACTGGGCCAGCGCCGTGTGCAGTTCGCCGATCAGAGGGCGCCAGACGGGCATCGTCGGGCCGGTGTCGTACACCAGGTTCAGACGCAACCAGCGTTCCCGGGCGGGGCGCAGCACCGGCAGCCACCACTCGGGAGCCGCGCCGAGCCGGGCGATGCGGTCGGCCGTCGCCTGCTCGTCCAGGCGGTGACCGCAGGGGGCGTCGGTACGGCGCTTGAGCGGGCGCAGGGCGCGCTGCAGGCCCAGGGGATGGCGCAGCATCGGAGGGGCCGGCGCCAGGAGGCTCGCGTACGGGCCGCCCGACCCGGTCCGCGTGGGGGACGGCAGGTGGAGGGGGGCGCGGGACGCCTCCCGGGGCGCGGCGGGTGTGTCGTCCGGCGCCACCGGTGGGGCGAGCGGTGCCTTCCGGGGCGGCTGCCCGGGCGGGTCCTCGGACGTGTCCGTCGTACGCGGGCCTGGCTCAGCGGGTGCCGTGCTGCCCGGTTCACCGCTCCCCGGCTCCAGCTGCCGTGCCAGCCACAGCACTTCCGCCAGCTCCAGCGGGGTCGGACGCGTGCCGCCCGCCGCCTCGGCCAGTACGTCGGCCAGCCGGGCGAGCGGGTCCGGGGAGCCGGTGGGGTCAGAAGGCATCGGGGCGCTGGGCCTCGCCGAGGTACGGCATGAGCTGTTCCGCCAGTTCGTCCAGGGAGTCCGCGGACAGGTCGGAGGAGCGGGCCAGGTAAATCGCGTTGAGGAGCTGGTCGGTGGCCAGGTCGCCGCCGCCGATCCGGGACAGGAAGCGGCTGATCAGGGTCTGCGCGTACGGGTCGGGTTCGCCGTCGAAGTGGGCGCGGACGATGTCGGCCAACTGGGTGTCGTCGGGCTGGCGCAGCCGCAGGGTGACGCAGCGGCGCAGGAAGGCGGGCGGGAACTCCCGCTCACCGTTGCTGGTCAGCACGACGAAGGGGAAGGCACGGCAGCGCACCCGGCCGCGTTCGACGCACACCCGTTCGTGGGTGCCGTCGACCATGACCTCGGCCATCGGGCTCTCGGCACTGGACGAGCGCACCAGCTCGGGGATCTCGTACTGGCCCTCTTCCAGCACGTTCAGCAGGTCGTTGGGCAGGTCCAGGTCGCCCTTGTCGATCTCGTCGATGAGCAGGGCGCGAGGGCGGGCGTAGGGCAGGAGGGCGGTGCCGAGAGGGCCGAGGCGCAGATGGTCCTCGATGCCGGAGCCGGGCACCGGGGAGCCCGGCTCGGTCGCCGCCGCCTGGCGGGCCGCGTACAGGCGGGAGAGGGGGTCGTACTGGTAGAGGCCGTCGTGCAGGGTGCTGCGACTGGTGATGTTCCAGCGCAGGACCGGACCGAGCCTCAGCTCGCGGGCCACCGCGTACGCCAGGGAGGACTTGCCGGTGCCGGGCGGCCCCGTGACCAGGAGCGGACGGCGCAGGTAGAGGGCGGCGTTGACCAGTTGGACCGTCTGCGCGGTGGCCCGGTAGGCCGCGGCGCGGTGCGTGCGGTCGGGGGAGGAGGCCGCGGTGTCGGCGGTGTCGGAGGGCGTGTCAAGGGCGGGGCCGCCGTCGAAGGCCCGCCAGGGCGGCGGAGGGGGCAGCTCGGTGATGCCGTCGTGCGGCTCCTCGGTGCCGGTGTACACGGGCCACAGGGGCATGGGGGGCGGTCCTCGATCTCTCGCTGGTCTCAGGCGACGGGGGAGTGCAGGCCGGCAGTGGCCTCGGGGAAGCAGCGGGGGTCGTCCCAGAGCAGCTGGACGTCTCTCGCCCAGTGCCGCTCGGGTTCCTCGTCCGCCTCCGCCTCCTCGCGCAGGGCCTGGACGTGACGCGGGAGTTCGGCCGGGGGAACGCCCTCGACGTGCGGGGAGAGGGCGTCCAGGAAGGCGGTGCCGGCGCAGGGGATGTCGTGTTCGACGGCGCCGCCGGGGCACCCCGAGCGCGGCCACAGCAGAACCGGAACGGGCATGTTCAGGCCCACCTCGAAGTGACCGGGTACGGCGCCGGGCGGGGCGGCGAAGCCCGCGAGGCCGGCGTCCGTCTCGCGCAGGCGTCTGCGCAGGCCGAGCGGGCGTTCCGGGGTGCCGCAGTCGATGCGGTGCAGCGCGGTGCCGGAACCGGTCGCCAGTTTCTGCCACTTCTTGCCGAGCTGGTGGCGCAGCCGCGCGCTGTGGTGCCGGGAACGGTCGGTCACGACCACGGGGTGGGCGCAGCCCAGCGGGGTGGAGTCGTCCGCGCTGCACGCCCACTGTGCCACCGGCGTGTTCAGCCAGTCCCGGGGCAGTACGAAGGTCAGCAACTCGTCCGCGTCCGGCGCCAGATGGCTGAAGGCCTGGTCGATGCCCCGCTGGACGTACTCCTGCACCTCGGCGCGGGCCAGGCGGTGGGTGCCCACCGGCCGGCGCCTGCCCCCGCGGTACGCCGACACCGAGACCGTGACCTGGTCGGGGCCCGCGCCGCTGCGGTCGATCTCGACGAGGATGGGTGCCCAGCCGGCCCAGGAAGCGGCCGGTGCGGCGGGGGCCTCGGCGGGCCCGTCCAGCAGGTCCGCCAGCCGGTCGGTCAACCGGCCCAGCGCCTCGGCCGGCTCCTCGACCTCCCACTGCACATAGGAGACCGCCGCCCGCAGGGAAGGGAACCCGCCCGGCGGCAGGGCGGGGCCGAAGTCGCCGACGGCGTCCACGAACAACTGGTCCGGTGAGCACGCGAGGCCGGTGGCCTCGGCCCGCCGCACCAGCGCGTACAAGCGCTTCACCGGGTCCCCGCCGCCGTCGCGGACCGGGACCAGCTCGCTCAGCCCGGGCCAGTAGTGGGCCATCACCTCGGTGGGCAGCATGCGCGCGACGAGAACGCCCTGCTCGCCGGCCCGTTGCGCGACCATGCCGACCACTCGGCCGTCCGGGCGGGTCACCGCGGCGCCGCTGAAGCCGTGGGTCAGCGGCTGGCCGTGGCCGCTGACGGCCTCCAACTGCACCCACTGGCCGGCGATCAGGGTCGTGGACACGGCACGGTACCGGGCGAGCTGGCCCTCGTCGTACCCGTCCGGAAAGCCGTACGCCACCAACGCGGGTACCGAGGCGTCCGGTTCGGCACTCGGCGGCGCGAACCCCGCCGGGTCCAACGGCACTTCCTGGGCCAGTTCCAGCACGGCCAGGTCACCGGGGTCGGTGTCACCGCCGGCCCAGCCGCCGTGCACGGCCACCGTCGCGGGCACCTCACCGAGGTCCCGGCGGCCCGGGAACGACACGGTCACCGGCGCCAGTTCGCTGTCCTGCACCACATGGGCGCAGGTCAGAACCTTGCGAGGGGTCACCAGGAAGCCCGCCCCGGCCACCGCGCCCCCGCACTCGATCCGGGCGTGCCAGGAAGCGCGCCTCATGAGCGGGGGCTCAGCTCCGGGGTGGCCCTCGCCGGGTCGGGCAGCGGCGGAGTACCGGACACGGGCGGCGCGTCCGTCCCCCGCACCGCCGGCTCTTCGGCGGTGGCCGGGCCCCGCACCGCCGAGACGCCCGGGTCCGGCACCACCGCCGAGGCAGCGGCGCCCTCCGGTACCACCGCCGAGGCAGCGGCGCCCTCCGGTACCACCGCCGAGGCAGCGGCGCCCTCCGGTACCACCGCCGAGGCAGCGGCGGCCGACGGCTCCGGGGCAGGACGCTGCAACGTCCATCCCAGCCGCACCACCAGCTGACCCTCGGCCGCGCCCTTGGCGATGACCGCACCGGCCTCCGCGCTCAGCTTCACGCCGAACTCCAGCTCGACGGAGTCGGGCCGCAGGGCGCCGTCGCGGAAGACCCGCAGCGCGGAGTGGGCCGCCGCGCGCACCCCGTCCAGGGCGCCCTCGAAGGTACGGGCGGCCTGGGCCGCCGGGCCGCCCTCGCCGCGGGAGACGAGCCGGGTACCGCTCGCGCTGTCCGCGGCCTCCACCACGACAACGGCGCCGTCCTCCGTGGTGAACTCCATCAGCTTGTTCATGGCGCTGCCCGCCCCCCGTGTTCCCGATCCACAACCGACTCCATTGTTGCGGAAGGCAGCTGACGGTGTCCGCCGTTCCGCCCGCCCCTGCCGACGCCCCTGGCGGAAAACCGCCAGGACGCCTTTCCGCCACCCACGGTCAACACCCGTGAACCGTCAGGGGCATGACACTCTGCCAGCACTCGGCGCGCTCGACACGAGAAGAGGCGTGGATGACCAGAGGACCAGTCAGACGCGGCGCGGCCCTGATGTCGGCGGGGCTGGTGATCGCCCTGCTGCCGACGGCCCCAGCGGCCGCGCGGCAGGCCGCCGGAACCCGGACCCCGGACACCGCCACCACCGTCACCCTCGTCACCGGCGACACGGTGACCGTCACCGACCTCGGACAGGGCAGGAAGACGGTCACCGTGCAGCGGCCCCGCGGGGCCGCCGGTGCCGTACGGACGCAACAGAGCGACGGCGACCTCACCGTCGTACCGGACGAGGCGCTGCCGTACCTGCGGGCCGGGACCCTGGACCGGCGGCTGTTCGACGTGAGCGAGCTGATCCGGCAGGGGCTCACCGACGCCAGGACCGGCGCGCTGCCGCTGATCGTGACCTACGGCACCGGCGCCCGGGCCGCGACCCCGGCCGGCGCCGAGCGGACCCGCGGCCTGCCCAGCCTGCACGGGGCGGCCGTGCGGGCGGCCAAGGGGCGCACCTTCTGGCGGTCCTTCACCCGAGCCTCCGGCATCGGCAAGGTGTGGCTGGACGGGCGGGTGACAGCGGACCTGGCCGAGAGCAACGCCCAGATCGGCACGCCGGCCGCCTGGGACGCCGGGCTGACCGGCAAGGGCGTCACGGTCGCCGTCCTCGACACCGGCGTGGACCTGACCCACCCCGACCTGAAGGACCGGGTGAGCCGCACCCAGAGCTTCGTCGACGGACAGGAGGTCGCCGACCGCAACGGTCACGGCACCCACGTCACCTCCACGGTCGGCGGCAGCGCAGCCGCCTCCGACGGCAAGGAGAAGGGGGTGGCGCCGGGCGCGACGCTCGCCGTCGGCAAGGTGCTCAGCGACCAGGGCTCGGGCAGCGAGTCCCAGATCATCGCCGGGATGGAGTGGGCGGCACGGGACGTGCACGCGAGGATCGTCTCCATGAGCCTGGGCTCCACCGAGCCGAGCGACGGCACCGACCCGATGGCCCAGGCGGTGGACACCCTCTCCCGGGAGACCGGCGCGCTCTTCGTCGTCGCCGCCGGGAACACCGGCGCCCCGTCCTCCATCGGCTCGCCCGGCGCCGCCGACTCCGCCCTCACCGTGGGCGCGGTGGACCCGGACGACCAGGCGGCCTACTTCACCAGCGCCGGCCCCCGCCACGGTGACAACGCCCTCAAGCCCGACCTCTCGGCCCCCGGCGTCGACATCCTCGCCGCCCGCTCCCAGCTCGTCCCCGGCAGCGGCTACTACACCTCCATGAGCGGTACGTCCATGGCGACCCCGCACGTCGCCGGCGTGGCGGCCCTGCTCGCCGAGGAACACCCCGACTGGACCGGCGCCCGGCTGAAGGACGCCCTGCTGTCCACCTCCGCACCACTGGACGCCTCCGCCTACACGGTGGGCGCGGGACGGGTCAGCGTCCCCGACGCGGTGCACGCGCAGGTCACCGCGACCGGCGGCGCCGACCTCGGCTTCCACCGCTGGCCGTACGAGACCGACAAGCCCGTCACCCGGACCGTCACCTACACCAACTCCTCCGCAGAGCCCGTCGAGTTGAAGCTGTCCGTGCGGGGTGCCCCGGACGGCGTCGCCACCCTCGCCGACACCTCCCTCACGATCCCCGCCCACGGCACCGCCGCCACCACCGTCACCGGTGACGCGGCCAAGGCGCCGGCCGGTGAGACCAGCGGGCAGATCGTGGCCTCCGACCCGGCCGGCACCCCGGTCGCGCACACCGTGTTCGCACTGGTCAAGGAGGAGGAGCGGTACACGCTCACCGTGCACGTCAAGGACCGGTCCGGCGCGCCCGTCGCCGCCGGCCTCACCGTGCAGCGGCTCGCCGAGGGCGAGGACGCCCAGCCGGCGCGGGTGGGCGACTCCGGCACCCTCGAGCTGCGCCTGAAGCCCGGCACCTACTCGCTCACCTCCTTCCTCGACGTGCGCGGCAGCCACGGCGCCGACTCCCTCGGTCTCGGCTTCCTCGCCGCCCCCGAGATCACCCTCGACCGGGACCGGGACGTCACCCTGGACGGTCGGAAACTGCGGGAGATCAGCGCGGACGTGAACCGGCGCACCGAGACCCGTCAGCTCCTCATGGAATACGACCGGAAGGCGAACGGCGCCGACCTGTTCGGCGCGGTCCAGGTGCCCCTCACCTACGACAGCGTCTTCGCCGCCCCCACCCAGCGGGTCACCCGGGGTGACTTCGAGTACCGGACCGTGTGGCGGCTGGCCAAGCCGATGCTGGAGGCCAGGGGCATCGGCGAGGCGACCGTCCAGGCGGGCGGCACCCTGCTCGAGGGCCGTACCCGGCTGCCGCTCGTGGACGTCGGTGACGGGCCCGTCACCGGGGTGTCCGGCAAGGCGGTGCTCGCCCGCCTCGCCGACGGCGCCGATCCGGCCGCGCTCGCCCGGGCCGCCCAGGACGCGGGCGCCAAGGCACTGTTCGTGACGGACGACGCCCCCGGCCGGCTGATGGCCTGGTGGGGCACGGACGACAACGCCGACCGGCCCCTGCAGATCGCCACGGTGAACACGGCCGACGCGGCACGCCTGCGGGCGGCCGGACGGGTCGACATGACCGGCACGGCCGACTCCCCGTACGTGTACGACCTCTCCGAGGGCCACCGGGGAGCGATCCCCCACCGGCGCCTCACCTTCGCACCCTCGCGGCGCGAACTCGCCGCCGTGCACGTCCGGTTCCATGCCCCGCGGCCGATGAGCGGCGGCGAGTTCCGGTACTCGGTCACCGATGCCTTCCCGATCGGCCTCGGCTTCCAGGAGCGCGTCGACCTGCCCGCCGAGCGCACCGACTACGTCTCCACCGGCCCCGGCCAGCTGTGGCACGAGTCCGTGACGGCCGCCGACGGCGCGCTGGAGGAGCGCAGCGGAACGGTCCGCTACGACGGCGGAACCCGGCCGGCGCTGAACTGGTTCCGGCCGGTGTGGCACCCGTGGCTGGGCACCGGGCTCGGCTGGGGCCAGCAACGTGCCGGGAACCAGATCCAGTTGAACACCCCCGGCTGGGGCGACTCCGGGCCCGACCACACCGGCTCCGGCGACGTGTGGAGCGAGGACAGCGGGATGAGCCAGACCACCGCCGTCCACCTGGACGGCACGCTGGTCGACCGGAGTACCGGCTCCGCCGCCTACGTGTGGGACGCGCCCGCCGACGAGCACACCTACACGGTCGTCACCGACACCGCCCTCGACCCGGGCCGCTGGAAACTCGCCACGAAGGGCCACGCCGAGTGGACCTTCCGCTCGGCGGCCACCCCGGAGGACCGCTGGACCTACCTGCCGCTGATCAACCTCACCTACGACCTCGACACCGACCTCGCCGGTGCCGTGCACCGCGGACGGCGCATCCCGGTCACGCTCGGCGCCGAGTACGTGGCCCACGCCGCCGGCACCGGGACCCTGGGCGGTGGCCGGCTGGCGGTGTCGTACGACGACGGCACGACGTGGCGGCCGGTCCCGCTGAAGGGCGTGGACGCCACCTGGCGCGGCACGCTGAGTGTGCCGCGCACCGCCGCCTCCGTCTCGCTGCGGGCCTCGGCCCACGACGACAGGGGTGGCTCGGTCACCCAGGAGATCATCCGGGCGGTCGGGGTGAGGTGACCTGTGGCCTTTCGTTTGGATCATGCCGGATCAGGCCCCGCGAGCCCGGCATGATCCGAACGAGAGGCCCTACGACTGGGGGCGGTCCGCCTGGCCAACGATGCCCCGGACCACCCCCAGTTCCACCAGGTCCTGCGGCCGGATCCGCAGCTGACCGGCGGTCGCCTCCACCTCCCGGGGCGGCCGCTTCAGAATGGCCGCCGCGAGTTCCGGGGCTATCACCGAGAAGTAACTGTCCGGCGTGACCCAGGTGTTGCCGGGCGCGGCCAGCGCGAGCGCCCCGCCGGAACCGCCCTCGCCGACGACGAGCGTGGTGACCGGCACCCGGGCGGCGGCCACCGCCCCGAACACCTCGGCGATCGCCGCCCCGGCGCCCTGCCGTTCCGCCTCCGCGTCGTTCGCGGCACCCGGGGTGTCCACCACCGTCAGCACCGGGACGCCGAGCCGGTCCGCCAGCCGGATCAGCCGGGCCGCGGTGCGATATCCGGCGGGCCGGGTCGCCGTACCGGTCTGCGCCGCGTAGGCCACGGTACGGCCGTCCCGCTCACCGAACCCGCACAGCATGCCGTCGGGGTCCCTGCCGCCGCACCGGTCACCGCTGATGGCGACGCGGTGCGTGAAGTAGGCGTCCAGGTAGGCGTGGGCGCGGAGGCGTTCGGGGCAGCGCGCCCGACGGACGGCCTCCCAGCCGGTGGCGGGCAGTACGGCGCTGCCGAGAGCGGCCGGGACGGGAGCGGGCTCGATGTACCGCGCACGCGCACGGGCCGCCATGGGCTCTTCCATGCCCTCGCGAACACCGGCGGGAGGTGCGGCCGCCGGCGGGGTGCCGGAAGCGCCGGCCGGGCGGGCGGATGTCGGCGCGCTGTCGAGGGGGGTGCTGGGGTGTGCGCCTGCCGGCGGGGTGCCGGAAGCGCCGCCGGGCCGTTCGGCCGCCCCGTGGGACAGCAGCCGCAGCCACACGGCCAGCACCCCCTTCAGCTCCGCCGGAGCCACCACCGCGTCCGCCGAGCCCGCCGCCACCTGGGCCTCCGCCGTGTACGCGGCCGGGTCGGCGTCCGGTGGCCGGACCCGGGAGCCGGCGAAGCCCACCTGGGCGCCGGGCAGGGCCAGGACGACGTCCGCGCCCGCGCCGAGCGTGGCCCAGCCGCCACCCGTCGCCGGGTCCCGCAGGACCGCGATCTGTGCCAGCCCCGCCTCCCGGGTGAGCGCCGACTCCCGGGCCACGCGCTGGAGCTGGGCCAGCGCGAGCATGCCCTCCTGCATCCGGCTGCCCCCGGTCGCGATCAACGGCACGACCGGCAACCGGTGTTCCCGCGCGTACGTGTACGCCGCCACCAGCCGGTCGCCGGTGCGCTCGCCCAGCGAGCCGCCCAGGAAGCCGAACTCGAAGGCGATCAGTACGGCCCGGGTGCCGTCGACGTCCGCGGTGCCGCAGACGACCGACTCCTCCTCGCCGGTGCGCTCGGCGGCACGGGCGCGCGAGGCGTCGTAGCCCTGCCAGCCGAGGGGTCCGTCCGGCTTCGGCTCCCCTGTGCCGCACGGGATGTCCGTGAAGCTCCCGGGGTCCGTGAGGAGCGCCAGGATCTCCCGTGCCGACCGTCGGTCAGGCATCGGCCAGGGCCCGCTTCATGATCTTCCCCATGTCGTTGCGGGGCAGCGCGTCCAGGTAGCGGACGACCCGCGGCCGCTTGTGCGGGGCCAGTCGCCGGGCCACATGGTCCGCCAACTCCTCGGCCGCGGGCGGTGCTTGGGCGTCCGCCGGGACGATCCAGGCCACGATCCGCTCGCCCAGGTCCTCGTCCGGCTCCCCGGTGACCGCTGCCTCGCGCACTGCCGGGTGCTCCAGCAGCGCGTTCTCGATCTCACCCGCCCCGATCTTGTACCCGCCGCTCTTGATCAGGTCGGTGGCCTTGCGCCCGACGATCCGGACGTACCCGTCGGGCTCGCGCACCGCCATGTCCCCGGTGCGGAACCAGCCGTCCTCGGTGAACGCGGCGGCCGTGGCGTCGGGCCGGTTCAGGTACTCGGTGAACAGGTTCGGGCCGCGCACCTGGATCTCACCGACACTCTCCCCGTCGTACGCGGCGATCCGCGTACCGTCCTCCTCCACCAGCCGCAGCTCCACGCCCGGCAGCGGCACCCCGACCGTGCCGGCCCGGGCCTCCCCGTCGGCCCGCACACTGGTGTTCATCAGCGTCTCGGTCATGCCGTACCGTTCGATCACCCGTCGCCCGGTCGCGGCCAGGATCCGCTCGTGGTCGTGCACGGGCAGCGCGGCCGAGCCGGAGACCAGCAGCCGGGCGCGCCCGAGCGCCTTGGCCAGCTCCGGGTCGTCCGGCAGGGCCTCGGCGATGCGGTGGTACATCGTCGGCACCCCGAACAGCATGGTCGCGCCGTCGTTCAGCTCCCGTGCCACACCCTCGGGGCTGAACCGCCCCAGGTGCCGCACCGAGCCGCCGCGCCGGAGCGGGCCGAGGGTGCCCAGCACGAGCCCGTGCACATGGAACAGCGGCAGCCCGTGCACCAGCACGTCCTGATCGGTCCACTGCCAGGCGTCGGCGAGGGCGTCCAGGGTCGTGGCGAGCGCCCGGCGCGGGAGCACTGCGCCCTTGGGCGGGCCGGTGGTGCCGGAGGTGTAGACGATCAGCGCCGGATCACCGTCGGAGGCCCGCTCCTCCGGGACGGTTCCGGTGGCCGAGGCGTCCACCTCCAGCCGCTCCGATCCGCCGAAGACAGACGGGAGTTCGGTGCCGGGCGTGGTGAGGACGAGCGACGGCGCACTGTCGCTGAGGATGTGCGCCAGCTCCTTCTCGCCCGACTTGGGGTTCAGCGGCACCGCGGCCACCCCGGCGAGCAGCGCGCCCGTCACGGCGACGGCCGTCTCCAGCTCCGGGGTGGCCCACACGGCGACCCTTCCCCCTGCTGCGGACTCCATGGTCCCCCGCAGCCGCGCGGCCAGCGCACCGGCGGCCCCCGCGAGCCGGCCGTACGTCAACGACCGTTCGCCGAACCGCAGGGCGATCCGTTCGCCCGGACCGTCCGCCAGGGCGGGGAAGAGGGAGGACACGGGGCGCACTCCTTACTGCCGACTCACGATCGGCCGTCGGGGACGACAGCACCCTTCCTACACCAGGCGCCTCGTGCCCACGACCGTGCTCAGGCCGGGGGCGAGCCGCAGTTCGGCCGACCGCAGCGCGGGATGTTCCAGCCAGTGCAGCCGGGCCCGGTCGACCTGGCCGTCGTGGAGCGGCGGCCAGCCGGTCGCCGGGGTGAAGTCGTCCGCGACGACCGTCCCGCCCGGCACGAGCAGCCGCTCGACATCGGCCGGCCGCTCCCCGGGCGCCTTGCCCTGCCCGCCCCCGTCGAGGACGAGCAGGTCGAAAGGGCCGTACTCCTCGATCCGGCGCCAGTCACCGGTGAGCACGGTGACGTCCGGCCGGCCGGCGAAGACCCCGGCGGCCGCCCGCGCCCGCTCCGGATCCCGCTCCACGCTGTACAGCCGCACGCCCGGGGCCGCCCCCGATGCCAGCCAGGCCAGCCCCACCCCGAGCCCGGTACCGGTCTCCCCGACACGGAGCCGCGCCCCACCGGCCAGCGCATGCAGCAGACGGCCTTGTCCCGGGCGGCAGGAGCAGGTGAAGCCGGCGGCGCGGGCGGCGGCCAGGGCATCCCGTACCAGGGGCGGGAGCCCGCCCACCCCGGTGTACGCGTCGGTGCCGCCGGTCGTCATGGCTCTTTCCTACCGGAACGGCGAGCTCCCGTGGACCGCTTTTCAGCCGACGGCCTGCCGCAGCCGCGTGACGGTGTCGGTGAAGCCCCGGCATCGGCGGCGGACGAGAAGGAGCGCGGGATGCACATCGAGTTCCTGACGATCGGGGTGTTCGCCAAGGCCAGCCGGCTCTCCCCGAAGGCGCTGCGGCTGTACGACGAGAAGGCGAAGGTCACATGCCCTGTCCCGGTTCCCGCGCAGATTGTTAGCCTCACCGGTGATCGAACCGTCGTACGACAGGGAGTCCGCCGTGCCCCGCATCGCCCTCGCCACCTACGACCCCGGAGCCCGGCCCAGCCACGACAGGGACCTGCCGGTGCTGGTGCGGGCGCTGACGGACGCGGGCGCCGAGACCGAGGCCCGGTACTGGGACGACCCGGACGCGGACTGGGCCGGCTACGACCTCGTCGTCATCCGCTCCACCTGGGACTACAGCTGGCGGGCCGAGGAGTTCACGGCCTGGGTGGAACGGGCCGGCGCGCTGACCCGGCTCGCCAATCCGGCCCCGGTGGTGCGCTGGAACACCGACAAGCGGTACCTGGGCGAACTGGCGGCGGCCGGTGTGCCCACCGTCCCCACGCGCTACATCGCCCCGGGCGAGCCGGCCGACCTGCCCGCCGGCCACGAGTACGTCGTCAAGCCGACCTCGGGCGCGGGCGCCCGGTTCGCCGCCCGCTACACACCCGCCGAGCACGACACGGCACTGCGGCAGCTGGCGCGGATGCACGCGGAGGGCCTCACCGCGATGGTGCAGCCGTACGTGCGGGGCATCGACGTCAGCGGGGAGCGCGCGCTGCAGTTCTTCGGCGGCGGCCTGCTGCACGCCAGCCGCAAGGGAGCCGTCCTCGCGCCCGGCACCCCCTACGACGCCGACAAGGTGGCCCACCCCGCCCTGGAGCCCTGGCAGCCCACGGACGCGGAACTCGCCGTCGCCGAGAAGGCGTTGGCGGCCGTACCGGACGGGCCCGGGCTGCTGTACGCGCGCGTGGACCTCGTCGACGGCGAGGACGGCGAACCCCGCCTGATGGAACTGGAACTGGTCGAACCGAACCTGTTCCTGTGGCTCCACCCGGACTCCCTGCCCCGGGTGACGGAGGCGATCCTGGCAGCGGCCGGGCGGGAGTGACGCCCTCACGGGGGTCGGCCGGCGGGGGCATGCGGTGGGCGGCCGGCGCGTCCGCACCGGGGTGGGTCCGCAGCGGGGTGGCTAACGCACCCCCACCGTGGCCCGGCACGCCTCGGCGTATGCCCGTACCAGTGGTCGTCGGCCGTCCTCGCGGCGCCAGGCCAGCGCGTACCGGCTGGGGCCGATGCCCCCCCCGGGCGGGTGGTGACGCCGCCCAGGCTGATCAGCGGGGCGTTGCCCACGGCGACCAGGCAGACCCCGAGACCCGCGACCAGCGCCTCGTACGTCTCCTCCGCGCCCGCGATCTCCGCGCCGATCCGGGGCGGCCGGCCCGCCCGGGCGTCCACGGCCAGCCAGTGGTCGCGCAACGCGCCCGCGCTCTCCGGCAGGGCCAGGAACGGCTCCTCCAGCAGGTCCGCGAAGTCGACCTCGGCGCGGGGCGGCGAGCGGATGCGTCTCGGGCAGGGCGACGAGGCGCGGTTCCTCGGCGACCACCGTCCAGGCATAGCGCTCCGCGTCGGGCGGCGATCACCGTCCGGTGCGGCAGCCCCACCGGGGGTCTAGGGCCTCTCGTTTGGATCATGCCGGGCTCGCGGGGCCTGGCACCGCACATCGCCGCGTTGTCGTCGGTTGCCATGGCTCCGCCATGACGCCCTCCTCCGCCTTGCGATGCACGGCGCCAGGCCCCGCTCCCTGATCCGGCATGATCCAAACGAAAGGCCCTAGGCGACGACCGCCGTCCGCTGCAGCAGCCCCCAGGTGAACTCGGCGACCACCTCGTGCCGTACGCCGTTCCGGTCGGGCGCCGTGAAGGCGAGGCCCCACCGGGTGGGTGCCGTGCCCTCCAGCGGGCGGGCCGGGGCGAAGGCGCGGGCGGCCTCGTCCACCGTGCAGGACCACGGGACGAGGTCGTCGAGCGAGGCCAACGAGGGCGCCGGAGCACCCGGTGCCCGCACCAGCCACTCGTTCCACACCGCCCCGTCCGGACCGACCAGCACCTCGAAGCGCAGGTCGGGCCAGAGGGGCAGGGTCCACCGCCGGGCCTCGCAGTCCACGTCACCGAGGCGGCGCGGGACGACGGACTCCGGCTGGCCGAGGACCGAACGGTACCGGGCGGCGGCGGACCGCGATCTCGGTGAACGGACCATGGCCTGCCAGCGCTTGTTGGTCTCCCGCATGTCCGCGATCGACACCCCGAGCCGTCGGCGGGCCTCCTCCACCAGGTCCGGATTGTGGTCGGCCATGCGGCGCAGCAGCACCAACTGGAAGTCGAGTGGCATGCCCCCATGGTGCCCGTGCGCACGGGCGTGGCTCCCGACCATTGCCCGGGCAACGCCTCATGGCTAGCCTGTGTTCGTCATGCCGATCGCTTGTTGATATCTCGAACATTCTTGGACGCGATATCTCCGGACAGGCGCTTAGACCCAAAGGGAGGGGGCCGGACGTGGGACGCCTCGTGCCTGCCGTGACCCGGGCTCTCGACATTCTTGAGCTGTTCCTCGACGGGGACGGGACGCTCTCCGCCCCCGACATCGTGCGCAGGCTGCAGTTGCCGCGCACCACCGTCCACGAGCTGGTCACCACGCTCGCCGCACGGTCGTACATCGTGCAGGTGCCCGGACAGCCCGGACGCTACCGGCTCGGCGTACGCCCGTACCAGCTCGGCAGCCGCTACGCCGAGCAGCTCGACCTCGCCGCCGAGGGCCAGCAGGTGGCCCGCTCGGTCGCCGAGACCTGCGACGAGACGGTGCACGTGGCCATCCTCGAGGGCACCGACGTCATCTACATCGCCAAGGTCGACTCCACGCACGCCGTGCGCATGGTCTCGGCGGCCGGTCGCCGGCTCCCCGCCCACTGCACCTCCGTCGGCAAGATGCTGCTGGCCTCGCTGCCGGAGCAGGAGCTGGCGGCGCGGATCCCGGACAGCGCCGAGCTGACGGCGATGACCCCGAACAGCATCACCGATCCCGCCGCGCTGCGCGAGGTTCTGGCGGAGATCCGGCAGCGGGGCATGGCGGTGGAGAACCGCGAGTCCAACCCGGACGTGTCCTGCGTGGCCGCGCCGGTCCGGGACCGCACCGGCCGGGTCGTCGCCGCGCTGTCCATCTCCGTGCCCATGATCCGCTGGAGCGACGAGCGCCGGGCGGAGCTGGAACAGCTCGCCGCGAAGGGCGCGGCCGAGCTGTCGGAGCGGCTGGGCCACCGGAGCGCCGCATGACGGCGTACGAGGTCGCGGTACGGGCCGAGGCGACGCTGGGGGAAGGCCCGACCTGGGACCCGGCGTCCGGCCGGCTGGTCTGGCTGGACATCCTGGGCATGCGCGTCCACACCTACGACCCCGCGACGGGCCGCCGTACGCTGCGTACGACCGAGCAGCACATCGGCGCGGCCAAGCCCCGGGCGGGCGGCGGCCTGGTGCTCAACCTCCGGGACGGGGTCGGCCTGCTGGACCCCGACGGCACGTTCCGCTGGCTGCACCACGAGCCGGTCCCGGGCCGCCGCGCGAACGACGCCGCGGTGGCCCCCGACGGCTCCCTCTGGGCGGGCACGATGCGGTACGACGAGGCGACGGGCGGTGGCACGCTGTCCCGGCTGACCGGGGACGGCACCGTGCGGACGGTCCTGCCCGACGTCACCGTCAGCAACGGCACCGGCTGGAGTCCGGACGGCCGTCTGATGTATTACGTCGACACCCCGACGCGCAGCGTGGACGTCTTCGACCACGACGGTGAGGGCGTGCGCAACCGCCGCCCGCTGACGCGGATCGAAGAGGGCGCGGGCTTCCCGGACGGGCTCACGGTCGACGCGGACGGGTGCGTGTGGGTGGCGCTCTGGGACGGGGGAGCGGTGCGCCGCTACACGCCTGCCGGCGAGCTGGACCGGGTGATCACCCTGCCGACACCGCGTATCACGGCCTGCGCTTTCGGCGGCGCCGATCTGACCGACCTGTACGTGACGACGGCCCGTACGGGTCTGCCGGCGCCGCATCCCACCGCAGGCTCGCTGCTGGTGGTACCCGGCGCGGGGAAGGGCCTGCCCCAACCGGCCTTCGCGGGCTGACCGCACGGCCGCCGACCGGCCCCAGCCCCCCGCCTACACAACCCCCGCAGCCCTGCCCTCCTCCACGGTTGCTCGGGTTCGGATCTGCTCGATGTGCTCGGGATGCCGTAGGGCGCGGGAGATCGGGACGATCTCGCGGAGGAGGCTCGTGGGGTCGGGGCCCGCTGTCGGGTCGGGCGGCTCCGGCCCGCGGGCGGCCCTGCTCTCGACCGCGGCCAGGATGCCCACCGCCGCGGCCAGCGCCCGTGCCCGCTCCGGTGGATGGCCGACGGCGAGCGCGGCGTCGTACGAGCGTCTGCCGAGGTCCGCGTCGATGTGCCGGGCCAGCGTCAGCAGCACGTCCCGGATGAACGTCTCACGCCGGGTCAGCCGCAGCTCCGGCGTGGCCCGCAGTACGAACGGCACGCCCTCGCCGCTCGCGGTCCGCGTCAGCCGGTACAGCGGCCGCAGTTCGCGGCAGGCCAGCCGGATCCGCCAGCGGTCGTGCAGATACTGGCCCATATGCGGCAGGATGAAGCCGGCCGCGACCAGGATCGCGGACGACGCGGCCACCGGCGGGGCCAGATTCGTGCTCAGCCAGTCCAGGTCCCGCCCGCACCAGCGCGCGAAGACGGCGGTCAGCTTGGCCCCGTCGAAGACCAGGTCCAGCGCGTACCCGGCGCCCAGCAGCCTCAGCCCCCAGCGCAGCCAGGCGTCCAGGCCCTCGGCGTGGGCCCAGTTCCAGATGAGCCGGAAGGTGATCAGGCAGGCCACGCCGTGTGCGACGAGGTAGAGCAGGATCTCCTCGCGCATGAAGGGTGTGCCGGCGTAGTACGTGTCCAGGTCCCGGATGCGTTCCACGGGCGCGTCGGCGAGCAGGAACAGCGCCCACAGCGCGACGATCACCCCGCAGTACACCGCGACCACCCGGCGCAGCACGTGCCGGGTGACCACCGAGCGGTCGGACAGGCTGTTGCGCCAGGTGATGATCAGCAACAGGCAGGAGCCGGACATCGCGGTGATCAGCGAATAGCACCAGGGCGCCGAGAAGTTGGGCACGCCGGTGACCCGGTTCATCCGGGCGATCATGGACGGCGTGCAGAACACGAACACCGCGCATGCGAGCAGCAGCAGTCCGCCGACGGCGCGCAGCAGCGGGTCCCGCCACAGCCGGATGATCGTGGGCAGCTTGATCACCAGGGCGACGGTGAGCACCGCGGTGGGGACCCAGAAGGAGATGTAGAACTCGTCCAGAAGTGCGGAGGGATCGAGTGCCAGTCGGGTCACCGCGCGGCTCCTCCCCGTCCGCGGTAGCCGAGGGTGCGCTGTGCGGGGCCCGGCGGGGCATCGCCCGGCCCGGTCACATGGGAGCGGAACAGGGTGGCCAGGCGGTGCCCGAAGTCGTCGGCCTCGGCCTCGTCGGCCTCCCGGGAGCCGTTGCGGGCGGCCACCGTGAGGGCCATGTCCCGCCAGCCGGGCGTCCCGGTGAACGCGCGGGCCGCCGCGGCCCCGGCCAGGTGGTGATGCCGGTGCCCGGCGTGCAGATGCCACAACTCGTGTCCGAGGATGACCAGTTGCTGCACGGCCTCGGCCCGCTCCTCGACGATGATCAGGTCGAAGTCGACGAACTCCATACAGAGTCCGGTGACCTCGATCTCGTCCGGGAACCGTTCGAAGCGCAGTTCCACCGGCCGCCCGCCGCGCAGCGCGCCCATCTCCTCGCACAGCGCCCGGCCCAACTCCCGTACGCCGTCGGGTGTCCCGGGCCGGGCGTGGACGGCGGCGGCGAGATCGCCGGCCAGGGAGCGCATCGCCGGGCCGGGGCGGGAGCGCCGCAGTCGTGCGGTCAGGCGTGCCGCCCGTTCTCGCGCGCCCCCGAAGTTCATCGGTCTCCCTTCTCACCGCGGTGTGCGGCCGGACCGAGCGTACGCGCCCGGATGTGCCCGCGTCATGCGATCCGGCGACCATCGTTCAACGGGGAACCACCCATGAGCCTGTGTCCGAACCATTGACGCGGAAGCGCTTCGAATCTACGGCCGGGCGGCCCCGCCTGGCGGCAGACGACCTTCCACCCCTTCGCCCAGGCCTCCCGGTACGACCGCGGCCAGGTCCTCGACGTCCGCGTGGACTCACCGACGTACGAGACGGAGAAGTACGGCGAGACGGACCTGCTGCACGCCACCGCCGTCCGCGCGCCCGACGGCACGGTCACCGTGTTCGCCGTCAACCGCGGCCGCCGGCCGCTGCCCCTCGAAGTCGCCCTGAACGGACTGGATCTGGGAACGGTCACCGAGCACAGCGCCCTCACGGACGCCGACCACGACGCCCGGAACACCCTCGACGACCCCGAGCGGGTCTCCCCGCACACCGTCGAGGGCACCGCACTGAAGGACGGCACCCTCACCGCCGTACTCGAGCCGCTGTCCTGGAACGTGATCCGGCTGGCGTGACCCGGCCGGCGCGGCTCAGCGGCCGGGGGAGAGCACCGGGGTCACCGGTACTCCGCCGGCCGCCCTGCCCAGCAGGGTCAGCCTCACCTCGCCCGGCCCGGACAGTGTGGTGAACTCGGAAAGAACCGCCAGCGCGAGGGTGTTGGCGCCCCGGGTGCGCAGGATGCCGTTCGGCAGCACGAAGGTGTGCTGCGGGCCGACGTTGTTGATGTACTGGCCCATGTTCCAGCCGTTGAGGAAGATCTGCGCCCGGTAGGCCCGGTACGGGTCGTCGTCCAGGACCAGGCCGACCGAGGCGTCGACGTCGGCCGGCACCGACAGCCGGAACGCGGTCCGGTACCAGGTCACGCCCTGGTACCGCGCGGCCCGCGGGAAGGTCACCGCCTCCCAGTCCCGGTCCGGGAAGCCGGGCAGATGCCAGCCCTCCCGCTCCCCGTACAGTCCGCCGTTGTTCATGGGTCCGCGCACCGGGTCCGCGCCCGTCTCGCCCTGGATCCGCCAGGTGATGTCCGGGACGGCCCCCTTGAAGGAGGCGGCGGTCAGGCCGCGGGCCACCTTGTGGGTGTCGAGCGCCTTTCCGTCCTGGTCGTGCTGCATGCGCCGGACGAGCACCGACAGCACGTGCCGGCCAGGGGAGCGCAACTGCTCGCGGACCGGGAAGACGGCCGTGTCCGCCCAGCTGCCCTTGCGGATGGTGGTGGACTTGTCCGGCACCGGCATCCGGTGCGTGCCCAGCGGTTCCCCGTCCAGCCACGCCATCAACAGGCCCTGGGTACCGGTGCTGTAGGCGAGCGAGATCTCCTCCAGGCCGCTGGAGCCGGTGAAGGAGCCCCGGTACCAGACGTCCCCGTAGTGGAAGCCGTAGTCGTCGGCGAACAACACCGGACCGCCGTCCGGCACCGCCGTCGTGCTGTACGACGACGTCTTGCCGGCGACCTGCCACGCCGAGTCGTCGAAGCTCGGGCTCACCTCCGGGTTCTCCCTGCGCATCCGCCAGCCCCCCAGCTCGGGCAGCCGCACCTCGGGGGCCGCGGGCAGCAGGCCGGTGGTCATCAGGCTGCCGGAGAGGGTGACCCGGGTGGGCAGCGTCCGCCCGTTCCACACCAGGGTGTCGATTCCGCGCGGGCCCCACACCTCCACGCTCGTCGTCTCGATGACGTCACCCGTCAGGTGGACCTCCGAGCCGCGCAGTTCGGCGTGGCGCAGCAGCTTCGGGCCGTACACCAGCAGGGTCCCGGACGGGGTGTCGTACGGGAACAGGCGGGCGGCGGTGGTGTCGTCGGTGAAGAGCAGCAGCAGCGGGGTCTCGCTCTCGCCCTTCTGCACCAGCACCCGTGTCAGGCCGCCCTCGCCGAGGGGCGCGTTCACGCGCAGTTCGTCCCGGTCGTAGACCCAGGCGGCCTCCGGGTCCAGCCGCTGGACGTTCGGCTCGGCCGGGCACTTCAGCACCAGGTCGGCCATCTCGCCCTGCCGGCCCGAGAACAGGGCGATGTCCTGCCGGCCCGTCGTCAGGCACAGCACGGGCTGGGCGGTGGAGTACTTCAGCGTCCGCCTGCCCAGCGACAGCCCGGTGGTCAGCAGCCTGGCGTCCTTGCCGGGCACGGTGATCCGCAGGTCGCCGGCGTCGGTCGGCAGGTCGGTGGTGACGGGCTCCGTGCCGTCGTTGCGGGCGATGTACACCTGGGCGCCGGTGTCCGGGTTGGCCAGGTGGTACACCTTCAGGCCCTCGGCCTCCACCTCCGCCGCCCTGTCCAGCTTGGCGAAGTCGGGCACGCGTTGCAGCAGGTGCCCGAGCTGATGCATCGGTACGATCTTGTCGGTGACGTTGCGGCCCTCGTCGATCGCGGCGCCGTAGTCGTACGACGTGTAGACGACCGGCGCGGGCAGCCAGCCCCACGACGTGCCGCCGAAGGTCATGTACACGTTGTGCAGGGTGAGCCCGTTGGCGAGGTTGGTCAGGTAGAAGCGGCGCTCGTAGGCCGCGTCCCGGGTGCGCCGGGACTCCGCGTACCCCTTGCCGTCGAACCAGGCGCCGCCCCAGGGGTCGAACCAGCCGCCCCCGAACTCGGGCACGAACCCGGGCGTAGCCGGTGAGGCGGTGGCCCCGCCCTTGAGCCCGCCCGGCCCGTAGTGCCCCCAGTCCGGTGGCGTCTGGGAGGGCGACGGATACCCGTCGAACCCGTACAGCCAGCCGCCCCTCTCCCCGCCGGTGTCCAGGGCCCCGGGGATCCAGTAGCCGTTCCGCCCCTTGTCGTTGTGGAACAGCGGTACGTCGATGCCGTCGGACCGCACCTTCTCGTACAGGTGGGACATGTAGTCCCGGCCGGTGGCCTCGGTGACGTGGGAGTCGTACTCGTTCTCGATCTGGTAGAGCAGGATCGTGCCGGTGCCCTGCGTGAACAGATGCCTGCGCGCGATCCGGTTCACCTGTGACAGCCACTCGTCCGCGTGCGCGAGGTAGGCCGGGTCGTCGGTGCGTGCCGTGCCCTTCGCCGCCGTCAGCCAGCCCGGGAAACCGCCGCCGTCGACCTCGGCGTTGATGTACGGACCGGGCCGCAGGATGACGTACAGGCCGGTCTCGGCGGCCATGCGCAGAAACAGGTCCAGGTCCCGGACGCCGGTGAAGTCGTACCGGCCGGGCGCGGGGGAGTGGTAGTTCCAGGCCACATAGATACTGACCGTGTTGTAGCCGTGGGCCCGCATCTTCTGCAGCACGTCCCGCCACAGGGAAGGGCTCGGCAGCCGGAACGGATGCAGCTCACCGGACCACACGACCAGACGCCTGCCGTCGACGAGCAGGGAGTAACGGTCGTACCCGATGGTGTGCCGCACGCCGTCGGCGCTCGGCGGGGCGGGCGCCGGGCCGGTCGGCACGCTGCGCGCCGCGTACGCCGAGGGTGCCCCGGGGCCGCCGCTGCCGCCCAGGGCGAGACCGAGCGCGGCCGAGCCGGCCAGGGCACTGAAAGTACGTCTGCTGAGCGCCAAGGTGGATCCTCCCGGGCGATCTTACGGGGCGCGGGTCCGGCCATTCTCCATGGACGCACGCCCCACAATGGACCCATGAGGATCTCGGCACGGGCGGATTACGCGGTACGGGCGGTTCTGGAGCTGGCCGTACGGCAGGGTGACGGCCCGGTGAAGGCGGAGGAGATCGCCGCCGTTCAGGACATTCCCCACAAGTTCCTGGAAGGGATCCTGGGGGACCTCCGGCGCGCGGGAATCGTCGACAGCCGGCGCGGTGGTGGCGGCGGCTACCGGCTGGCCCGGGACGCGGCGGCGATCACGGTGGCGGACGTCATCCGGAGTGTCGACGGCCCCATCGTCTCCGTACGCGGCGAACGCCCGACCGGCCTCGCCTACACCGGCACCGCCCAGCCCCTGCTCCCCCTGTGGATCGCCCTGCGCGCCAATGTGCGCCGGATCCTGGAGGGCGTCACCCTCGCCGACCTCGCGGCGGACGCGCTGCCCGAGCCGGTCCGGGCGCTGGCGGCGGAACCGGGGGCCTGGGAGAACCCCTGAGGGTTGTCCGCCGGACCGCTGGTCGACCGCCTGCCACCAGGGCCGGCGCATTACCTGCCAGGTCATCGACCCCGGCCCGCCCCCGGGACAGGATCGTGCACAACGAAAGCCGATCCGGCCGGAAGGATGCCATGTCCGCCTACGCGATAGCCCACCTGCAGGAAGCCGCCCCGCACCCGGAGACCGCCGAGTACATGGCGCGCATCACCGCGACCTTCGAACCGTTCGGCGGCCGGTTCCTCGTGCACGGCGCCCCGCACGAGGTGAAGGAGGGCACCTGGCCCGGACATGTCGTCGTGATCGGCTTCCCGTCGATCACCCAGGCCCGGGCCTGGTGGGAGTCGGAGGCGTACCAGGAGATCGCGCCGCTGCGCTCGCGGCACATCGACGGCGACATCATCCTGGTGCCCGGCGTCGCCGAGGACTACGACGCGGCCCTTACCGCGAAGGCGATGCTGGAGGCGTTCTCCGCCGATCACGGCGTCGCCGAGAACGGGAAGTGAAAACTCCGTTGTGAATGGCCGGAGTTCACGCTCCCCGGCGCGGGCGGGGCTCTCTACGCTACCCACGCCTCCCTTTCTCCTTCACAGATGACGCACAGTTTCTTCAAGGTGAACGGGTGGATCGGAGGCGTACCCCCCACCCCTACAACAGGGAGAAATCATGGCTGGTGGACTCCTCCTGAGCGGTGCCGTAGCCGCTCTTCTCACCACCGCGCTTCCCGCCCAGTCCTCGTCCCCCGTGTTCGACGACCCGCCCCCGGACAAGATCGTCATCGACGTGGCGACGGTCAACGGCTCGGGATGTCCCGCCGGTACGGCCGCCGTGGCCGTGTCACCGGACAACACGGCCTTCACGGTGACGTACAGCAGCTACCTGGCCCAGGTCGGCGGCAACTCCGACCCCACGGCCTTCCGCAAGAACTGCCAGCTCAACCTGGTGGTCCACGTGCCCCAGGGCTTCACCTACGCCGTCGCCAGCGCGGACTACCGGGGCTTCCTCTCGCTCCAGCCCGGTGCGAGCGCTACGCAGAAGGCCTCGTACTACTTCCAGGGCTCCTCGAACACCGTGCCCCGGAGCCACCCCTTCAACGGGCCCGCCAACGACGACTGGCAGGCCACCGACAGTACGGACTGGGCCCAACTGGTCTGGGCGCCCTGCGGGGCCCTGCGCAACTTCAACATCAACACCGAACTGAGAGTCAGCGCCGGGACGTCGGCCCCGGCCAAGGTCAGCTTCATGACGATGGACTCGACGGACGGCGACATCAGCACCATCTACCACCTGGCCTGGAAGGAGTGCCCGAAGCCCTAGAAGGGCGGCGGTGATCGGCACGGACGTTCCGCACTCCAGGCCCCCACCACGCCCCGCACCCGCGGGTTCGCCGTAGCCGGCCTGGTACGGCTCTGCCGATCACCGCCCGGCTGCGCCGGGACAGCACACCTAGCCCGTTTGGCTCATTCCCGCGGCGTCGGGCCAGCTCCGGGTGTTGGGCCAGCCTGTTGCCGGGGCCGGGGCCAAGCCCGTGGCGGGGGCCGGGGCCGTCATGCCCCGTACCTGGGCCGCGGTGAGGCCGCCGCGGGCCGGAACACCGGGCGGGGTGGGCGCGACGGTGGCCGCGGGCGCCGGGACCGGTGCCGGTACCGGTGGCGGTGCCGGGATGGGGGCGGGCGCCGGGAGTGGTGCGGGCGCCGGCAGCGGGGCCGGCCGCGGTGCGGGTGCCGGTGGCATCGGCTGCTGGACCGGCAGCGGTGCGGGTACCGGTGCCGGTATGGGCGCCTGCATCGGCGTGGGCAGTGGGGTCGGCGTGGGAAGTGGGGTCGGCGTGGGGAGTGGGGTCGGCGTGGGAAGTGGGGTCGGCTGGGCTGCCGCCGGCATCGGCATCCCGGCGCCGGGAGACACGGCGGCGGGGAGCGGCATGCCGGTGCCGGCGGCCGGGGCGGGAGCGGAAGCGGCGGTGGCCTGGGCGGCAAGTCCCCGCATACCGGACCCGTTGGTCTCGCTCATCAGCCGGTCCACGGCCGCCGTACCCGAGCTGTAGCTGGTCCCGGTGCTCAGCTCGGGTACGGCGGTTCCCCTCCTGGTCCCGTAGAGCACCTGCTCCAGGCCGGACACCAGGCGACGGACGTCGACCTGGGGGCGCACCACGAGTCTCAGGAAGCGACTGGACGAACCGATCTTGTTGCCGCACTCGCGGACCAGGATCCGGTGCTCGGTGAGCATCCGGTCCCGGACCACCGTGCCCTCGGCACCGACGGGAAGCCGGATGAAGAGGAAGTTGCCCTGGGAGGGGTAGACCGTGAGCCCGGGGAGTGCGGAGAGGTGGCTGGCCATCTCCAGCCGGTCGCGGCGGACCTGCTGGAGGCTCTGCGCGTACGCGGCGCCGTGCTCCTTCAGCATGAACACCACGTGCTCGGCGAAGGAGTTGAGGTTCCACTTGGGCAGCATCGAGCGGATCCGGCCCGCGAGCGCCGGGTTCGCGACCAGGTAGCCGAAGCGTATGCCGTGCAGGCCGAAGTTCTTCCCGAGGCTGCGCAGCACGACCACGTTGGGGCGGAGCATCGCCTCCTGGACGACGCTCGGTTCGGCCTCCGCGTCGGCGAACTCGAGGAAGGACTCGTCCACCACCACCAGGTCGAGGTCGGCCATGGCGTCCATGAACTGCACCACCGACTGCCTGCGCGTATAGCCGCCGTCGGGGTTGTTGGGGTTGCAGATCACCACGACCCGAGTGCCCCGGGAGCGGATGAACTCGGCGTACCGGGCCAGGTCCAGGGCGAAGCCGTTCGCCTCCTGGAGCGGGAACATGTCGACCCGCTTGCCCGTCTCCATCGGCTGGTCGGTCCAGCGGCCGAAGGTGGGTACCGGGACCGCCAGCGACTCACGGACGAGGAGATGATCGATCCAGGTGATCAGCTCCGTGGAGCCGTTGCCCATCGCCACGCACTGCGGGGGCAGTCGCAGCAGGCCGCACAGCTCCGCCGTGATCGTCTCGGCGCTGCTGGGGTAGTACGTGACGATCTCGCGCAACCGGGCCGACATCTCGTCGAACATGGCCGGAGTGGGGAAGTACGGGTTGCACGGGATGCAGAAGTCCACCGGGCCGGTCCCGTCGCCACCCTCCCGCGTCAGCGCCGCCATCGAAGGGCTGTGCGCGGCGGCGCCGCGGAACAACGAGGTGACGTTGCCGGCCAAGGGAACCTCCGTTCAGGGTGGCCCGTGCGGGGGAGCACGGGCCGCCCTTGGGTACGGAAGGGACGGCAGTGGCGTTCAACTCACCAGTGGTGTGAGCCTCTTCACGCCTCGAACGTGTGGATCGTCGTCGTCCGGTATGTCTGTCCGGGCCGGAGCACGGTCGACGGGAAGTGCGCGTGGTTGGGCGAGTCCGGGAAGTGCTGTGTCTCCAGGCAGAGCGCGTCGCCCTGGCGGTAGGTGCGGCCGCCGGTGCCGGTGAGGGTGCCGTCGAGGAAGTTGCCGGAGTAGAACTGCAGGCCCGGCTGGTCGGTGGCGATCCTCAGGGTGCGGCCGGAGCGGGGGTCGCGCAGGGTGGCGATGTGTTCGGGATCCGCCGTGACGCCCTTGTCCAGGACCCAGTTGTGGTCGTAGCCCTTGGCCTGCACCTGCTGCTCGTGACCGGCCCGGATGTCCCGGCCGATCGGCTTGGCATGGCGGAAGTCGAAGGGGGTGCCGGAGACCTTGGCCAGCTCGCCGGTGGGGATCAGACCCGGGTCGGTGGGGGTGTATTGGGAGGCGGCGATGCGGAGTTCGTGGTCCTCGACCGTGCCGCTGCCCTCGCCGGCCAGGTTCCAGTAGACGTGGCTGGTGAGGTTGACGACGGTCGCCCTGTCGGTGGTGGCCTCGTAGTCGATGCGCCACTCGCCGTGCTTGGTGAGGGTGTACGTCACCTTCGCCTTGACCGTGCCCGGGTAGCCCATCTCGCCGTCGACGCTCGTGTAGTGCAGGTGCAGGCCGACGTCGGAGCCCCGGGTGAACGGCTCGACGTCCCACACGTGCTTGTCGAAGCCCTTGGTGCCGCCGTGCAGGCTGTTCGCGCCGTCGTTGACGGAGAGCTGGTAGCTCTTGCCGTCGAGGGTGAACCGACCCTTGGCGATGCGGTTGCCGTAGCGGCCGATCAGGGCACCGAAGTACGGGCTCGCGGCGACGTAGTCGTCGATGTTGTCGAAGCCCGCGACGATGTTGGCGTGGTGGCCGTGCCGGTCGGGGATCTCCAGGGTCTGGACGATGCCGCCGTAGGAGAGGACCTTGAGGCGGGTCCCGCCGTTCTCCAGTGACCAGCGGTACACCTTGGTGCCGTCGGCCAGCTTGCCGAAGAGTTCCTTCACCGGCTTCCTGCCTCCCGAGGCTGCCTGTGCGGTACCCGTGCCGAGGGTGGTCGCGGTGATGCCCGCGGCCGCGGCTCCCGCGATGACCGTGCGTCTGTTCAGTTCCATGTGCGGCTCCTGTACGAGGAAGGGCCCCGCCGGTGACCGGCGGGGCCCGAGCTGACCTACGAACCGGACTTGCGCTTGTTCCACACGTCGAATCCGACCGCCACCAGCAGGGCCAGGCCCTTGATGACCTGCTGCCAGTCGGTGCCGACGCTGAGGAGGTTCATGCCGTTGTTCAGCACGCCGAGGACCAGACCGCCGATGATGGCACCGAGGACGGTGCCGACGCCGCCGCTCATGGACGCACCGCCGATGAACGACGAGGCGATGGCCTCGAGTTCGAAGTTGAGGCCCGCCTTCGGCGAGGCCGCGTTCAGGCGGGCGGCGACCACCAGACCCGCCAGGGCCGCGAGCACGCCCATGTTCAGGAAGACGTAGAAGGTGACCTTCTTGTCCTTGACGCCGGACAGCTTCGCCGCCGGCAGGTTGCCGCCGATCGCGTAGATGTGACGGCCGAAGACGGCGTTGCGCATGACGTAGCCGTAGCCGACCACCAGCGCGCCGAGGATGAGCAGCACGATCGGCGCGCCCTTGTAGCTGGCGAGCAGCATCGTGACGACGAGGATCGCGGCCGTGATGGCGACGAGCTTGAGCAGGAAGAGGTTCCTGGGTGCCACGTCCAGCGAGAACTCCTGCTGGCGCTTGCGGTCGCGGAACTCCTGCAGGACGGAGAAGACGATCAGCGCGATGCCCAGCAGCAGCGTGATGTTGTGGTAGTTGGTGTGGGGACCGGCCTCCGGCAGGAAGCCGTTGCCCATCTTCTGCAGCCCGTCCGGGAACGGGCCGAGGGTCTGGCCCTCCAGGAAGATCTCCGTCAGACCGCGGAAGATCAGCATGCCGGCGAGGGTGACGATGAACGAGGGTATGCCGAAGTAGGCGATCATGAACCCCTGGACCGCGCCGGCGACCGCGCCCACCAGCAGGCACAGCACCAGGGCGACCGGCCAGGACACCCCGTGTTCCACCGTCAGGACGGCGGCGAACGCGCCGATGAACGCCGTCAGCGAGCCGACCGACAGGTCGATGTGGCCCGCGATGATCACCAGCATCATGCCGATCGCGAGGATCAGGATGTGGCTGTTCTGCAGCACCAGGTTGGAGACGTTGCGCGGCAGCAGCAGGTCGCCGTCGGTCCACACCGAGAACAGGGCCACGATCAGGCCGAGCGCGATCAGCATGCCGTACTGCCGCATGTTGTTGCGCAGGCCGTCCAGCATCAGCTGCAGCAGGCCGCCGGAGGCCGGGGCGCCGCTCTTCCCGGGCGGCGCGGGGGCCGGGGTCTTGGCGGTCACGTCCGTGCTCATCGGGTTACCTCCTTGTCCTTCGTCATCTGGCGCATCAGCGATTCCTGAGACGCCTCGGCCCGTGAGAACTCGCCGGTCAGCCGCCCCGCGGCCATCGTGTAGATGCGGTCGCACATGCCGAGCAGCTCCGGCAGCTCGGAGGAGATGAAGACGACCGCCCTGCCCTCGGCCGCCAGCTTGTCGATGACCGTGTAGATCTCGAACTTGGCGCCGACGTCGATGCCGCGCGTCGGCTCGTCCAGGATCAGCACGTCCGGACCCGCGAAGATCCACTTGCTGAGGACGACCTTCTGCTGGTTGCCGCCGGAGAGCTTGCCCACCGGCTCGAAGACGGTCGGCGCCTTGATGTTCATGGACGTGCGGAACCGCTCGGCGACCTGCCGTTCCTCGTGCTCGTCGACCACGCCCCGCTTGGCGACCTTCCTCAGGGAGGTCAGCGAGATGTTGCGGTTGATGGTGTCGATGAGGTTGAGGCCGTAGTGCTTGCGGTCCTCGGTGACGTACGCGATGCCGTGCCCGATCGCCTCGGCGACGGTCTTCGTACGGATCTCCTTGCCGTCCCTGAGGACCGTGCCGCCGGCATACCGGCCGTAGGACCGCCCGAAGACGCTCATGGCGAGTTCGGTGCGGCCGGCGCCCATGAGGCCCGCGATGCCGACGATCTCCCCGCGCCGCACCTCGAGCGACACGTCGTCGACCACCTTGCGCTGCTGGTCGATCGGGTGGTGCACGGTCCAGTCGCGGATCTCCAGGGCCGGGGCCGCGCCCTCCTCCGCCTGGTGCGGGGTGCGCTCGGGGAAGCGGTGGTCGAGGTCGCGGCCGACCATGCCGCTGATGATCCGGTCCTCGGTCGTCTCCGCGGCCTTCACATCGAGCGTCTCGATGGAGCGCCCGTCGCGGATGATCGTCACCGAGTCGGCGACCCGGCGGATCTCGTTGAGTTTGTGGGAGATGATGATCGAGGTGATGCCCTGCTTCTTCAACTCCAGGATGAGATCGAGGAGTTTGCCGCTGTCCTCGTCGTTCAGCGCCGCCGTCGGCTCGTCCAGGATGAGCAGCTTCACCTGCTTCGACAGCGCCTTCGCGATCTCCACGAGCTGCTGCTTGCCCACGCCGATGTCGGCGACGCGGGTCTCCGGGTGATCGGTCAGACCGACCCGGCGCAGCAGTTCGGTCGCGTGCTTGAGCGTGTCGTTCCAGTTGATGAAGCCGCGCCTGGCGTGCTCGTTGCCGAGGAAGATGTTCTCCGCGATGGAGAGGTACGGCACCAGCGCCAGCTCCTGGTGGATGATGACGATGCCGTGCTGCTCGCTCGCCCGGATGTCCTTGAACCGGCAGGGCTCTGACTCGAAGAGGACCTCGCCCTCGTAACTGCCGTGCGGATGGACGCCGGAGAGCACCTTCATCAAGGTGGACTTCCCGGCGCCGTTCTCGCCGCAGATGGCGTGGACCTCGCCCTGACGCACCGTCAGTGTGACGTCCGAGAGCGCTTTGACACCGGGAAAGGTCTTGACGATCGAGCGCATTTCCAGGACGGGTCCCGCCATGGTCGTGCCTTCCAATCAGTGTGGGGTCGGTCGGGCAGCGGGCTTACTTGAGCTGGCCGGCCGTGTAGTAACCGCCCTTGACCAGAACGTCCTCGTAGTTGGTCTTGTCGACGCTGACCGGCTGGAGCAGGTAGGCGGGGACGACCTTGCTGCCGTTGTCGTACGACTTGGTGTCGTTGACCTGCGGCTTCTTGCCGTTCAGGGCGTCGTCGACCATCGTCGAGGCGACCTCGGCCAGCTTGCGGAGGTCCTTGTAGACGGTCTGGGTCTGCTGACCGCTGATGATCGACTTCACGGAGGCGAGTTCGGCGTCCTGGCCGGTGATGACCGGCAGCGGCTTGCTTCCGGAGCCGTAGCCGTCCGACTTCAGCGCGGAGAGGACGCCGATGGAGATGCCGTCGTAGGGCGAGAGGACGGCGTCGACCCGCTCGCTCTTGTACGAGGAGGTGAGGATGTCGTCCATGCGCCGCTGGGCGGTGGCGCCGTCCCAGCGCAGCGTGACGACCTTGTTGAGCGCGGTCTGGCCGGACCGGACGACGAGCTGCTTCTTGTCCAGGTACGGCTTCAGGACGCTCATCGCGCCGTTGAAGAAGTACCGGGTGTTGTTGTCGTCGTTGGAGCCGGCGAACAGCTCGATGTTGAACGGGCCCTTCTTGCCGCTGTCCAGCCCCAGCTTGTGCACGATGTACGTGCCCTGCAGCCGGCCGACCTTCTCGTTGTCGAAGGAGGCGTAGTAGTCGACGTTCTTGGTGCCGAGGATCAGACGGTCGTAGGAGATGACCGGGATGCCGGCGTCCGCGGCCTGCTGGAGCACGCTGTTCAGGGACTTGTTGTCGATGGCCGCGATGATCAGGCCCTTGACGCCCTGCGTGATCAGGTTCTCGATCTGCGAGACCTGCTGCTCCGGGTCGTCCTCGCCGTAGACGAGCTTCGTCTTGTAGCCCTTGGCCTCGAGGTCCTTGACGACGTTCTTGCCGTCGGAGATCCAGCGCTCGGAGGACTTGGTCGGCATCGCGATGCCGATCGTGCCCCCCTTGGCGCTGCTCTTCTCCTCCTTGCTGCCGCCCTCACCGCTCTGCCCGCAGGCGGTCAGGGTGAGGGCGAGGGAGGCGGCTCCGGCTATCGCGGCGAGTGCGGCTCTGCGGTTGCGCATGGTGATCAGTCCTTGGTCGTCTCGTCGTTGAGAGGGGTCACGCGGTGCTGGGGAAGCGGTTCAGCGGGCCGGGCAGCCGGGAGCCGAGTGGCGCCATGTCGCCGTCCGCGCCGTGCCGGGCGAGCAGGTCCAGGGCGAGCCGGCCGCGCCGCACCCGCTCCCGGGCGGTGTCCAGGGTCAGGTCCCGAAGGTGGGTGCCCCACGGGTAGATGCCGGGAGCCTTGGACAGGCCGAACTTGAGGTAGAGCGGGGCGCCGCGCCGGATCAGCTCGGCGACCTCGTACATCCGTACATAGCCGCCGAGGTCGTCGGGGGCCTCGATGTACATGTCCATGGGGGCGCCGGACAGCCTGCGGATCTCGGTGAGGTGATCCAGTGTCAGATCGCTGGGCACGTTGACGGAGTCGGCGCCGAGCCGCTCGTAGACGGCGTAGGAGGCCGGGTTGACGGGGCCGATCAGCGCCGAGACCTTCAGCGTGGTGTCGGCCGGGATGATCCCGGTCTCACGCGCCCGGTGCAGGGTCCACAGCACGCCCTCGTCCGCGACCAGCAGGCACCTGACGCCCAACTCGGTGGCCCGCACGGCGTCCTCGACACAGCCCGCCATGGCGTCGTGACCCCGGGCACGCAGTCCGGCCCCCCGCGAGTCGGACCGCACCGAGCCCCCGATGTCCCAGGTGCCGCGCGGGCCGGTGAACAGGCACAGCTCGATGTCGCGTTCGGCGGTGGCCCCGACCATCTCGGTGATCTCGGCGTCGGTGAGCATCCACACGCCGCTGCCCTGGCTGATCCGGTGGATCGGCACATCGAGGCGGGAGGCCTCCTTGAGCACGACCGCCAGCGCTTCGGGGCCCTCGCACGAGGGGATCTCGGTGCGCCAGCGGCCGCCGCCCGGGAAGCTGTGGGCGGAGGTGTCGGCGGGGTCGAGGGCGGCCGCGCTCAGGCCGAGTGCGGCGAGCACCTGCTCGCCGGGCCTGCGGGCTGCCGGGGCGGAAGCGTCGGTCACAAGCTGTCCTTTGTGTTCGATATATCGGACAAGGTTCGCGGCTCGGGGCGCGGAAAGGCCTTGGTGGCACTGCCGAAAAGCCTTGGTGGTACGCCGGCCAGGGCGCCGTCAGGTCACGCCCCGACCGGCGTACGGCTGGGGGGAGACACCTCCTAGGGGCGGAGCAGCACCTTGCCCACCTTCGGGTCGCCGGCCCCGACCAGCTCGATGGCCTGCGAGAACTCGGTCAGCGGCAGCTCGTGCGAGACCAGCGGCAGCGGGTCCAGCAGCCCGGCGCCGAACACCCGCACGGTGTGCGCCCAGGCGTCCGGCGGCGCCCCGAAGACGGTGTGCACCTCCAGCTGCCGTACGACGAGGCCGGTCGGATCGAGCCCGTCCGCGCCCGGCGCCGGGATGCCGGTCAGGACCAGGCGTCCGCCGCGCCGGAGCAGCGAGGCGGCGGTGCGCGCGGCGGACGCGGACCCGGCGGTCTCGATCACCACGTCGAAGTCGTCGGGGAGTTCCCCGTCCCTGAGCCGGAAGTCGGTGGCCCCGAACCGCCGGGACAGCGCCTCACGGTCGTTCCGCGTGCCCACCACCAGCAGCTCCACCGGCGAAACGGCCTTCAGGAACTGCACGGCGAACATCCCGAGCGTGCCCGTGCCGACCACCGCGACCCGCTCGCCCGGCCGTGCTCCCGTCTTGAGCGCGGCGGCCGCGATGCAGGCGGCCGGCTCCAGCAGCGCGGCGGCGGTGAGGTCGGCGTCGTCCGCCAGGACGTGCAGCAGCCGCGCGGGCAGGGTGAGCGTGCCGGCCATGGCGCCCGGCTGGGTGAAGCCGGTCTCCTCGTAGCCGTCCGTGCACAGCGTGGTCTCGCCCGCGTGACAGCGGTCGCAGACCTGGCAGTTGCGGAAGCCCTCGCCGACGACCTTGCGCCCGACGAGCGAGGCGGGCACCCCGGCCCCCACCGCCGTGACCGTCCCCGACCACTCGTGGCCGGGAGTGAGCGGGTAACGGACGTACCCCTTCGGCCGGTTGCCCTGGTACACCTCGCGGTCGCTGCCGCAGATGCCGGCCGCGTGCACGGCCACCAGGGCCTCACCGGGACCGGGGTCGCGAGGCGTGTGGGCCTCGACCCGGTGCACGCCCGGCGCCTCGATCAGCACCTGGGAACTCACTTGGTGCCCTTCGGCCTGCGCTGCTCCCAGCCGTCGGCCCACAGGTCGAACCGGGCCTGCTGCTGCGGGAACTCGGCCGCCGCGTCGACGTCCAGCTCGACCCCGAGACCCGGCGCGTCGGACAGGTGGAAGTACCCGTCGACGACCTGCGGTGCCCCCCTGACGACCTTCTTGATCTCCGCGTCCGCGAAGTCGTTGAAGTGCTCGAGGATCTTGAAGTTCGGGGAGGTGAAGCCGACCTGGAGAGAGGCGGCGGTCAGCACCGACCCGCCCACGTTGTGCGGCGCGACGAGCATGTAGTGGGTCTCGGCGGTCGCGGCCAGCTTCCGCGTCTCCCAGATGCCGCCGATGTGGCCGACGTCGGGCTGGATGATGTCCACGGACTGGTTCTCGAACAGCTCGCGGAACTCGATGCGGTCGTGGATGCGCTCACCGGTGGCGACCGGGATGTCGACCTTGGCCGCGACCTTCTCCAGCGCCTTGAGGTTCTCCGGCGGCACGGGCTCCTCCAGCCAGGCGGGCTTGAAGGGGGCCAGCTCACGCGCGAGCCGTACCGCGGTGGCGGGGGAGAAGCGGCCGTGCATCTCCAGCATCAGCTCGGCGTCCGGGCCGATCGCATCGCGCACGGCCTCGATGAGCGAGACGGCGTACAGCGTCTGCGCGTGGTCGAGTTCGAAGTGACCGGTGCCGAACGGGTCGATCTTCAGCGCCCGGTACCCGCGCTCGACGACCCCCTGGGCCGCCTTGTGGTAGGCCTCCGGGGTCCGCTCGGTCGTGTACCACCCGTTGGCGTAGGCCTTCACCTTGTCGGTGACCTTGCCGCCGAGCAACTGCCAGACCGGCACCCCCAGGGCCTTGCCCTTGATGTCCCAGCACGCCATCTCGACGACCGCGATGCCGGACATCACGATCTCACCGGCGCGGCCGTAGTCGCCGTACTTCATGCGCCGTACGAGATCCTCGGCGGCGAACGGGTCCGATCCGAGGATGTGATTGGCCTCGGCCTCCCGCAGATAGCCGATCAGCGCGTCGGTGTGACCGAGCATCCGGGTCTCGCCGACTCCGGTGATCCCCTCGTCGGTGTGCACCTGGACGTAGGTCAGGTTGCGCCACGGCGTGCCGACCACGTGTGTGCTGATTCCGGTGATGCGCACGGCAGTTGCCCCTCAGCTGTTCGAGATTTCGTCACACGTTCGAAATGCTGGCGTGACAGTAAGGACGGGGTGGCGGGAGTGTCAATGGGTCGAACGGGTAACGGTTTCGGCACGGCTTTCGAGAATTCTTTCGCTCTCCTACCAAACCTTCACAGGCGTGGCTAGGAACGTGACCCGCGTGGACCTTAGTCTTCCCGCGTCATGGACTACTGCCACCCGTGCCAACGGCACCTCAACGGCGCTCTGGCCTGCCCGGGGTGCGGCGCACCGGCCGAGCGGCTCGACGTGTCCACACAGGCGCCGGTCGCACACGCGTACGCGGGTACGGGTGAGACGTACGGCGGCCAGGTTCCGGCGCAGGCGTACGGCGGCCAGGTCCCCGCCGGTGGGTACGGCGAGCAGGTCGTCCCCGAGGGGTACGGCGGGCACATCCCTTCCCAGGGGTACGGCGGGCAGGACCCTTCCGCGGGCTTCGACGAGCGCGTCCCCGCGCAGCGGTACGGCGGTGACGCGCCTGCCGAGGGCCACGGCGTCACCCGGGACCACGACGTCACCGCTGCGTACGAGTCGGACGGACCGGACGAGCGGGAAGAGCCGGACGGGCCGGAGGAGGAGCGCGAGCAACGGGGTGAGGCCGGGGCCGGTGGCCGGGCCGCCCGGCGCAGGGGGCGCGGCACCGCCACCGCGAGCCCCGCCGAGACCGACTCCAGCCGGCGGGACCGCAAGGCCGCCGCGCACCGGCGCCGCCGTCGCCGTACCGTGCTGGTCGCCGCGGGCTTCGTCCTGGCCGCGGGGGGACTCAGCCTCGCCGAACTGGGCACGGACGCGCCCTTCTCGCCGTTCTCCGGTGACACGCCGGCCACGGGCGGGGACACCTCGGCCGACGGCGGCGCCTCCTCCGCGGCGCCGGACCGCACGGCCGACCCGCTCGACGGCACCGCCGCCGTCTCCCCGGGTACGTCGGCCTCCCCGGACGCCTCCGGCTCCGCGTCCGCCTCCGCGTCCGCCTCCGCGTCCGCCAAGGACAAGGACTCCGTCTCCCCGTCCGCCACCGACACCGCCACGGCGCAGCGGTCGGCCACGGCGCGCGCCGGTGCGTCGACCACCGCCCCCGCCGCCTCGTCGGCCACGACCGGGCCCGCCGCCACCCCCACCGCGGCTCCGACGACCGCCGACCCGACCCCGGAACCGTCGCCCACCAGGACCTGCGACCGCTTCCTGTGGTGGTGCACCTGAGTCGCGCCCGAGGCGTGCCCCGCACCACCCCTTCCCTGCGCCATCCGGGGTACCGGTCACACCCTCCGGCTCGGTGGGCGGTTGAGTCGAACAGGTAGGTCTCGCCGTATCGGTCTCGGGAACGCCCGGAGCGCGAGCGGACGTTGTCGGGAGAGGGTGCAGCGAGCAGCGGCTCGGTCGAGGAGAGCGGATGACGCAGCAGAACACCGTCCACGGGACGGTCGCCGACGGCTTCGAGGCGGTGCGCGAGGAGTTCGCCGCCTTCGTCGCCGGGGAACGGGACGACTACGAGGGTCAGTTGTGCGCCTACGTGCGCGGACGCCGCGTCGTGGACCTGTGGGCGGGCGAGGGCGTGGCGGGCGAGTCGCTCTACGGCGTGTACTCGGCCACGAAGGGCGCGGCCCACCTGGTCGCGGCGCTGCTCGTGCAGGACGGCACGCTGGAGCTGGACCGAAAAGTCACCTACTACTGGCCGGAGTTCGCCGCCGAGGGCAAGGGCGCGCTGACCCTGCGGGACCTGCTGGCGCACCGCGCGGGGCTCATCGGCACCGACACCGGCTTCACCCGCGCGGAGCTGGCCGACGACCGGGCGATCGCCGAACGCCTCGCCGACCAGCGGCCGTTCTGGCGGCCGGGCACGGCCTTCGGCTTCCACGCCCTGGTCATCGGCGCGCTGACCGGCGAGGTCGTCCGGCGGGCCACGGGCCGGACCATCCAGGAGCTGTACGAGGAGCGGATCCGCACGCCCTACGGTCTCGACTTCCACCTGGGCCTGCCGGCCGGCCGGGAACCCCGGTTCCGTACCGTCCAGCCGATGCTCCCGACCGCCGAGCAGCAGGCCCTCCTCGACGCGCTGCCGACGGGGCCGCACACCCTCGCCGCGATCGCCTCCAACCGGCACGGCGCGGAGCCGACCGACCTGGAGGGGCTGGCGAACGAGCGGCTGATCCGCGCCAAGGGCCCGGCGTCGGTGGGCGGGGTGGCCTCGGCGCGCGGTCTCGCGGGGATGTACGCGGCGGCCGTCAGCGAGGTCGACGGCAAGGCCCCGCTGCTCAAGGAGGACACGGTCGCGGAGTTCGGGCAGATCCACTCCGCGGGGTACGACCTGGTGGCCCGCGCCCACAAGTCCTTCGGCCTCGGCTTCCAGGCGACCGCCGACACCTGGCACCCCTTCCTCGGCGCCGGCACGATCGGCCACAGCGGCGCGAACGGCGTCCAGTCCTTCGCCGACCCCCGCAGCGGCCTGGCCTACGGCTACACCCGCCGCCGTTTCGCCTTCCCGGGGGGAGCGGCACCGGAGAACAGCCGACTGGCGGCCGCCGTACACCGGGCGGCGCTGGCGAGCACCTGACGCCCGCTCGCCACTTCGGGGCCGGGGCGGACGTACAGCAGCCGCACCCCACGTCCAAGGATGCGGCTGCCGTCTACGCAACGACCGACGTCAGGCCAGCGTCACGGTGATGTTCCCCCGCGTCGCCTTCGAGTACGGGCACACCTGGTGAGCCTTTTCGATCAGAGCTCGCGCGGTGGCCTCGTCGGCGCCCGGAATGTCCGCCGTGATCTCCACGATGAGGCCGAAACCGTCCTCGTTCTTGCCGATGCCGACCTTCGCGGTGACGGTCGAGCCGGAGACGTCGGCGCCCTCCTGGCGGGCGACCACGGCGAGCGCGCCCTGGAAGCAGGCGCTGTACCCGGCGGCGAACAGCTGCTCCGGGTTGGTGCCGGCGCCGCTGCCCCCCATCTCCTTGGGCGGGTTCACGACGACGTCGAGCTTGCCGTCGTCGGTGGCGACGCGGCCGTCCCGGCCGTTCTCGGCGGTGGCGACAGCCGTGTACAGGACGTCGGACTGCTGAATGGGCATGCGGTTGTCTTCCTCCTCGGTCCGCCGTGACTCGCGCCCACGATCGACGGCGGATTTTGGAAAGAAACTACCGCATGCCGGAAAGTCCAGGCCAGGGGTCAGAGCTTGACGATCATCTTGCCGGTGTTGTCGCCGCGCAGGACCCCGAGGAACGCCTCCAGGTTGTTCTCGATGCCCTCGACGACCGTCTCGCGGTACTTCAGCGCGCCCGAGGCGACCCAGGGGCCGACCTCCTGGACGAACTGCGGCTGCAGGTCGTAGTGGTCGCCGACCAGGAAGCCCTCGATGCGGCCGCGGGTCTGGATGAGCCGGGCGAGGTTCCGCGGGCCGGGGGCGGGCTCGGTGTTGTTGTAGACGGAGATCATGCCGCAGACAGCGATCCGGCCGCCCTCGTTCAGTGCTCCGATGGCGGCCTCCAGGTGCTCGCCGCCGACGTTGTCGAAGTACACGTCGATGCCGTCGGGGGCGGCCTCGCGCAGCCGCTCGCCCACCGGGCCGTTCTTGTAGTTGAACGCGGCGTCGAAGCCGTACTCCTCGACGAGCAGCTTGACCTTCTCGTCGGAGCCGGCCGAGCCGATGACCCGTGAGGCGCCCTTGAGCTTGGCGATCTGCCCGACCTGGCTGCCGACGGCACCGGCCGCGCCGGAGACGAAGACGACGTCGCCCTCCTTGAAGGAGGCGGTGCGCAGCAGGCCGGCGTAGGCGGTCAGGCCGGTCATGCCGAGGACGCCCAGGTACGTCGACAGCGGCGCGGCATCGGAGTCGACCCGCACGGCGTTCTTCGCGTCCACGGCCGCGTACTCGCGCCAGCCGAAGAAGTGCAGGACGTGGTCGCCGACCGCGATGCCCTCGGCGTTGGAGGCGACGACCTCGCCGACCGCGCCGCCCTGCATGACCTTGCCCAGCTCGAAGGGGGCGACGTACGACTTGGCGGCGCTCATCCGGCCGCGCATGTACGGGTCGACGGAGAGGTACTTGTTCCGCACCAGCACCTGGCCCTCACCGGGGGTCGGGACCGGCACCTCGACCAGGGCGAAGTCCTCGGGCTTCGGCCAGCCGACCGGGCGGCTGAGCAGGTGCCACTCGCGGCTTACGGCGGGGAGTGCGGGGGACTCGGACATGAGGGGGCCTTCCTTGGGTGACTCAGATGCTTCAGTACCTGAAACAACCCTGCACCTGAATATTTCAGCATGTCAAGTAACCGGGTATCCTGGTGGGCATGTCCACCCCACCGAAGCCCCACCGCGTCGACGCCCTCACCATGGAGGTCGTCGAGCTGATCGGTGACGTCGTGGCCCGCTTCTACGCGGACTACGAGGAGGCGGCGGGCGAGCACAGGCTGACCGGCCCGCAGGCCCGGCTCCTCAGCCTGCTGGCGCTGGAACCCCTGCCCATGCGCAAGCTCGCCCAGAAGCTCAAGTGCGAGCCCTCGAACGTCACCGGGATAGTGGACCGCCTGGAGTCCCGCGGCCTGGTGGAGCGGCGCCCCGACCCGACCGACCGCCGGGTGAAGGTGGCCGCCGCCACCGAGGACGGCCTGCGGGTCGCCCGGGACCTGCGCGAAGGCCTGCGCTTCGCCCGCGAACCCCTCGCCGGCCTCTCCGCGGACGAACGGCGCTCCCTGCGCGACCTGCTGCGCCGCATGCTCGACGCGTGAGGCCTTGGGTAAAGTTTCCGCCATGCGCGATCTCGGGGTGGGGTTCGGTTATCTGCTGAAGGGCCAGCGCTGGGTGGCCCGGCACGGCCGTAGTTACGGCCTCGGCCTGCTGCCCGGCCTGATCACGCTGGTCCTCTACGTGGCGGCGCTGGTCGCGCTCGCCGTGTGGGGCGAGGACGCGGTCGCCTGGGCGACCCCGTTCGCGGACCACTGGTCCAGTCCCTGGCAGGGCCTGTTCCGCGGCTTCCTGACGGCCGTCCTGTTCGCCCTCGGGCTGCTGCTGGCGGTGCTCACCTTCACCGCCGTCACCCTGCTGGTCGGCCAGCCGTTCTACGAGAACCTGTCGGAGCAGGTCGACGCCGACGTCTCACCCGACGGCACCGCCCCGCGGTCCGGCCTCCCGCTCTGGCGCGAGCTGTGGATCTCGGCCCGCGACAGCCTGCGCGTCCTGGTCCGGGCCGTGCTGTGGGGTGTGCTGCTCTTCGCCCTCGGCTTCCTGCCGTTCGTCGGCCAGACCGTCGTACCCGTGCTCGGCTTCTTCGTCACGGGCTTCTTCCTCACCGAGGAACTGACCGCCGTGGCCCTGCAGCGCCGGGGCGTGGAACTGCGCACCCGGCTCACCCTGCTCCGCTCCCGCAAGACCCTGGTCTGGGGTTTCGGCACACCCCTGGGCCTGGCCTTCCTGGTGCCGTTCGTCGCGGTGTTCCTGATGCCGGGCGCGGTCGCCGGCGCCACGCTCCTCGCCCGTGACCTGCTGGACGAGGAGAGCACCGGCGACGACTCCGCTCGCGACGGGGAGCCCGAGACGGAGGACGTCACCCCGTGACCCGGGCCGGAAGGCTCTCGGCACGGTGATCGGCCCGGTCCTGACCGCTCTCGGTGTCAGTCGCGCGCTCGCTCCGTCGCACCGAGCGCGACCGTCACGATCGACCGCACCTGGTCGATGATGTCCAGCCGGTTGTGCACGAACTCCGGGTCGGTGACCGTGCCGGTCGCCGGGTCGGTGTTGCCGGAGCCGAACTGGAGAACGGGCGTGTGCACATGTCCGCCCGGCAGGCTGTCGTGCAGGCCGAGGCGGTCCCGCAGCAGCGTGGCCCGGTAGGCGATCTCGTTGGACAGGTAGTCGCCGCCGCCCCCGGCACGCGCCGTCGAGCCGGGGCTCGGGCCGTCCGGCCGTACGACGGGGCCGGTGCCGCCCACCGGGATCTCGGTCACCTCCGTGTGGTCGCGGACGGGGAAGCGTCCCGTGTCCGCGGCCGTGATGGCGGAGTACGGCAGGGTCGTCGTCGTCCACTGGGGCTGCGAGGCCGGATCGGCGACCGGGACGGTCTCCGTCCGTGAGACGTTGTCGTTGTCCGGGAAGCCACCCCGCCAGGCGCCGTTGGTGCGCTCGATGTCGAACCGGCCGACGCGGCCCTGGCTCACGGTCGTGAACAGATCCACCTTCGGCAGATACGGCCGCAGCGTCCGCTCCACGGCCCCTTCCACCGCCCCTTCCCCTGAGCCGAACGCCTGGGAGGTGCCCCCGGTGAAGTCGTGCCAGCGCACCGGGAACATGGCGGTCTCGATGCGCGCCGGGCCCTGGGCCGTCTCGATCACCGTGCCGTCGAGCGC
Source organism: Streptomyces sp. NPDC045022 (assembly GCF_056432605.1). NCBI lineage: Bacteria > Bacillati > Actinomycetota > Actinomycetes > Kitasatosporales > Streptomycetaceae > Streptomyces > Streptomyces sp. NPDC045022. Next base: position 274,730 of record NZ_JBWKIR010000003.1, read on the forward strand.
GAGCGCGGTGGCCCCGGACGGGTTGGAGATGCGGATGTCCCGGTCGAGGGTGAAGGGGTCGAAGCCGGTGAGCAGGACCCGCCGCACCCGCCCCTTGTCCGGGTAGCGGAGGTCGGTCCGGCCGCGCGAGGTCTGCTCCAACTGGTCCAGCAGCGAGGACCTCTGCCGGTCGCTGATGCCGAACTCCGGCTCCCAGCTCCGTACTTCCCGCGTCAGCGCCAGCCGAGCCCAGTACAGCGGACGGTCGTCGTCCCGGCTCAGGTCACCGCCCGGCGCACCCCGCCCCTGCGCCCGGTCCACGGCCCGCCGCCACAGCGCGGATCCCTCCCGTACGACGACGCGCCGGGCCCGCGCATAGGAGGGCGCCCGCTCCAGCTCGCGGCTGAACCGCGGTGCCACGTCGTCGAATCCGGAGCGGCGGAGGATCTCCCGCGGTACGGCGTTGTCGAGCCGCTGCTCCTCGACGGTGGCGGAGGGGGGCGTCGCCGGCGCGGCGGCGGAGGCCGTGGCGGTGGGGGCGGACAGGCCGGCCAGCAGGGCCAGGCCGAGCACCCCGACGTGAATTCGGGTGGATGACAAGGGAGTTCGGGTCCTTCCGTCGCTGTGGGCGCGTGCCGCGGTGGACGGCGGCAGTATCGCGTGACGGAAGTGACCGGCGCCATGGTGCCCCCGGTCCCCGGCGCGAAAGAGCCACGCGGCCGGGGCATGGCGGCCATGCGGGACATTCGCTTGTCGCATGTCCGGGCCGGTCCTGGCGTCAAGGGCATGCGGATCACCCTCGGGAACCCGCCGGCGCGCCGCAGCCACTGAGCCCGTACTACTCGCAGGTCGCCCGCGTCGAACACACCGACGGCAGATCGAAGTCGTGGCGGCGGTGCCGGCCGGCAGGTGATACCGCCGTGCCCGGTCGGCTTTTGTGAAGGGTTCGTACGAGATCGCAGCCGGAGGCTCGATCGCCGACCGCGGGCCGACCGCGCCGATTAACGTCTGATCCGGGACAAGCCCCCCAAGAGCAGCCCCGGTCCGGGACCTGACCCCTGGACCGGGGCTCGTGGCGTCCGGGGACGCGCGGCGCGGACCCGGACCGCGCCCGTCCGCCAGACAGGCGAAAGCACCATTCGGTTGGGTGCCACCGGCCCCTGACCGGTTGCGGCCGTCCACGTTTGGCTGATTGCTGAGGGTGTCGTCATGAACGGCGCAACTCCCGGGAGACCCCATGAGCTATCAGCAGGACCTGATAATTTGCCGCGAACTGGGCGAACGTCATGGCGAGAGCCGGGCGCTGAACAGCCTCGGCATCGCCCTCCAGCAGGTGCAGCGGTTCGACGAGGCCATCGCGGCCCACCAGCAGGACCTCGTCGCGTGCCGCGAGCTGGTGGAGCGCCATGGCGAAGGCCAGGCCCTGAACAACCTCGGCACGGCCCTGCAGCAGGTGCAGCGGTTCGACGAGGCGATCGACGCCCACCAGCAGGCCGCCACCTGTTTCACCGAGCTGGGTGACCATCACCGCGAGGGGCAGGCCCTGAACAACCTGGGTACGGCCCTGCAGCAGGTGCGGCGGTTCGATGAGGCGATCGACGCCCACCAGCAGGCCGCCGCCCGGTTCGCCGAGCTGGGTGACCATCACCGCGAGGGGCAGGCCCTGAACAACCTGGGTACGGCCCTGCAGCAGGTGCGGCGGTTCGATGAGGCGATCGACGCCC
>NZ_JBWKIR010000003.1:276530-327843 GCF_056432605.1 Streptomyces sp. NPDC045022
CCACCAGCAGGCCGCCGCTCGGTTCGCCGAGCTGGGTGACCATGACGGTGAGGGCCGGGCGCTGAACAATCTGGGTACGGCTTTGCAGCAGGTGCGGCGGTTCGATGAGGCGATCGACGCGCATCAGAAGGGCGCCGCTCGGTTCGCCGAGCTGGGTGACCATGACGGTGAGGGCCGGGCGCTGAACAATCTGGGTACGGCTTTGCAGCAGGTGCGGCGGTTCGACGAGGCGATCGACGCGCATCAGAAGGCCGCCGCCCGGTTCACGGAACTCGGCGACAGCGAGGGTGAGGGCCGGGCCCTGAACAATCTGGGCATGGCTTTGCAGCAGGTGCGGCGGTTCGACGAGGCCATCGACGCTCACCAGCAGGCCGCCGCCCGGTTCACCGAGCTGGGCGACAACGAGGGCCGGGTCCTGAACAACCTCGGCACCGCCCTGCAGTCCCGGGGGCTGTGGCGGGTGCGCAAGGGCAAGAGCCAGAGCGAGGCCAAGGGCCAGAGCGATGCCAGGAGCGACGCCAAGGTGCGCGGCGAGCGGCTGGTGCCGCTCGCCGTGGATGCGCCCTCGGCGTCCTCGGCCTCCGCGGCGTCCCCGGCCGTATCGGCCTCCTGGGCCACCGCTGCCTCCTCGTCCCCGGAGCTGGCCGCGCGGACGGAGGTCCTGGCGCTCACGCCGGCGGACGAGTCGTCGCCGGCGCAGGCCGACCTCCAGATGGAGAACAAGCGCTGGGGACGCCGCCGTAAGATCCTGGACCCCGTGCTCTCCGACGACCTGTAGGGAGGCGGGACGGCGCCGTCAGCAGCCCCGGACGCCGAAGCCGTACACCGTCTCCGAGCGGTACACCTCGCCCGGCCGCAGTTCCGTACCGGGGAACTGCGGCCGGTTGGGGGAGTCCGGGAAGTGCTGGGTCTCCAGGGCGATGCCGTCGCCGGGAGCGAACGGGTCCGAGAGGTGGTCGGCCGTGTAGAGCTGGAGGCCCGGCTCGGTCGTCGCCACGGTCAGGGTCCGCCCGGACGCCGGCTCGTGCAGCTCGGCCACCTCCTCGGGGGTCTCGGTCACCCCCTTGTCCAGGACGAAGTTGTGGTCGTAGCCCGAGCCGACCTTGCGGGCCTCCCGGAAGTCGAAGCGGGAGCCGGACACGTCCCGCAGCCCTCCGGTCGGGATCAGGTCCGCGTCGACCGGGGTGTACCGGGACGCGGCGAGCCGCAGTTCGTGCCCGCCGGCGGTGCCCGTGTCGGGGCCGGCCAGGTTGAAGTAGCTGTGGTTGGTGAGGTTGATCACCGTCGGCGCGTCCGTCACCGCCTCGTACGCGACCCGCAGCGCGCCGGAAGCGTCCAGCGTGTACGTCGCCGACACCTCCAGCCGGCCCGGGAAGCCCTCCTCGCCGTGCGCGCTCACCCGGCTCAGCCGCACCCCGTGCTCGACCGGTTCCGCGTCCCACACCCGCTTGTCGAAGCCGCGGTGGCCGCCGTGCAGCGAGTGGGGCCCGTTGTTCGGCTCCAGCGCGTACACCCGGTCGTCCAGGGGGAAGCGGGCGCCCGCGATCCGGTTGGCGTACCGGCCGACCAGGGCGCCGAAGTACGGCTCCGGGTGCGCGAGATAGCCGTCCAGCCCGGCGAATCCCAGCACCACGGGGGCCCTGTCCCCCTCCCGGTCCGGGACCTCCACCGACCGCACGATCCCGCCGTACGTCAGGACCTCCACCCGTGTCCCGGCACGCTCCAGCGTCCAGCGATGAACCTCGGTGCCGTCGGAAAGTGTGCCGAAAAGTTCGCTCATGTGGAAAACACTAGGCGGCCGGCGCCCTAGGGGACCGGATTCGGCGCGGTGATCGTCCGGTAGGCGATCGACGCGAGCCGTGCCTGGCCGTCCCGGCTCGGGTGGAACCAGTCCCAGTGGCTGAGCTGGTCGGTGCCGAAGTCGTAGTCGTAGACCGCGTTGCCGTCGAAGCGGCAGCGGCGGTCCTTGGCGCACACCTCCCGCAGCACCGTGTTGTACTCCACCACCCGCTGCTGCACCTGGTCCCGGCGCAGGGTGGCCGCGCTGGTCAGGTCGTCCGCGCCGGCCAGCATGGACGGGCAGATGCCCAGCTTCCACACCTGCTTGCCCAGCGCGTTGGTCCGGCCCTCGGACCACAGCCGCTTGAGGTTCGGCACGCTCGCCACGTACACCTGGGTCCTGGGCAGCGTCGAACGCAGCGTGCTCAGCGCCTCCTCGAAGTCCGCGCGGAAGTCGGCGACCGAGGTCATCGCCGACGCCGACGCACGGCAGGCGTCGTTCGCCCCGGCCATCACCGTCACCAACTCCGGTTCACGGGCGGCCGCCTGCGCCATCTGCTCCGGCAGGTCGGCCATCCGGGCGCCGGTCACCGCGTAGTTCCAGCTGTGCTCCGCCGCCCCGGTCACCCCGAGCAGCCGCACCGCCAAGCTGTCCACCTCGGCGTCGCTGCCCGTCGCCCACGACACCTCGGGGCAGTCCGCCAGCACCGTGCACGCGTCGAAACCGCGCGTGATCGAGTCGCCGACCGCCGCGATCGAGTCCGGGCTGCGGTTCCACACCGGGGCCGGCCGCGCGGCCCGCGCCTTGGTGGCCTCCGGCGCCGGCGAACCCCCGCCACCGGCGTCGCATCCGGCGAGCCCCAGCACGGCGGCCGCCACGACGGCAAGAGCCGCCCGTGTACGGCTGCTTCGCTTCCGCATCCCCTGGTGATCCCCTCGTCGTCGCTCCGGGCTTCCTCCATAACAACGTGCGAGGGTTCCCGGCCGGGCCCGCCGGAACGGCGCACCCCCGTACAAGCGTCCCCCTGGGTGAATGGCGGCGGTTTCCTGGCACCGGGACCGACGGTACGTCACACTCCTTGCGCCGCCGCAGGGTAGCCTCGCCATCAACGCGGCCGTCGTGCCACTGCCGCCCAGCCAGTCCGCAAGATGTCCCGCTCTGCCCGGAGGTTCCGGTGACGACACGTGGAGTTCTGTACGTGCACTCCGCGCCGCGCGCGCTGTGCCCGCACGTCGAGTGGGCCGTCGCCGGGGTGCTCGGCACGCGCGTCAGCCTCGACTGGATCCGGCAGCCCGCGGCCCCCGGTACCTGGCGCTCGGAGTGCTCCTGGCAGGCCGAGGCCGGCACGGCCTCCAAACTCGCCTCGGCGCTGCGCGGCTGGCACCTGCTGCGCTTCGAGGTCACCGCCGAGCCCTGCCCGACCGCCGAGGGCGAGCGCTACAGCTGCACCCCCGACCTCGGCATCTTCCACGCCGTCACCGGCATCCACGGCGACATCCTCATCCCCGAGGACCGCCTCCGTGCGGCCCTGCAGCGCAGCCAGCGGGGGGAGACCGACCTGGAGGCCGAACTCTCCAAGCTCCTCGGCAAGCCCTGGGACGACGAACTCGAGCCGTTCAGATATGCGGGAGAGGGCGCACCGGTGCGCTGGCTGCACCAGGTGGTCTGAGTATCCGGACACGAGGAAGGGCCCCCACCTGCCGGTGGAGGCCCTTCACTCACGTTCTCAGATCGTCCGGAACGCCAGGACCACGTTGTGCCCGCCGAAGCCGAACGAGTCGTTCAGCGCGGCGATGCGGCCCTCGGGCAGAGCCCGCGCCTCACCGGTCACCACATCCGCGTTGACCTCCGGGTCGAGGTTCTCCACGTTGATGGTCGGCGGAGCCGTACGGTTCACCAGCGCCAGGATCGACGCGACGGTCTCGATGCCACCGGCGCCGCCCAGCAGGTGACCGGTCATCGACTTCGTCGCGGAGATGGCCATGTGGTCGACGTCGTCGCCGAACACCTTCCGCAGCGCCTTGATCTCGGCGACGTCGCCCTGCGGCGTCGACGTGGCGTGCGCGTTCACGTGCACGATCTCGGCCGGCTTCAGATCCGTGTTGTCCAGCAGGTTCTGCAGCGCGTGCGCGATGCCGTTGCCGGACGGCTCCGGCTGCGTGATGTGGTGGCTGTCCGCGGAGATGCCCTGGCCGACCGCCTCGACGTAGATCCGCGCGCCGCGGGCCTTCGCGTGCTCCTCGGACTCCAGCACGATCACACCGGCGCCCTCACCGAGCACGAAGCCGTCGCGGCCGGCGTCGTAGGGACGCGAGGCGCCCTCGGGGTCGTCGTTGTTCTTGGACATCGCCATCATGTTGCCGAACGCTGCGATGGGCAGCGGGTGGATGGCGGCCTCGGTACCACCGGCCACGACGATGTCCGCACGCCCGGTGCGGATCATCTCGATCGCGTACCCGATGGCCTCCGCGCCCGAGGCGCAGGCCGAGACGGGGGTGTGCACACCGGCGCGGGCACCCAGCTCGATCCCGACGTTGGCCGCCGGGGAGTTGGGCATCAGCATCGGCACCGTGTGCGGGGAGACGCGGCGTACGCCCTTCTCCTTGAGCACGTCGTACTGGTCCAGGAGCGTCGTCACACCGCCGATGCCGGAGGCGATGACAGCACCGAGACGGTCGGGGTTCACGGACGCGTCCTCACCGGCCCTGACGGTGAAACCGGCGTCCTTCCAGGCCTCCTGAGCGGCGATCAGCGCGAACTGCGCGGACCGGTCCAGCTTGCGGGCCTGCGGCCGGGGGATGACCTCGCCCGGCTCGACGGCGATCTGCGCGGCGATGCGGACGGGCAGCTCGGCCGCCCACTCCTGCTGGAGGAGGCTGACGCCGGACTTGCCGGCGACCAGGCCCTCCCAGGTAGAAACTGCGTCGCCACCCAGCGGTGTGGTTGCGCCGATACCGGTGACGACCACGGTGCGATTGGTCGGGCTCACGGGAATTCTTTCTCCAACGGATGCGGGATTCATACGGCGCCACCGCCGGGTGGCGGGGCCTTGCAGCCTGCGGCCTAAGGGGTGGCTCAGGCCTGGTGCTTGAGGATGTAGTCGGTCGCGTCGCCGACGGTCTTCAGGTTCTTGACGTCCTCGTCCGGGATCTTCACGTCGAAGCGCTCCTCGGCGGCGACGACTACCTCGACCATGGACAGCGAGTCGACGTCCAGGTCGTCGGTGAAGGACTTGTCCAGCTGGACGTCCTCGGTGGGGATCCCGGCGATCTCGTTCACGATCTCGGCGAGACCGGCGACGATCTCTTCCTGAGTGGCGGCCATGTCAGGCGCTCCTTCTTCGATATTCCAGACGGTTTAACGGCGCCCGCCGCGCTAGCGGCAGACGGTGCTGCTCCCGCACCGGATCGCGTGATCCGACACGGAGTGCCTAGGGGAGGGTAACGACCGTGGCGGCGAAGACGAGACCCGCCCCGAACCCGATGACGAGCGCGGTGTCGCCACTCTTCGCCTCCCCGGTCGCCAGAAGCCGCTCCATCGCGAGCGGAATCGAGGCGGCCGAGGTGTTGCCGGTGGTGCGGATGTCACGGGCGACCGTGACATGCTCCGGCAGTTTCAGCGTCTTCACCATCGAGTCGATGATCCGCACGTTGGCCTGGTGCGGGATGAAGACGTCCAGGTCGTCCGCGGTGATCCCGGCCGCGTCCAGCGCCTGCTGGGCGACCTTCGCCATCTCGAACACGGCCCAGCGGAACACCGCCTGGCCCTCCTGCGTGATCGCAGGGAACTTGACGTTGCCCTCGCTGTCGAGGGGCAGTTCGGTGACGTCGCCGATGTGGAAGCGGTCCCAGGGAACGGTCTGCTTGATCGTCTCGGACTTGTCGCCCTCGGAGCCCCACACGGTCGGGCCGATGCCCGGCTCCTGGGCGGGGCCGACCACGACCGCGCCGGCGCCGTCGCCGAACAGGAAGGCCGTGGCCCGGTCCTCCAGGTCGGTCAGGTCGCTGAGCCGCTCCACGCCGATCACGAGCACGTACTCGGCGGAACCTTCCACCACCATGCCCTTGGCGAGCGTCAGGCCGTAACCGAAGCCCGCGCAGCCGGCCGAGATGTCGAACGCGGCGGCCTTGTTCGTGCCCAGCTTGTCCGCGATCTCGGTGGCGACGGCCGGGGTCTGGCTGAAGTGCGAGACGGTCGAGACGACCACCGCGCCGATCTGCTCGGCGTCGATGCCGGCGTCCGCGACCGCCTTGCCGGAGGCCTCGACGGCCATCGCGGCGACGGTCTCCTCGGGGCCCGCCCAGTGCCGGGTCTCGATGCCGGAGCGCGAGCGGATCCACTCGTCGGACGAGTCGATCTTCTCGAGGATCACCGCGTTGGGCACCACCCGGGTCGGCCGGTAGCCACCGACACCGAGGATGCGCGCGTACGGGGCGCCCTTGCTGGGCTTGATCTTCGCCATGTACGGCTCCTTAGGCACCTGCGTGCTCGGAGATGAGCGCGCGGGCCGCGTCGAGATCGTCGGGGGTCTTGAGGGCCAGCGTCCGCACGCCGGGCAGCGCCCGCTTGGCCAGGCCCGTCAGGGTGCCGCCCGGGCACACCTCGACGAGCGTGGTGATCCCCAGCTCCTTGAAGGTCTCCATGCACAGGTCCCAGCGCACGGGGTTGGCGACCTGACCGACCAGCCGCTCCAGCACCTCGGCCCCGGTGGCCACGGTCCGGCCGTCCCGGTTGGAGACGTAGGGCACCTTCGGGTCGGCGGGCGCCAGTTCCACGGCGGCCTTGGCCAGCGTCTCGACGGCGGGGGCCATGTGGCGGGTGTGGAAGGCGCCGGCCACCTTCAGCGGGACGACCTTGCGGACGCCCTCGGGCTTGTCCTCGTTCAGCGCGGCCAGCTGCTCCAGCGTGCCGGCGGCGACGATCTGGCCCGCGCCGTTGATGTTCGCCGGGGTCAGGCCCAGCTTCTCCAGGTGCGCGACCGACGTCTCGGGGTCACCGCCGAGCAGCGCCGACATGCCGGTCTCGGTGATCGCGGCGGCGTCGGCCATGGCCAGACCCCGCTTGCGGACCAGGCTCAGCGCGGCGGTGTCCTCCAGGACCCCGGCGAAGGCGGCGGCGGTGATCTCACCGACGCTGTGGCCGGCGACCGCGCCCGGCACGGTCACGGCGCCCGCCGCGTCAGCGGCGAACGCGTACGTACCGAGTGCCGCGGCGGACAGGAGGCCGGCGGCGACCAGCAGCGGCTGGGCCACCGCGGTGTCCCGGATGGCGTCGGCGTCGGCATGGGTGCCGTAGTGGACGAGGTCCAGTCCGATGGCGTCCGACCACGCGGCGACGCGGTCCGCGGCACCGGGCAGGTCGAGCCAGGGGGTCAGAAAGCCGGGCGTCTGGGCGCCCTGGCCGGGAGCGACGAGTACGAGCACTCTCACACTCTCTCTTGGGGACGGGCACGGCCGCCCGTGAGGACAGGGACGAAGAACACGAAGGGGTTTTGTGGACCCCCCACAAAACCTTATGCCTGGGGTTCACCATCGGCCAGACGCCCCAGGATGAGCGCGATCCGCAGTGTGAAGGCGGATCGTACATCGGAGGGTGACCACCCGGTGACATCAGTCACACGTCGGAGCCGGTAGCGCACGGTGTTCGGGTGAACGAAGAGCATCCGGGCCGCGCCTTCCAGGCTGCTCGCCTGCTCCAGGTAGACACTCAGTGTTTCCAGCAGCGCCGAGCCCGCTTCCTCCAGCGGTCTGTAGATCTCCTCCACCAACTGCTCCCGGGCGCCCGGATCGCCCGCGATCGCCCGCTCCGGCAGCAGATCGTCCGCCAGCGCCGGCCGCGGCGCGTCCTGCCAGGCGGAACACGCCTTCAGCCCCGCGGCGGCGGCCTGCGCGGACCGGGTGGCGGCCAGCAGATCGGGTACGACGGGCCCCGCGACGACCGGCCCGGCGGCGAACGGCCCGATCAGCGACTTGGCCACGGCGAGCGGATTGGCGCTGCCCCCGGCGATGACCACGAGCCGGGCCCCGAGGACCCCGGTGAGCACCTGCAGCTTGGCGTGCCGGGCGGCCCGCCGGATCGCCTCGACGGTCAGCTCGCTGTCCCCGTCGGGCGCGGTCCCGAGCACCACGCACACATGCTCCGGCGAGTTCCAGCCGAGCGCGGCGGCCCGGCTGACGGCCCCCTCGTCGGCCTCCCCGCTGAGCACCGCGTTCACCACCAGCGACTCCAGCCGCGCGTCCCAGGCACCCCGTGCCTCGGCGGCCTGGGCGTACACCTGGGCGGTGGCGAAGGCGATCTCGCGGGCGTACACGAGCAGCGCCTCGCGCAGCACGCGCTCGTCGCCGGGCGCGGCCACCTCGTCGATGGCGCTCTCCATGACCTCGATGGTGGTCCGCACCATCTCCACGGTCTGCCGCAGCGTGATGGCCCGGGTCAGCTCGCGCGGCGCGGTCCCGAAGACGTCGGTGGAGATCGCCTGCGGGGCGTCCGGGTGCCGGAACCACTCGGTGAAGGCCGCGATGCCCGCCTGGGCCACGAGCCCGATCCAGGAACGGTTCTCCGGGGGCATGGCCCGGTACCACGGCAGGGTCTCGTCCATGCGCGCGATGGCCTGCGCGGCGAGACTCCCGGAGGACTGCTCCAGTCGCTTCAGGGTCGCGGCGTGCGAGTGGACGTTGCGTGCTGCGGGATCGATGCGGTGGGATTCGGGTTCGGGCACGGGGACAAGACTGCCTTATCCGGACGGGACCATGCGCCGCCGGGGTCACAGGTGACGGGCCCCGGGGTCCCGGGCGGCCTGCGACCGTCTCCCGGCGCGGTCTACGGTGGTGCCCGTGATCGACGTACGGCGCGCCGACGAGCGCTACCGCGGAGGGGACCCGGAGAGCGGCATCGACTCCCGCCACGCCTTCTCCTTCGGCCCGCACTACGACCCGGACAATCTGCGCTTCGGCACGGTGATCGCCTGCAACGAGGAGCGGCTCGCGCCCGGAGCGGGCTTCGACGAACACGCGCACAGCCACACCGAGATCGTGACCTGGGTGGTCGAGGGGGAGCTGACCCACCGGGACTCCACCGGCCACGAGACGACGGTCCGCCGCGGAGACGTCCAGCACCTCAGCGCGGCGGCCGGCGTCCGGCACGTGGAACGCAACGACGGCGACGCCCCGCTGACCTTCGTGCAGACCTGGCTGGCCCCGCCGGTGCCGGGCGGCACCCCGTCCTACGAGCTGGTCCCCGGCATCGCCGACTCCACGCCGTACGCCGTCCCCGGGGCGGGCGCCCTGCTGCACGTGCGCCGCCTGGCGCCGGGGGAGCGGGCCGCCGTACCGGACGCCGCGTACGTGTACGCACACGTGGTGCGCGGTGACGTCCGGCTGGCCGGCGAGGAACTGCGCCCCGGTGACTCGGCGCGGATCACCGGGGAGACGGGCCTGGAGGTGGAGGGGGTCACGCCGGCCGAGCTGCTGCTGTGGGAGCTGCCCCGGTGAGCGGCGCCGAACCGCTCACTCCTGCCTGGCGGGCTCCTCGGCGTTCCGCCACACAGTGATGTCCACCGTCATGTAGTCGCCGAGGTCGGACTTGGGGGCGGTGCCCTGGAAGGTGACCAGGGCGATGTGGCCGGACGTCGTGTGCACGCACAGCTGGGAACCCGCCGACAGCTGGGAGAGCTTGGCCTCCTGCGCGTACCGGGTCTCGGTCCGGCAGGTGGCGAGCGAGCCCTGCTGCGCGTTGTTCAGCAGGACGATCTTCTGGCCGCTGCTGCCGAGGACCTTCTCGTCGCCGAAGCCGTTGGTCTCGTAGAAGAGGTCGGCGTCGTCGACGTACCGGGCACCGGTGTCGTCGTACAGGGGCTTGGGCGGCGAGTCCGCGAACCGCACGTAGTAGTTCATCGGGATGTCGATGCCCTTGAAGGAGATCGGCTTCGGGTCGGGCCGGGCCGACGGGCCGCCGGAGCCGGTGCCCGAGCCGGAGCCGGAGCCGGAGCCCGAGTCGGAGTGCGCGGCGGAACCCTTCGCGGAGTTGCCGGTGGCCTTGTCCTTCGTGTCGCCGCCCATCCTGCTCAGGTAGAAGGCGCCGCCCCCGCCGACCAGCACCGCCGCCACGACGACCGCGGCGATCACACCGATCCGGTTCCGGCGCCGCGGCCGCGGCCGCGGCTGGGGCTGGGGCTGGGGCTGGGTCCCGGGCCACGGAACGGCCGGCGCGGTGGCGGCCGGCGGGCCGTACGACTGCGGCGGCGCCGGCGTGTGCGGGGCGGCCGCCGTCGGTGCGGTGTGCGGGGCGGCCACCGTCGGCACGGCGTGCGGTGCCGGCCGGTCGACGTGGGTCACCGGAGCGGTCGGCGGCGGCGCCGGCACCGCCGCGGTGGGCCCGCCCGCGGGAGGGGTGGCCGGCGGCGCCGGTATGGCGGTGGCGGGCCGGGTCACGGGTGCGGTGGCCGGCGGCGACGGTACCACCCCGGTGGGGTGGGTCACGGGCGCGGTGGCCGGCGGCGCCTGGGTGGGCGCGGCGGGCTGGGCCGCCAGCGCGGCGGACGCCGAGACCCGCCGGGTGATCTGGGTGCCGATCGCCTCCGGCAGCCACTCGCCGGACTGGCGCAGCCCGCCCGGGGAGGCCTCCTGGCACAGCGCGATGACCTCCGCCGGGGACGGACGGTCCGCCGGGTTCTTCGCCAGACAGCGGGCCACGAACCCGAGGGTGTCGGGCAGGCCGGTCAGGTCGGGTTCCTCGTGGACGATCCGGTACAGCACGGCGTGCGAGGGCCCGTCGCCGTACGCGCCGGCGCCGCGGGCCGCGAACGCGGCGACCTGGCCGAGCGCGAACACGTCCGAGGCGGGCGTGATCTCCTTCCCGGCGGCCTGTTCCGGTGACATGAAGGCGGGGGTGCCGATGGAGACGCCGGTGCCGGTGAGGGCCGTGGCGTCGGTGGCCCGCGCGATGCCGAAGTCGATGACCCGGGGGCCGTCGCCGGCCAGCAGCACGTTGGACGGCTTCAGGTCGCGGTGCACGATGCCCGCGCCGTGGATGACCGACAGCGCCTCCGCCACACCCGCGACCAGCAGCAGGAGGGTGGGCACCGGAAGCCGGCCGTGCTCGGCGACGGCCGCCGCCAGCGAGGGCCCCGGCACGTACGCGGTGGCCAGCCAGGGCCGTTCGCCGTCGGTGTCGTAGTCGATGACCGGCGCGGTGTACAGGCCCTGCACGCGCTGCGCGGCCTGGACCTCCTGCCGGAACCTGCGGCGGAACTCGGGGTCTTCGCCCAGTTCCGGCCGGATGGTCTTGAGGGCGATCGGATGCCCGCCGGGGGTGTACGACAGGTACACCGTGCCCATGCCGCCCGAACCGAGGCGCGCCGCGAGCCGGTAGCCCGCCACCGCCTGCGGGTCGCCGCTCTCCAACGGCCGGAACTGGCCGTCTGCTTGAACCCCGCCCATCACTTTCCCCCGATGCCTGTGCCTGAGATCTCGTTGTGCACGGGGGAGGTTATCGGACGACGTTCAGTGCGCGCCGCCGGACTCCCGAAGCACCGCGTCCGTGAAGGCCGGCCACGCCTCGATCGCCCAGGGCCCGAACGCCCGGTCCGTCAGCGCGACCCCGGCCAGCCCGGCGTCGGGGTCGATCCACAGGAACGTACCGGACTGTCCGAAGTGGCCGAAGGTCCGCGGCGACGAGGAACCGCCGGTCCAGTGCGGCGACTTGGCGTCGCGGATCTCGAAACCGAGTCCCCAGTCGTTCGGGTTCTGGTGCCCGTACCCCGGCAGCACCCCCTTGGTGCCCGGGTACTGCACGGTCATCGCCGCCGCGACCGTGCGCGGGTCCAGCAGCCGCGGCGCCTGCACCTCGGCCGCGAACCGCAGCAGATCCTCCACCGTCGAGACGCCGTCCTTGGCCGGCGAACCGGCCAGCGACGTCGCGGTCATCCCCAGCGGCTCCAGCACGGCCTGGCGCAGATACTCGTTGAACGGGATGTCCGTCGCCTTGGCGATGTGGTCACCGAGCTGCTCGAACCCGGCGTTGGAGTACAGCCGCCGCTCCCCGGGCGGGGCCGTCACCCGGTGCTCGTCGAAGGCCAGCCCGGAGGTGTGCGCGAGCAGATGGCGCACCGTGGACCCGGGCGGACCGGCCGGCTCGTCCAGCTCGACGGCGCCCTCCTCGTACGCGACGAGCGCCGCGTAGGCCGCCAGCGGCTTGGTGACCGAGGCGAGCGGGAAGCGGTGCCCGACGGGGCCGTGCGTCCCGAGGACGGTCCCGTCGGCTCGTACGACGCCCGCCGCGGCGGTGGGGACGGGCCAGTTTCCGATCAGCGCCAGGCTCTGCAACGACATGGCAGCGAGCCTATGCGGCTCACAGCTCCAACCGCATCGAGGGGTCGGGCTTGCGCACGAATCCCAGCGAGGCGTACAGCGGCTCGGCCGCGGCGGACGCGTTGAGGTCGACCTGCCGGGCCCCGCGCCCGCGGAACCACCCCAACAGTTCCTCCATGCACGCGCGCGCGTAGCCGCGCCGCCGGGCGTCCGGGTCGGTCGCGACACTGAAGACGTGGCCGACGCGGCCGTGCGGGTTGCCGGTCCTGCCGATGCGGTACTCGAGTGTCCCGGCGGCCAGCGCCACCAGTGCCCCCGGCCGGCCCGGACGGTCGACGACGAAGGCCACGAAGTCCCCGTCCGGCCCGGCGAGCCGGTCCCGGAGCGTCGGCAGGGACTCGGTGTGCCAGTCGGTCGGGCCGCCCCCCGACTCGGACATCGAGTCGATCATGACCTGTCGCAGCCGCAGCACTTCGGGGGCGTCCTCGGGCCGGGCCCGGCGTACAAGACTCATGGGCCGCACGCTAGTCACCGGCCCTGGAGGGCGTCATGCCGATTTCCTGACCGGACCCGCTTGCTTGGAGTGCACTCGAAGGCCATAGCGTTGGGGGCATGACGGTGATGCAGACCACGCCAGCGGACACCGAGACCACCACCCCCGCCGACATCTGCTCCGCCCCGCCCCGGCGCCACCCACGACCCGACGGCCAGGACCGCTACACGATCAGCGAGGTCGTCGCGTTCACCGGCCTGACCGCGCACACCCTGCGCTGGTACGAGCGGATCGGCCTGATGCCGCACGTCGACCGCTCGCACACCGGCCAGCGCCGCTACAGCAACCGCGACCTGGACTGGCTGGACTTCGTGACCAAGCTGCGGCTGACCGGCATGCCGGTGGCGGACATGGTCCGGTACGCGGAGCTGGTGCGCGAGGGCGAGACCACATACGCGCAGCGGCGGGGGCTGCTGGAGTCGACCCGCAGGGATGTCCTGGCCAGGATCACGGAACTCCACGACACCCTCGCCGTCCTCGACCGGAAGATCAGCTTCTACGCGGCGGAGTCGGTGACGCCCCAGTAGCCGGGCGGCAGGCGTCAGAGCTGCGCGAGCAGCTCCGCCTTCTTGCAGGAGAACTCCTCGTCGGTGACCAGCCCGGCCTGGTGCAGCTCACCGAGGTGCCGGATCCGCTCGGCGATGTCGGCGGGGTCGCGCCGGGACGGGGCCGGTACCGCCGCCACGGGTCCCCGCGTCCGCACCGCCGCCAGGACGGCCGCCGCGAACGGCAGCGACTCGTGCACCGGCCCGTAGCCCAGCCCGAAGACCACCGATGCCGGGTCCTGGTCGGGCTGCGCCGGCCGGCCGGCGCCGGGCTCCCGCGGGAGCAGCCGCAGGTGCCCCTCGAAGACCTCCGGCGAGCGCCACTCCACACCGCTGAGGCCGGTGACGGGAAAGCTCTGGTCGCCGGCCTTCCACTTCGCGGAGGACGCCCCGGTCCAGGACCAGCGGAACTGGACGGACGTCCCGTCGAAGGACGCCTTCCCGTCGTACGCCTTGAACTGCAGGGGTGCCTCGGGCGCCGCGACCAGATGCCGTTCGCAGGGGCCGGACTCGGTCAGCAGTCCCCTCAGTTCGTCGGCGTAGTACTCGGCGAGGGTCCCGCGCTCGGCGGGCAGGACCAGCCGGTAGGGGTCGGAGCCCTCCTTGAGCTGACCGTCCGCCGCCTCCATCAGCGGGTCGGCACCGGCCCGCGGCACGAGGCGCAGGGCGACGGTGCCGCGCCTGCCCGGCGTGAGCGTCACGTCCTCGACCGCGGACAGCGGGACCCGCCGTTCCCCGAGCGCCTGGAACAGCTTCGGTGTTCGAATCCCCCGTTCGTAACGGATGAGCACGGAGTCGGACTCGAACCCCCAGACGGCATGAAAACCCGCCAGTACGTCACCCATGCGGCTCATCGTATGCGGCACGTGCTCCTCCGTCGCCACCCGCGCAGACCGCACTTCCTGCTCTTTCTACGCGCGTCCGGCCGTCAGGGTGCCGGGCAGACCGGCCCGGCACGCGTCGTTCTCCCGCGCGCACGTCACCGCGTCGTACGCGCCCACTCCGACCTCGGCGAGGTTGCGCAGGCTGTCCGTGCCCGGCTGGAAGTAGCCGGCGTGTCCTTGAGCGTCCCGCGCGGACAGCACCCGCGCGCCGAACGCCGAGGACACCGGGTCGGCACCGTGCCCGAGCCCGCCGAGTTCCAGGTACGGAACGTCCTGCACCCAGTCGGTGGCGTCCCGCATGGCCCACACCCGGGCCGTGGTGCCCAGGTGGGACGCCTCGGTGACCCGCATGCCGGGGCTCGCGGCCACCGCTATGTCGGTCACCCGGCGCGGCATGCCGTGCGCGGCGACCCCGCAGACCACCGAGCCGTAGCTGTGGCAGACCATCGCCACCCGGGCGCGGCCGGGCAGGGCGTGCAGCAGGCCGTTCAGCCGTACGGCGCCCTCCGCGGCGCGCAGCCCCGTGGCCGCGTCCACGCCGAGCCCGTCGGGGGTGGTGTAGTCGGCCCAGGCGATCACGGCCGTACGCGTCGTGGGGCTCGCCGTGCGCTCGGCCGCGTACAGCGCCTTCGCCATACCGACCGGGGCGCTGTACTGGCGATACGACCTCTGGAAGGTGAGCAGATCGGTGTCGACACCGGGGACGACCACCGAGACCCGCTGCGCCCGGTCGAGACTCCCGAACACCTCGGCGACCCGGCCCGAGCCCTGCGGGTCGAAGGCCAGGATGTGCCGGCCGGGCTCCAGCAGGGACTCGAACCGGCGCATACGGCGGCCCGCGTCCTGCTGTCCGGCCGCGCTCAGCCGACTGTCGTGCATGCGCTTCTTCTCGGCCTTGCGCGCCTGCGTCAGCGCGATGCGGTTGGCCCGGTAGCGCAGGGTCACGGGGGCGCCGTTCATATTGCCGACCGCGAGCGGGTAACGGTGGGCGAGACGGTCGCGGTCCTCGTGGGCGAGCGAGGCGAAGAAACGGGTCAGCAGCGCCGGGTCGGCCCCGGGGTCCGGCAGCGGGAGGCCGTGGATGCGGCCGTGCTCCCACTTGGTGAGCGAGGCCTGCAGAGCCGTCGACTCCCGGTGACTGCGCAGGGCGGTCCAGCCGGTGGTCGCGAGCATCACGAACACCACGGCCAGGGCCAGCAGCGCGCGCGAGACGTTGAGTTGCGGGGAGGTGTCGAAGGAAGTCACTGGGAGGACACACTAGGAGAACGAGAGGGTCTCGGGGTAACCGAGTGACAGGGATCACGTTTCGATGCGCGTCGAACGCTCCGCCGACGATCTGCCGGACACACGACCGACCGGTCTTCGGTACGCCCTGCCAACGATTTCAGGTGCTGCGCCAGTTCCCGGTCAGCGCGGACCCCACCTGATCGAGGTACGCCGCGGTGAGCGTGCGGATCGCCTCCGGGCTGAAGTCCCCGCCCGTGCTCCACTGCCGTTCGGTGACCCTTATCACCCCGCCGAACACGGCCACGGCCAGCCGCGGCCGCGGGTCGGTGTCCACGTCGACCCCCTCCCGCTCGGCCAGCAGGCGCGCGATCGTCTCCTCCGTGGCGGCCGAGCGGCGCAGATGGGCGGCGAGCAGCGCGGGCGTCGACTCGATGGTCCGGTACATGCGCAGGTACAGCTCGACCGGGACGGCCGCCTCGACGGTTTCGCGGATCGCGTCCCAGCCCTCCAGGACCGCCCGCCGCAGGGCCTCCATCGGCGCCTCGTGCGGCGGCCGTGCGCGCACGGCCGCCACGAAGTGCTCCTCCGTCATCGTCTGGACCGCGAAGGCGGCGTCCTCCTTGCCGGCGAAGTAGCGGAAGAAGGTGCGCTGCGAGACGTCGACGGCCTCGGCGATCTCGTCGACGGTCGTGCGCTCGTACCCCTGGGTGGTGAACAGTTCGAGAGCGGCCCGCAGCAGTGCTTCCCGGGTACGCCGCTTCTTGCGTTCGCGCAGCGTCTCCATGGCCTCTCTTCCGTGAACGTTCCGTCGGCTCAGCCTATGCGCTGGTGTCTTGTCAGTTACCGGCGTGTGAATTGGTTTGTCAATTGTCAGTGGCTGTCACTAGCCTCGAAGGTATGACTAGTCAGACCGCCATCGACGCCACGGGGCCGGGCGGCAAAACGCCGGGAGTCCCGACGGAGCCGACCCCGGCCGCGGGGCTGCGCGGCCATCCGTGGCTCACTCTCCTCACCGTCGCCGTAGGGGTCATGATGGTGGCCCTCGACGGCACCATCGTGGCGATCGCCAACCCGGCGATCGCGAAGGACCTGCACGCGAGCTTCTCGGACGTGCAGTGGATCACCAACGCCTACTTCCTCGCCCTCGCGGTCTGCCTGATCACTGCGGGCAAGCTCGGTGACCGCTTCGGCCACCGGCAGACCTTCCTCGTCGGTGTGACCGGCTTCGCCGCGGCCTCGGGCGCCATCGGCCTGTCGAACAGCATCGCCGCGGTCGTCACGTTCCGCGTGTTCCAGGGCCTGTTCGGCGCGCTGCTGATGCCGGCCGCGCTCGGCCTGCTGCGGGCCACCTTCCCGGCCGAGAAGCTGAACATGGCGATCGGCATCTGGGGCATGGTCATCGGCGCGTCCACCGCGGGCGGCCCGATCCTCGGCGGAGTCCTCGTCGAGCACGTCAACTGGCAGTCGGTGTTCTTCATCAACGTGCCGGTCGGCGCGCTCGCGCTCCTGCTGGGCGCGCTGATCCTGCTCGACCACCGCGCCGAGAACGCCCCGCGCTCCTTCGACGTGCCCGGCATCGCCCTGCTCTCGGGCGCGATGTTCTGCCTGGTGTGGGCGCTCATCAAGGCCCCGGCCTGGGGTTGGGGCGACAGCAGGACATGGATCTTCCTCGCCGTCTCGGTCGTGCTCTTCGGGCTCTTCGCCGTCTGGGAGACGAAGGTCGCGGAACCCCTGATCCCGCTGGGCCTGTTCCGCTCGGTCCCGCTGTCCGCGGGCGTCGTCCTGATGGTCCTGATGGCCATCGCCTTCATGGGCGGCCTGTTCTTCGTGACGTTCTACCTCCAGAACGTCCACGGCATGAGCCCCATCGACGCCGGTCTGCACCTGCTGCCGCTCACCGGCATGATGATCGTCGGCTCCCCGTTGGCGGGCGCCGCGATCACGAAGCTCGGCCCGCGCATCCCGCTGGCCGGCGGTATGGCCGCGACCGCGATCGCCATGTACGGCATGTCGACGCTCGAGGCCGGCACCGGCAGCGGCGTGATGTCCGTCTGGTTCGCCCTGCTCGGCCTCGGCCTCGCACCGGTGATGGTCGGCGCCACCGAGGTCATCGTCGGCAACGCCCCCATGGAGCTGTCCGGCGTGGCGGGCGGTCTCCAGCAGGCGGCCATGCAGATCGGCGGCAGCCTCGGTACGGCGGTGCTGGGTGCCGTGATGGCCTCCAAGGTCGACAGCGACCTGCCGGGCAACTGGGCCGACGCGGGACTGCCGAAGCTCGCCCCGGCACAGCTGGACCAGGCGTCCGAGGCGGTCCAGGTCGGCGTGGCCCCGGTGGCGAAGGGCACACCGGAGCCGATCGTCGCCAAGATCACCCAGGTCGCCCATGACACCTTCATCTCCGGAATGAGCCTCGCCTGCCTGGTGGCGGCCGGCGTGGCGGCGGTCGCCGTCCTCGTCGCGCTGCTCACCAAGCGGGGCGTGAACGCGGAGGCCGGCGCGGGCGTGGGTCACATCTGACCCGCGTGCTCCTGCCTCTTCCGGGCGGATTCGCCTATCAGGGTGACCCCGCTAAAGATCCCTCGCCCTCGGCGCGCGTCGCAGGTCACAGTGGGTCAAGTCCTCCGCAGGGCATGGGAGGACGGCCGGGCCGTGGCGCGCGCTGCCGGAGGGGGGCGGCGCGCGCAGGTCTGCCCCGGCGGAACCGGGGTACCCGCACCCCGAAGCCGAACTGTCCATGAGCCTCAGGGAGTTGATGATGGCTGGCTTCGGGCACGGAACGCGCGGGTACCCCCGGTCACGTGGCCGGATGTGGCAACGGACCGGGCCGGACCGTGCGACGCTCGGGATCATCGGAACCATCTGCGCGGTGGCCGGATTCTTCGCGCTGGGCATCATCCTCGGCCCGGTCGCGATGTTCTGCGGCTGGCAGTCCATGGGCCGCAAGTGGTCCAACGACCGCAACATCCCGGCCGTGGTGGCCCTGATCCTCGGTGCGATCGACACCCTGCTGGCCCTCATCGCCCTGGCAGGCGCGGCGACTTGGGGCCACGGACTTCTGTAACCGGCGGCGCTCCGGCGCTGCGCCGCCTTCGGGGTGGCGCGGCGCCGCCGTGCTGCTCCGGCCGGTGGCGCTTCGTCGTCGTGCCGGGGACCGTCGTGCGGCTGGGGCTGCGGCTGCGGGTGCGTGGGAGCTGTTCGCGCAGTTCCCCGCGCCCCTGGGCGCTGCGGTACCGCCCGCCGCCTCAGCACCGGGTGCCGAGATCAACGCCGTTGCTCCTGGCGCTCCGCCAGCCGAGTCACCTCCGCCCGCAGCAGGCGGACCTCCTCCACCAGGGAGGTGATCGCCTCGGTCTGCCGCCGCTCCTCCACGTCGTCCTTCTCGAACCGCGCGATGAACCACGCGGCGATGTTCGCGGTCACCACACCCAGCAGTGCGATCCCCGACAGCATCAGCCCCACCGCGATCACCCGCCCGAGCCCGGTCGTCGGCGCGTGATCCCCGTATCCCACGGTCGTCATCGTCGTGAACGACCACCACACCGCGTCACCCAGCGTCCGGATGTTCCCGTCCGGTGAGTCCCGTTCCACGGACAGCACCGCCAGCGACCCGAACATCAGCAGCCCGATCACGGAACCGACGACGTACGTGGTCAGCCGGATCTGCGGAGCCATCCGTGCCCGCCGCCCCACCAGCAGCAGCGTCGAGACCAACCGCAGCAGCCGCAGCGGCTGCAGCACCGGCAGCACCACGGCGCACAGGTCGGGCCAGTGCCGCCGCACGAACTCCCTGCGCCGGGGCGCGAGGGCCAGCCGTACCACGTAGTCCACCGCGAACGCCCCCCACACCGCCCACTCGACGGCGGTGCAGACGGCCGTCAGCGCATGCCCCGCGGAACCGTTCACGATCGGCACCGCGTACGCGAGGGCGAACGCCACCGCCAGCGCCAGCAGAGGCCGTTGGGTGCGCCGTTCCCAGGCCGCCTGCGCCGATTGTCGTTCCATGTCCGCATCGTAAAGAGAAGGTAAGGGCGGTGGAGAATCGAACTCCACCGCCCTTCAGCCGCTCACGGGCCGCTCGAGCCGCTGAGCGGGGTGTCAGGCGTCGCCGCCCGCGGCCCCCGGGTCGGCCGCCGAGACGTCCAGCAGCCGGTACCGGTCGATGGCCTGCTTCAGCACGGAGCGGTCGACCTTGCCCTCGCGCGCCAGCTCGGTCAGCACCGCCACCACGATCGACTCGGCGTCGATGTGGAAGAAGCGGCGCGCCGCGCCCCGGGTGTCCGCGAAGCCGAAGCCGTCCGCGCCCAGCGACTGGTACGTGCCCGGCACCCACCGCGCGATCTGGTCCGGCACCGATCGCATCCAGTCGGACACGGCCACGAACGGGCCCTCGGACCCGCTGAGCTTCCGCGTCACGAACGGCACCCGCTGCTCCTCCTCCGGATGCAGCAGGTTGTGCCGCTCGCACTCCACGGCCTCGCGGCGCAGCTCGTTCCAGGAGGTCGCGGACCACACGTCCGCCTTGACGTCCCACTCCTCGGCGAGGATCTTCTGCGCCTGAAGCGCCCACGGCACCGCGACACCGGACGCCATGATCTGCGCCGGGATCGAGCCGCCGGTGCCCTCACCGATCCTGTGGACGCCCTTGACGATGCCCTCGACGTCCACGTCCGCCGGCTCGGCCGGGTGCTGGATGGGCTCGTTGTAGACGGTCAGGTAGTAGAAGACGTCCTCGCCGTGCGGGTGCTCGGGCGAGCTGCCGTACATCCGGCGCAGGCCGTCCTGCACGATGTGCGCGATCTCGTACCCGTACGCCGGGTCGTAGGCCACGCACGCCGGGTTCGTCGAGGCGAGCAGCTGCGAATGGCCGTCCGCGTGCTGCAGACCCTCACCGGTCAGGGTCGTACGGCCGGCGGTCGCGCCCAGTACGAAACCGCGCGCCAGCTGGTCGGCCATCTGCCAGAACTGGTCACCGGTGCGCTGGAAACCGAACATCGAGTAGAAGACGTACACCGGGATCAGCGGCTCGCCGTGCGTGGCGTACGCCGAGCCGGCCGCGATCAGCGAGGCCGTGCAGCCCGCCTCGGAGATGCCGTCGTGCAGCATCTGGCCGGTCGGCGACTCCTTGTACGCGAGCAGCAGATCACGGTCGACCGCCTCGTACTGCTGGCCGAGCGGGTTGTAGATCTTCGCACTCGGGAAGAAGGAGTCCATGCCGAACGTGCGGTACTCGTCCGGCGCGATGAGCACGAACCGCTTGCCGATCTCCTTGTCCCGCATGAGGTCCTTCAAGAGCCGGACGAAGGCCATCGTCGTCGCGATGGACTGCTGACCCGAGCCCTTCTTCACGGTCGCGTACGTCTTGTCGTCCGGCAACGCGAGCGGCTCGGAGCGCACGACACGCGTCGGGACGTACCCGCCGAGCCCCTTGCGCCGGTCGTGCATGTACTGGATCTCCTCCGTGTCCCGGCCCGGGTGGTAGTACGGCGGCACGCCGGACTCCAGCTCCTTGTCGGAGATCGGCAGGTGCAGACGGTCCCGGAAGCGCTTGAGGTCGTCGACCGTCAGCTTCTTCATCTGGTGCGTGGCGTTGCGGCCCTCGAAGTTCGGGCCCAGCGTCCAGCCCTTGATCGTCTTGGCCAGGATGACCGTCGGCTGGCCCTTGTGCTCCTTGGCCGCCTTGAACGCCGCGTAGATCTTGCGGTGGTCGTGACCGCCGCGGCCCAGGTGCAGGATCTGGTCGTCGGTCATGTTCTCGACCATCGCGCGCAGCCGGTGGTCGTCACCGAAGAAGTGCTCGCGGATGTAGGCGCCGGACTCGGTGGCGTACGTCTGGAACTGACCGTCCGGAGTCGTGTTCATCTTGTTGACCAGCACGCCGTCGCGGTCCTGCGCGAGCAGCGGGTCCCAGGTGCGGTCCCAGACGAGCTTGATCACGTTCCAGCCGGCGCCCCGGAAGACCGACTCCAGCTCCTGGATGATCTTGCCGTTGCCGCGCACCGGGCCGTCGAGCCGCTGCAGGTTGCAGTTGACCACGAAGGTCAGGTTGTCGAGGCCCTCACGCGCGGCGATGGACAGCTGGCCGAGCGACTCCGGCTCGTCCATCTCACCGTCGCCGAGGAAGGCCCACACATGGGACCGGGAGGTGTCCGCGATGCCGCGCGCCTCCATGTAGCGGTTCATCCGCGCCTGGTAGATCGCGCCCAGCGGGCCGAGGCCCATGGAGACCGTCGGGAACTCCCAGAAGTCCGGCATCGAGCGCGGGTGCGGATAGCTGGACAGGCCCTCGGGATACTTCGACTTCTCCTGGCGGAAGCCGTCGAGCTGGTTCTCGGTGAGCCGGTCGAGCAGGTAGGCGCGCGCGTAGATGCCGGGGGAGGCGTGGCCCTGGAAGAAGACCTGGTCGCCGCCGTCGCCCTCGTCCTTGCCGCGGAAGAAGTGGTTGAAGCCGACGTCGTACAGCGAGGCGGAGGAGGCGAACGTGGCGATGTGGCCGCCGACGCCGATGCCGGGGCGCTGCGCGCGCGAGACCATCACGGCCGCGTTCCAGCGGGTCGCGTTCAGGATCCGGCGCTCGATCTCCTCGTTGCCCGGGAAGAACGGCTCGCTCTTGGTGGGGATCGTGTTGACGTAGTCCGTGCTGCGCATCTCGGGCACGGCCACGCGCTTCTCGCGGGCCCGCTCGATCAGGCGGAGCATGAGATAGCGGGCTCGTTCCCGGCCGCGCTCGTCGACGGCGGCGTCGAGGGAGTCGAGCCACTCCTGGGTCTCTTCGGGATCGAAGTCAGGAACCTGACTCGGAAGGCCGCCAATGATGATCGGGTTGCGATCGGATCCGGAAGCCACGCTGTTCCTTACCTGTCAGAGGGCCGCTTTTCATGGAGCTTCTTACTCGTGCCTGCACCGTTCCCCATCGTGTACCTCGGGAAGGCGTACGTCATCTCTACCGTGAGGTAACCGGTGCACAGGGCCGGTCAAAACGCAACGATACGCCCGGGGTGTGACGCGCATGGCAAAGTTGTTCGAGGTGCGCGACTACGGATGATTCCGAACCTCGCAAACCGGGCACATCGGTGTGATGTGGGTCGTGCGGAATCGGGATACGGTGCCAGGAGTTGCGGCGACACGGCCGGGATCGTCACCGTTTCGGCGGTCCCGACGGCCGGGTACTTGCGCGATCCGCCCCGCACGTGTGGACTACGGCCAATGCTTCGCGCACGCGCGTGGCTGAGATATTCATCAAGACATGATCAGGAGGCAACCCGTGAGCGCGACCGCGGACCACGCGGAGGAGCGGACGAACCCTGCCGCCAGGCTGGGGTTCCAGCCCGGGCAGGTGGTCCAGGAGATCGGCTACGACGACGACGTCGATCAGGAGCTCCGCGAGGCCATTGAGGAAGCCATCGAGGGCGACCTGATGGACGAGGAATATGACGACGTGGCCGACGCCGTTGTGCTTTGGTTCCGTGACGATGACGGTGACCTGACGGATTCGCTGGTGGATGCCACCACGTACATCGAAGAGGGCGGTGCGATCCTGCTCCTCACGCCGAAGACAGGCCGTTCGGGGTACGTGGAGCCGAGCGACATCCAGGACGCCGCCACGACGGCCGGACTGACGGCGGCGAAGAGCGTCAGCGTCGGCAAGGACTGGAGCGGTTCGCGTCTGGCGACGCCGAAGGCCGCGAGGTCCGGCAAGAGGTAAGCCGTCCCGTCCCCAGCACCGGACGGGCCGAGATCGCTCGGCCCGTCCGGCAGCCTGCGGTGATCGCTGCGTAGGGTGGTGCCGAGCGCTTTTGCTGTGCGCTCACCCCGACAGCCCACCGAAGGGATGCACGACGATGGCGATCCAGGTCGGCGACAAGGCGCCCGACTTCGAGCTCAAGGACAACCACGGCCGCACCGTGAAGCTCTCCGGCTTCCGCGGCGAGAAGAACGTGGTGCTCCTCTTCTACCCCTTCGCCTTCACCGGCGTGTGCACCGGCGAGCTGTGCGAGCTGCGCGACAACCTGCCGAAGTTCGCGGACCGCGACACCCAGCTGGTCGCCGTCTCCAACGACTCCATCCACACCCTGCGCGTCTTCGCCGAGCAGGAGGGCCTGGAGTACCCGCTGCTGAGCGACTTCTGGCCGCACGGCAACGTCTCGCGCGCCTACGGCGTCTTCGACGAGGACAAGGGCTGCGCCGTCCGCGGGACCTTCGTCATCGACAAGGAGGGCGTCGTGCGGTGGACCGTGGTGAACGGCCTTCCGGACGCCCGTGACCTGAACGACTATGTGAAGGCACTCGACACCCTGTAAGCCGACCGTGGTCGACACCCGTGATCTGCGGCCGCAGGGTCTGCGGGAGGCGGGAACCCGTCACTAGGATCGGCACGTTGATCCCATATCCGAAGCAGGACGGGGCTCCCCGCCCCTGGACACCACATGGAGGACCCGTGGGAGTCAGCCTCAGCAAGGGCGGCAACGTATCGCTGACGAAGGAGGCCCCGGGCCTGACCGCCGTCATCGTCGGTCTGGGCTGGGACGTGCGCACCACGACCGGCACGGACTTCGACCTCGACGCCAGCGCGCTGCTGCTGAACAACTCCGGCAAGGTCGCGAGCGACCAGCACTTCGTCTTCTTCAACAACCTCAAGAGTCCCGACGGCTCGGTCGAGCACACCGGTGACAACATCACCGGTGAGGGCGAGGGCGACGACGAGCAGATCAAGGTCGACCTGGCCGGTGTCCCGGCTGACGTCGACAAGATCGTCTTCCCGGTGTCGATCTACGACGCCGAGAACCGTCAGCAGTCCTTCGGTCAGGTCCGCAACGCGTTCATCCGCGTCGTCAACCAGGCGGGCGGGCAGGAGATCGCCCGCTATGACCTGAGCGAGGACGCCTCCACCGAGACCGCCATGGTCTTCGGCGAGCTGTACCGGAACGGGGCGGAGTGGAAGTTCCGCGCCATCGGTCAGGGCTACGCGTCCGGCCTGCGCGGCATCGCGCAGGACTTCGGCGTCAACGTCTGACGCCCGGCAACCCCGCACCAGTCCGGCGCCGCACCGTTTACGGGCGGCGCCGGACGCGCAGGACAACCAGGGAAGCACCACTAGGGGAGGACCAGCATCATGGGCGTCACGCTCGCCAAGGGAGGCAACGTCTCCCTCTCCAAAGCCGCACCGAACCTCACCAACGTCCTGATCGGGCTCGGCTGGGACGCCCGTTCCACCACCGGCGCCCCCTTCGACCTGGACGCCAGTGCGCTGCTGTGCGGCGGCGACAACCGGGTGCTGGGCGACGAGTACTTCGTGTTCTACAACCAGCTCAAGAGCCCCGAGGGCTCCGTGGAGCACACCGGCGACAATCTCACCGGTGAGGGCGAGGGCGACGACGAGTCGATCCTGGTCGACCTCGCCAAGGTGCCGGCGCGGTGCGAGAAGATCACCTTCCCGGTCTCGATCCATATGGCGGACGAGCGTGGCCAGACCTTCGGCCAGGTCTCCAACGCCTTCATCCGCGTGGTCAACCAGGCCGACGGCCAGGAACTGGCCCGCTACGACCTCAGTGAGGACGCCTCCACCGAGACCGCCATGATCTTCGGC
Source organism: Streptomyces sp. NPDC045022 (assembly GCF_056432605.1). NCBI lineage: Bacteria > Bacillati > Actinomycetota > Actinomycetes > Kitasatosporales > Streptomycetaceae > Streptomyces > Streptomyces sp. NPDC045022. Next base: position 301,410 of record NZ_JBWKIR010000003.1, read on the forward strand.
GAGCTGTACCGCTACCAGGGCGAGTGGAAGTTCCGTGCCGTCGGACAGGGGTACGCGTCGGGGCTGCGGGGCATCGCCCTCGACTTCGGCGTGAACGTTTCGTAGGAGGGCACTCCGCAAGGGCCCGCGCTGTGGCTTTTCCGTGAGGGTTGCCCCGACCGGTACCGCCGGTAGGGTGCCCCTCTAGACTCGTGGTCAACATTTAGCAAAGCCGAGTACGGCGCGGGGGAAACCCTCCCCCAGACTCCGTCTGGGGGGTGCCCCCAACACACGATTGGGTAGCCAGTGCTTCTGAAAACGTTCGGCTGGTCGTTCGCGGTCACCGCGCTCGGTCTGGTCGCGGCGGCGTTCTACGGGGGGTGGACCGCCTTCGGCATCGTGGCGATCCTCGCCGTCCTCGAGATCTCGCTGTCGTTCGACAACGCGGTGGTCAACGCCGGAATCCTGAAGAAGATGAGTGCCTTCTGGCAGAAGATCTTCCTCACGGTCGGCGTCCTCATCGCGGTCTTCGGCATGCGGCTGGTGTTCCCCGTCGTCATCGTCGCGATCACCGCCAAGATGGGTCCCATCGAGGCCGTCGACCTCGCCCTGAACAACAAGGACCGCTACCAGCAGCTGGTCACGGACGCCCACCCGGCGATCGCCGCCTTCGGTGGCATGTTCCTGCTGATGATCTTCCTCGACTTCATCTTCGAGGACCGGGACATCCAGTGGCTGCGCTGGATCGAGCGGCCCCTGGCCAAGCTCGGCAAGGTCGACATGCTGTCGGTCTGCATCTCGCTGATCGTCCTGCTCATCACCTCCTTCACCTTCGCCACCCACGCCCACCAGCACGGCGGCGCCCACGCCGACAAGGCGCAGACGGTCCTGATCGCCGGCATCGCCGGCCTGATCACCTACATGGTCGTCGGCGGCCTGTCCGGTTACTTCGAGGACAAGCTGGAGGAAGAGGAGGAACGCGAACACGAGGAGGAGGAAGAGGCCGCCCGCAGCGGCAAACAGCGCTCCGCGGTCGTCCTGGCCGGCCAGGCCGCGTTCTTCATGTTCCTCTACCTGGAGGTCCTGGACGCGTCCTTCTCCTTCGACGGCGTCATCGGCGCCTTCGCCATCACCAACGACATCGTCCTGATGGCGCTGGGCCTCGGCATCGGCGCGATGTACGTCCGGTCGCTCACGGTCTACCTGGTCCGCCAGGGCACCCTGGACGACTACGTGTACCTGGAGCACGGCGCCCACTACGCCATCGGCGCCCTCGCCGTGATCCTCATGGTCACCATCCAGTACGAGATCCACGAGGTCATCACCGGTCTCGTCGGCGTCGTCCTGATCGCCTGGTCCTTCTGGTCCTCCGTTCGCCGCAACCGCGCCCTCGCGGCAGGCGGCGAGGGCGCCGACGACAAGGCCGAGGTCTCCTCGGGGGTGTGACCCGGATCCGTCCCGGGTCCCCTACGGGGCAGATCCGGGGTGTGGCGGGGTGTGACACCCCTGCGGGTGAGGAACGCTCTGTTCGGGGCGGCCGACGTGGTCGGCCGCCCCCGACGGCGTTGTGAGCGAGTACCTGGGGGCGGGAATGGGTTTCTTCGACGGACTGCTGGGCGGGCGCGCCGCCGACTTCGACTCGGGCAACGCATCGAGCAACGCCATCGAACTCACCAGGCGGCACCAGACGGTGTCCCTCACCAAACAGGACGCGGCCACCGGACATCTGCGCGTCAACCTCGCCTGGCGGATGCGGACCTCCGACTTCGACGGAACCCAGCGCACCAGCCTGCTGCGCCACCCGTTCAAGGCCCTGAGGCCGCCGGAGGTGCTCGGACACGGGCAGAGCATGGTCAACGTCGACCTCGACCTGGGCTGTCTGTACGAGTTGGCCGACGGTACGAAGGGCGTCGTCCAGCCGCTCGGCGGCTACCTCGGAGACGTCAACGCACCGCCGTACATCAAGCTCAGTGGCGACGACCGGTTCGGCTCCGGGTCCGGCGAGACCATGTACGTCAACCTCGACCACCGGGACGCCATCAAGCGGCTGCTGGTCTTCGTCTACATCTATGACCAGACGCCGGCCTTCGACCGCACCCACGCGATCGTCACGCTGTACCCGAGCAACGGACCGCGCATCGAGATAGGCCTCGACGAACGCCATCCCCAGGCCCGCTCCTGCGCGGTGGTCATGATCGAGAACATCAAGGGCGAACTGATGGTCCGCCGCGAGGTCAAGTTCGTCTACGGCTTCCAGGGCGAACTGGACCGGCTGTACGGGTGGGGCTTGCAGTGGGGCCGGGGCTACAAGAGCAAGGTGGACCGCTAGACGCCCCGGAGAGGACCCCGAAGGGGCGAGACCTACCGGCGGGTCCTACCGCCCGACAAACTGCGGCCCCTGCGGAGGCAGCCGGAAAGTCGGGTCGGGCGCCGCAGGCACCGGTACCGGCTGAGACTGCGGGTATCCGTACGCCGACTGCTCCGAGGCCGGCTGCGGATAGCCGTACGTCGGCTGCGGATACCCGTAGGCCGGCTGCTGCGGCACCGCGGACGCCGGCTGCTCCGGAGGCAGCGGCTGGGACGCCGTCTCCGGCAGGCGCCGCTCCTCCTCCGCCTCCGACTCGTCCACCGAGATGCCGAAGTCCGTGGCGAGGCCCTTCAGACCGTTCGAGTAGCCCTCGCCCAGCGCGCGGAACTTCCAGCCCTCCCCGCGCCGGTACAGCTCGCCGCAGATCAGCGCCGTCTCCGCGCCGGTTTCCGGCTTGATGTCGAACCGGGCCAGCGGCTCCCCGTCGGCCACCGCCGCGTCGTACAGCAGGATCCCCAGGGCCGGCACCCGGTCGAAGGAGACGCCGTCCGCCGAGGCGACCAGCACAATGCGGCCGACGCCGGGCTCGACACCGGCGAGGTCTGTCTGGATCGTGTCGGTCAGCCCCTCGGCGACGCGCTTCTTGCCGAGCCGCCACACCTTTCCGGAGGGGTGCCGGGGCTGGTTGTAGAAGACGAAGTCCTCGTCGGAGCGCACACGGCCGTCGGAGCCCAGCAGCAGCGCCGAGGCGTCCACGTCCGGAACCCCCTGCCCGGGCGTCCAGCGCAGTACGGCGCGTACCGTGGTGACTTCCAGCGGGACGTTCGACCCCTTCAGCATCGCGTGCGTCATGCGGTCATCCTGCCCTCTCGGTCCTGGCCACGACAATGCGGGGGGTACCGGGGCCGGCACGGGCGAGTTACCGGAAATTCATGCCCGCGGGGAACCCCCGACATGGATCCCTACGTACTATTACCGGCCACCCTTTACCGAATCCACAGGCTCGGCTCGCACCCTTGAGGGAGTCCTATGCGTCATTTCGGGCACATCGCCCCCGAGCTGCGGCAGCGCCTCTTCCACCAGGAACCGTGCGCGTTCACCGCCGACTCCCCGGCCCGGCTGCTGTCCGCGGCCCTGGGCGCCACGCTGTACAGCCCGGCCACCCGGCCCGCCCTCGCCGACGACATCGTCAAGCAGGCCGCACACGGCGTGGTGTCGATGGTGCTGTGCCTGGAGGACTCCATCAACGACGCGGACGTCCTGGCGGGCGAGGAGAACCTCGTCCGGCAGTTCGCCGACCTCGACTCCCGGCCCGATGTGGAGACGCCCCTGCTCTTCATCCGGGTCCGCACCCCCGAGCAGATCCCCGACCTCGTACGACGTCTCGGCCCGACCGTGCGGCTGCTGTCCGGGTTCGTGCTGCCGAAGTTCACCGAGGAAAGCGGCGTGCCCTTCCTGGAGGCCTTGGCCGCCGCCGGGACCGCGAGCGGCCGGCGGCTCTTCGCCATGCCGGTGCTCGAATCCCCGGAGCTGCTGTACCGCGAGTCCCGCGTGGACACCCTGGAGGGCATCTCCCGCGCGGTCGACAAGTACCGCGACCGGGTCCTCGCGCTCCGCCTCGGCGTCACCGACTTCTGCTCCTCCTACGGTCTGCGCCGCGCCCCCGACATGACCGCCTACGACGTCCAGATCGTCGCCTCCGTGATCGCCGACGTCGTGAACATGCTCGGCCGGGCCGACGGCACCGGGTTCACCGTCACCGGGCCCGTGTGGGAGTACTTCCGGGTCCCCGAGCGCATGTTCAAGCCGCAGCTGAGGCAGAGCCCCTTCCTGGAGGTGCAGGCCGTCGAGCTGCGCCAGAAGCTCATCGAACACGCCATGGACGGCTTGCTCCGGGAGATCTCCCTCGACCACGCCAACGGCCTGCTCGGCAAGACCTGCATCCACCCGTCCCACGTCCTGCCCGTGCACGCGCTGTCCGTGGTCAGCCACGAGGAGTTCAGCGACGCCCAGGACATCCTGCGGCCGGAACGCGGCGGTGGCGGTGTACTCCGGTCGGCTTACACGAACAAGATGAACGAGGTGAAACCGCACCGCGCCTGGGCCGAGCGGACCCTGCTGCGCGCCGAGGTCTTCGGCGTCGCCAACGAGGACGTCGGCTTCGTGGAGCTGCTCGCCGCCGGGATACCGGGCTGACGCCGCCGGAACATCCGGCCGACACCGGAAACATCCGGCTGACCTTCCGATAGTCAAGGAACGCATGAAGAACGCAGTGAACGACGGGGTCTGGTCCGGCAGCTGGGTCGCCGAGCGACTCGGCGTCGAACTCGTGGGCGACGACGGGCTGCCGGCCCTGCTCGGGCTCGCCCTGCGCCGCAACCCCAAGCGGGCCCACCTGCTGGTCTCCCACGTGCTCGGCAAGCACATCCCGCAGGCACCGTCCGTGGTCTACGGCCACGGCTTCCGCCTGGGCCGCCGCGTCCGCGAGCTGCTCGGCGGGACCGAGGCCGCCACCGCGGTCGTCCTCGGCTACGCGGAGACCGCCACCGGCCTCGGCCACGCGGTCGCCGACGGCCTGGGCCCCGCGCCGTACCTGCACTCCACGCGCCGCCCGGTCCCCGGCGTCGCCCCCGCGGGCGGCTTCGAGGAGTCCCACTCCCACGCCACCTCCCACCTGCTGCTCCCCGAGAACCCCGCCCTACTGGCCGGCGACGGCCCGCTCGTCCTGGTCGACGACGAGTTCTCCACCGGCAACACGGTCCTCAACACCATCCGCGACCTGCACGAACGCCATCCCCGCCGACGGTATGTGGTGGTGGCCCTGGTCGACATGCGCTCCGCCGAGGACACGGCCCGCCTGCGGCGGTTCGCGGCCGGTATCGGGGCCCGGGTGGATGTGATCGCCACCGCCTCCGGGACGGTACGGCTGCCGGAGGGGGTGCTGGAGAAGGGGCAGGAGCTGGTCGTCCGGTACGAGGCCGCCCAGGAGGCGGCCGCGCCGTCGTACGGCCGGATCGACCGCGTCGACCTGCGCTGGCCCCGCGGCCTGCCCGACGGCGGCCGGCACGGCTTCACGCCCGCCCACCGGGCCCGCCTGGAGGCCGCGCTGCCCGCCATGGCCGCCCGAGTGGCCGAGGCCCTGCCCGCCGGCACCGGCCGCGTCCTCGTCCTCGGCTTCGAGGAACTGATGTACGCCCCGCTGCGCCTCGCGGACGAGCTGGAGCGGGCCACGGACACCGAGGTGCGCTTCTCCACCACCACCCGCTCACCCGTCCTCGCCCTCGACGACCCCGGCTACGCGATACGCACCCGCCTGGTCTTCCCCGCCCACGACGACCCGGCCGACGGCCCCGGCGAGCGCTACGCCTACAACATCGCGGGCGCCGGTTTCGACACGGTGGTCGCCGTCGTCGACTCCGCCGCCGACACCCCCGCCCTGCACGCGCCCGGCGGCCTGCTGGCCCGACTCGCGGCCCATGCCCCGCACGTCCTGCTCGCGGTCGTCCCCACCTACGTCCCCGAGCCCGAGCACGTTCCCGAAAGGCCGGCCATGCTGCCCGAGCCCCTCCGCGGCCCCGCATTCTCCTCGTACGCGCCCGAGGAGGTCGGCTGGCTGCTGCAGGACCTCTCCGACGTCACTCTGGAGGCGCCGACCGAGGAGCGCGAGGAGGCCATCCAGAGCGGCGGCGCCCACTACGCCGAGTCACTGCCGGTGGAGTACCAGCCCAGCGAGCATTACCAGCAGCTGTTCCACACCGCCCTCGACGGCTCCGCCGCACGCCTCGCGCACGCGGTCGGCGTGGTCACCGAGACGGTGCTCACCGAGCGGTCGCCGCGCCCCGTGCTGGTCTCCCTGGCCCGCGCGGGCACCCCCGTCGGCATCCTCATGCGCCGCTGGGCCCAGTTCCGGCACGGCCTCGAAGTCCCGCACTACGCCGTCTCGATCGTCCGTGGCCGGGGCATCGACGCGAGCGCGCTGCGCTGGCTCGCCGCCCACCACGACCCCCGTGCCGTCGTCTTCGTCGACGGCTGGACCGGCAAGGGCGCCATCACCCGCGAACTCGCCCAGGCCATCGAGGAGTTCGAGGCGAAGGAGGGCGTCACCGGCTTCGACCCCGAGATCGCCGTCCTCGCCGACCCCGGCTCCTGCGTACGCACCTACGGCACCCGGGAGGACTTCCTCATCCCCTCCGCCTGCCTCAACTCGACGGTCTCCGGCCTGATATCCCGGACGGTCCTGCGCGCCGACCTGGTCGGCCCGGACGACTTCCACGGCGCCAAGTTCTACCGCGAACTCGCCGGCTCCGACGTCTCCGTGGCCTTCCTCGACGCCGTCTCCGCCCGCTTCCCGGAGGTCGCCGACACCGTCGGCTCGGCGGTCAAGGAACTGATGGCCGAGGACCGCACCCCCACCTGGGCGGGCTGGCGGGCCGTGGAGCGGATCAGCGAGGAGTACGGCATCCACGACGTGAATCTCGTCAAGCCCGGCGTCGGCGAGACCACCCGGGTACTGCTGCGCCGGGTGCCGTGGAAGATCCTCGCCCGCGAAGGGGCCGGCGCCGACCTGGACCACGTGCGGCTGCTCGCCGAGCAGCGCGGGGTGCCGGTGGAGGAGGCCGGCGACCTGCCGTACACCTGCGTCGGGCTGATCCACCCCAAGTACACGCGGGGCGCCACGGGCGCCGACGGCAAGGCGGTGAACGTCTGATGCCGGTGCTGGTGGCGAGCGACCTCGACCGTACGCTGATCTACTCCGCGGCGGCCCTCGCGCTGACCATGCCCGACCCGCGGGCACCCCGGCTGCTGTGCGTGGAGGTGCACGAGGCCAAGCCGCTCTCCTACATGACGGAGACCGCGGCCCAGCTGCTCACCGACCTCGGCGACGCGGCCGTGTTCGTGCCCACCACGACCCGGACGCGCAAGCAGTACCAGCGGATCAACCTGCCCGGGCCGCCACCGAAGTACGCGATCTGCGCCAACGGCGGCCACCTGCTGGTCGACGGGGTCACCGACGCCGGCTGGCACGCGGGCGTACAGGCGAGGCTCGCCGACGAGTGCGCGTCACTGGACGAGGTCCGCGAGCATCTGCTCCGCTGCGCCGACCCGGTCTGGGTACGCAAGCACCGGGTCGCCGAGGACCTCTTCGCCTACCTCGTCGTCGAACGCGAGCTGCTGCCCGAGGACTGGGTGAAGGAGCTGGCGGTGTGGGCGGAGAACCGCGGCTGGACGGTATCCCTGCAGGGCCGCAAGATCTACGCCGTCCCCAAGCCGCTCACCAAGAGCGCCGCCGTCCGGGAGGTCGCCCGCCGGACCGGCGCGGAGCTGACGCTGGCCGCGGGCGACTCCCTCCTGGACGCCGACCTGCTCCTCGCCGCGGACCGCGGCTGGCGCCCCGGCCACGGCGAACTGGCCGACACCGGCTGGACCGCCCCGGAGATCACCGCGCTGCCCGAGCGGGGGGTACTGGCCGGGGAGCGGATCGTCCGCGAGTTCCTGAGAGCGACGCGGGGAACGACGGCCGGGGGGCAGCGGGCGTAGCCGAAGGGCATGAGCCGACACGCGTCGGCCGTCGGGTGCGGGCCGGTGCGCGCCGGGTCAGCCGCAGCAGCCTCCGCCGCAGCAGCCGCCGCCTCCGCCCGACTGTGGGGCCGGGGCCGGGGCGGCGCTCGATGTGCCGCCCACGGCCACCGTCGACAGCAGCTTCACCGTGTCGTCGTGGCCCGCCGGGCAGTCGGCGGGGGCGGAGGACTCCGCCATGGGACGGCTGACTTCGAAGGTGTCGCCGCAGGTCCGGCAGCGGTACTCGTAACGAGGCATGGGCACAGGCTAACCGGCCCGCGGCCCTGAGCGCAGGGCTCGGGGCCGGTTGCGGGTCACTCCGTGTCCGGCCGGTCCAGGCCCTTCTTGCCGGGGTGCGGCACGGTCACCGGCGGTACGCCCGTCTCGTGTTCGTTCCCGGGGGGCTCGGTGGACCTGTCGGGGTGCCGGGCCCGCCAGTACGGATTGTCGTGCGGCAGGACCGAGCCGACCCGCCCGTACATCCCGAAGGTCATCAGCAGCAGGCCCACGATGAAGCTGAAGTACACATTCTGGATCTTGAACGCCAGGAAGTTGTTGGTGGTGTCCAGCAGGCCGAGGAACAGGAAGCCGTTCAGCAGGAACAGCACGCCGAGCACCATGTTCAGGGTCGAGGCGAAGTTCCCGCCGATCGCCATGCCGACCAGCAGCAGCAGGCCGATGCAGATCGACAGCACGCTGAGGGTGCCGTTGGTGTTCAGCCCGGTGACCGTGTTACCGCCGGTGTCGAAGAAGCCGATGTGATTGATCAGGCCGAGGACGCCGAAGACGACCAGGAACGCGCCGATCAGGCCCGCACTGATCCGGTAGACCCGGTTGAGCCGGTGGTCGACGGGCAGGTGCTCGTCGAACCGGATCTGCCGTCGCGGCCTCGTGTGCACTGGCTGTGTGGCCATGTCCGCCTCCTCGGGCGCTAGCGGAGGCCATCCGTCCATCCAATATCCGCTGCCCGGCACCACCCGGCAACACGCGGCTCCCCCCCCCGGCGACCGGCCCGCCGCACTCCCCGCTCAGTGCCCGCCGCCGCGCTCCTCGCGGATCTGCGTCACCACCCGCGCGACCGACTGCCGTACCGCGTCCGTCTCGGTCAGGAAGTGCCAGTAGTCGGGGTGCCGGCCCTCCAGCGTGCCGATCACCCGCTCCAGCCGGGCCACCGCGTCGTCCAGGGGACGGGCGTGCCGCGGATCCGGGGTCGCACGCCCCGTCATGGCCAGCCGCTGGGCGTCCCGGATCGCGAACCGGGTGCGCTCGATCTCGGCGTGCGGATCCTTCTGCACGGCGTTCAGCCGCCGCAGCCGCTCCCCGGCGGCCGAGACGGCCTCGTCGGTGCCGTTCAGCAGGGCCCGTGCGGTCGACAGCAGCGAGGTCGCGTCCGGCCAGCGCTGGGCGTCCCGCGCCGTCTGGGCCTCGCGCAGCTTCAGTTCCGCCTGCCGTACGTTCTCCGCGGCCTGGTCGGGCACATGCTGCAGGTCCTGCCAGCAGGCGGCCGCGAACCGGCGCCGCAGCTCGCTCAGCACCGGCTCCACCTGCCCGGCGCGGGTGGTCAGCGCCTGCGCCCTGGTCCGCAGGGACACCAGCCGGTGGTCGATCTCGGCCGCCTTCTCCGGCAGCCGCTCGGCCTCGGCCCGGATCGCCCCGGCCTCCCGCTGCACCCGCTCGGCCCGCTCCAGCGTCGCCGCGACCCCGTGCTGCCCGGCGCCCTGGTTCAGCTTGGTCAGTTCGGGGGAGAGGGCGGCCAGCCGCGCCGCGAGGTCGTCGGCCCTGAGGCCGTTGCCCCGCACGGCGTCCAGGGCGTTGCTCGCGGCCAGCAGCGACTGCCGGGCCCGCTCCACGGCGGGCGCCAGCCGGGCGAGCTGGGTCTCGGCCGTACCGAGCAGCGGCCCGAGCGAGCTGCCGAACCGGTCCAGCTCCTGCTTGACCCGTACCAGCTCGTCCTTGGCCGCGGTCAGCTCCGAACGTGCCCGGGTGGCCGCCGCGGCCTCCAGATCGTCCCGATCGAGATCATGGGCGTCGACGGCCTGGATGTACCGCTGACTGGCCTCGTCGATGCGGCGGCCGAGCGCCTCGAAGTCGGAGACGGCGCGCCGGGCGGCGGGGGAGTCGTCCACGGCCGTGATGGTCTCGATGGAGATCCGCAGATCCCGCTGGGCGGTGTCGAGTTCGTAGAACGCGGCCGCCGCGGCGTCCTTCGCGGTCTGCGCCTCCGCCCGCTGGCTCTCCGCCCGCCCCCCGAACCAGCGCCGGGTACCGCCACCGGCGAACGCGGCGGACAGTCCGAGCGCGGCCAGCACGGGCAGAGTCATCAGGGTGAGGGTGTCCGTGAGGGTGTCCCGCAGAGCCGTGGGCCCGGACCGGGTCCGTGCGGTGGACGGCGGCGGGTACGGCCGCGTCGATGGCGTGCCCGGTGTCCCCGTCACATCCCTCTCCCGTGCTGTGGTTCGCCTGGGTGGTGTCATTCTCCCACCCGTTGAAGACGAACACACGGGCCGGTCAGTTCGCGGTACGCGCCATGACTTCGCCGTCCGCGGACGGGCGGATCCCTGGTGCGCGCTCCGGTCGCCCTGCGGTACGGGGGGCCCGTGCGGGTGCGGGCCGGGGGTTTGCGGTGTACCGGCTCCGGCAAGGTAGTCTGTCCACTCGACCTGGGCGCGTGTCCGGGTGTTCAGGGTGCGTAGCTCAGGGGTAGAGCGCCTGCCTTACAAGCAGGATGTCGGCGGTTCGAAACCGTCCGCGCCCACCGGCCGGCCTCTCGGAGAAGTCTCCGGGGGGCCGTTCTCGTGCCGTGTTCCCTACTCCTTCGCCGGCTCCTCGTGGGCGTGCTTGAGCCGGGAGCGGGCCTCCATGCGGTCCGCCGCCGCGATCTCGGCCCAGAAACGGTGCGTGCTGACGAACACCGCGAGTTCGTGCTCACGGCGCCGCAGCTTCTCCACCTCGGCCTGCTCGTCCGCCGTCCAGCCCGGGGACGCGGGCCGCTCCCTCTTGCGCCAGCCGGTGTCGTCGCTGAAGCCGTCCATCGGCTCGACCGACCAGGGCAGCCGCTTGAGCAGGGCCGACAACTCGGCCCGGACCTGATGCAGCTCCTCCTGGCCGGCGAGGAGGTCACTGGGGAATTCATAGGTCGTAGCCACGCGGCAATGCTACGCCTGTTCGATTTTGAGTGGCGAGTTCGTTCGTGAGGTCCGGGTGAGGTTCATTCGAACGGGTGGCGGCCCGGGAAAGGCGCCAAGCGGCCGGGCCGGGGCCGGGCCGCGCGCCCCGGCCGCGTGGCGGACGACGGACGTCCGCACACGCGTGATCGTGGCGCACCGGGTCAGCGACCGGCGTCCCGCAACTCCCGTACGAGCCGGGCGGTCACCGGTACGGGTACGCCGTGCCGCTCGGCCGCGCGCAGCAACGCGCCGCCGATGGCGTCGAGTTCGAGCGGGCGGCCCGCCTCGGCGTCGCGCTGCATGGACGACTTGGCGCCGGGCGGGAAGGCGTCGTAGCGGGCCAGTGCCTGGGCGGGGTCGGCGGGGGCGCCGCAGGCGCGGCTGACGGCGGTGGTCTCGGCGACCAGCGTCCGCAGCTCGTCCCGGTGACGGGTGCGGGCCTCGCCGAGCGGCAGGCCGTACCGGGTGGTGAGCAGGGCGAACGGGGCGAGGAACGCCATCTTGGCCCACAGGGCCGCCGTCTCGTCTCCGACCACGCGGGCGGTCGTACCGGCGGCGGTGAGGACGGCGGCGAGCGTGTCGAGACGTGCGCGGGGGACGCCGTCCCCGGCGAGGTCGATCTCCGTGAACGGGCTGCCGTGTTCGATCACGCCCGGTGCGAGACGGGTGGACTCCACGCGGATCACGGCCGGGGCGACACGGTCGGGGCGATGGCGGGCGCGGAGGGCGGCGGGGTGCTCGACGCCGTTCAGGAGCGGTACGACGAGGGCGTCGCCCAGGGCGGCGGACGGGATCCGGTTGAGCGCGTCGTCGAGCGCGGTGTGCTTGACGGTGATCAGGCAGGCGTCCACCGGTTCCCGCAGCTCGGTGTCCGCCTCGACGGGGGCGGTGAACTCGCCGAACTGCGCACTGCGGACGGTGATCCCGGTACGGCGCAGGGTGTCGGCCGTGCCGGCCCGGGCCAGGCAGACGACGCGGTGGCCGGAGCGGGACAGGAGGGCGGCGAGGAGGCCGCCCGTGCCGCCGGGGCCGAGGACGGCCACGGTGTGCTGGGTCGCCATGAGGCTGTTCCTTTCGACGGTCGGCCCCGCAAGTCGGTGGCCGCCTTCGGCGCGATCATCGCAGGGCCGCGTGGACTGCGTGAGACTGGGGGCATGTGCCGGAGCATCAAGACATTGCGACCGCCCGCGCTGCCCGATGAGGCCACGGACGAGGACATCCACGCCGCCGCGCTGCAGTACGTGCGGAAGGTCTCGGGCTTCCGGGCCCCCGCCGCCCACAACCGCGAGGCCTTCGACCGCGCGGTGGACGCCGTGGCCCGGGCCACGGCGGAACTGCTCGGCGGACTGGAGGTGCGGGGCCAGGCCGCCCGGGGCGCCGGAAGCCCGAGCGGAACAGCGGCACCAAGAGATGTTGAAGTTGCAAGCATTGATTAGGTTCCCCTAACCTGGGCCCTCGTTCGGTACCGCCGCCCCCCACGGCCGGCCAGCCACGTCCCCGGCCGGTCCGACCGCCACCGAAGAGGAGAACCTCCCTCATGTCCGCACGCCTCAACACCGCTCAGCCCTACGCCATCGGGCTCTTCCGCATCGTCGTCGGCCTGCTCTTCGCCGTGCACGGCGCCGCCTCGCTCTTCGGCGTCCTCGGCGGCGCCGCGGGCACGCACGGCGGCACGCTCGAGGCCGGCACCTGGCCCGGCTGGTACGCGGCCGTGATCCAGTTCGCCGCCGGTGGCCTGGTGCTCCTCGGCCTCGGCACCCGCGGGGCCGCGCTGCTCGCCTCCGGCTCCATGGCGTACGCCTACTTCGACGTCCACCAGCAGGCCGCCCTGTGGCCCATCCAGAACGGCGGCGAGCTGCCCGCCCTGTTCTGCTGGGCGTTCTTCCTGCTGATCTTCACCGGTTCCGGCGCCTTCGGTCTCGACCGGCTCGTCGGCCGGCGCACGGCGGCGGACGGCGAGCCCGCCGCGGACCGGGCCCCGATAGCGGCCTGACCCGCACCGGAGCGCGAGCCCCGAAGATCCCTCTGTCACACCCCCGGCGTACGCTGTACGGCTGTCAACGGGGGAGCAGTGGGGAGTCGTCGTGTTCGAGAGTGTGGGGTCGCTTGCGGCCGGACCGTGGATCTATGCCGTGGTGGCCCTGTCCGTGCTCCTCGACGTGTTCGTGCCGGTGCTGCCGAGCGGCGTGCTCGTCATCACGGCCGGGACGGCCGCGGCCGCGGGTTCGGGCGCGGCGGCGGGCAGGGTGCCGCACGACGTGCCCGACATCCTGTCCCTGATCCTCTCCGCGGCGACCGCCTCGGTCCTCGGCGACCTGGTGGCCTACCGCCTGGCCTGGCGGGGCGGGGAGCGCCTGGACCGGGCGATAGCCCGCTCCCGGCGGCTGACCACCGCGCAGGAACGTCTCGGCGACGCGCTCGCCCGGGGCGGCGGCGCGCTGGTCGTCCTGGCCCGCTTCGCCCCGGCCGGCCGCTCGGTCGTCTCCTTCTGTGCGGGTGCCGCCCACCGCCGCGTCCGCGACTTCCTGCCCTGGTCCGCCCTGGCCGGGCTGTCCTGGGCCGCCTACAGCGTCGCCCTCGGCTACTACGGCGCCCAGTGGCTGGGCGCCACCTGGCTGGCCACGGGGGTCTCGGTGGCCGCGCTGTTCGCGGCGGGCGGGGCGGCCGGGTATCTGGTGCGCCGCCGCCCGGCCGGCTGACCCGGCGCCGGCCGGTCCACGGGCGCAGCGGGGGCCGGCCCGGTCCGGCCGGCCCCGCTCGCCCGGATTCCCGAGAGGTCAGCAGCTCGCCAGGTAGTTGGTCAGGGCGCTCTTCTCGGCGGAGTCGACCGAGAGGTCGTAGTAGTACTTCACCTGCACCCAGGCGCGGACGTAGGTGCACCGGTAGGCGGTGCGCGACGGCATCCAGGTGGCCGGGTCCTGGTCGCCCTTGGCCTGGTTGACGTTGTCGGTGACGGCGAGGAGCTGGGGCCGGGTGAGGTCGTTGGCGAAGGCCTGGCGCTGGGCGGTGGTCCACTTGCTCGCGCCGGAGTCCCAGGCCTCGGCCAGCGGGACGAGGTGGTCGATGTCGAGGTCGGAGGCCGCGGTCCAGGTGGCGCCGTCGTAGGGGGAGTACCAGCTGCCGCTGGTGGCCGCGCAGGAGGAGTCGGTGACGACGTTCGTGCCGTCCCGCTTCAGGACCGTCTCGCGGGTGTTGCAGGAGCCGCTGATCGTGATCCAGAGCGGGAACAGGTCGCGGCTGTATCCGGTGCGGTTCTCGGTGGCCACGGTGAGCTGGGAGAGGTAGCCGCGGGCGGTGGCGCCGCTGACCGGCGTGGGCAGGGCGGCGGAGGCGGTCGGGGAGTTGAACAGGGCGGCGGAGGCTATCAGGCCGGTGAGCGTCGCGAGTATGCTCAGCCGTCGACGCGCGTAGAGTCTCGGCATGGGAACTCCCTTGTGAGGTGGGGGTGTTGGGCGCGGGCGAAGGAATGCTCGCGGGTTCGTGTGGCCGACGGGTGAGCGCTCGGTAAGAAGCTAGTGACGCGTTCATGACACGACAAGGTTCACGGCGAAACTTTCACATCCCGTACGATGGGGGCGCAGAAGGGGAGTAGCTCTTCGCCGGACCGTCGACATACTGCTCAGCCAGCCTGAGCCGGCGCCCGGAGGCGGACCTCATCGAGGCCGCCAGCGAGACCTTCGGCAAGCAGTGCACGCCCGTGTCCCTGGCGCGGGCGCCGAGTGTGCTGCCGTGCCGAGGTGTCACGCGTGACGTACCGCACTCTCGGTGGGCAGCCCCGACCGATTGAGGAACCTTGATCAGCATTACCGTGACGGCGCTCGTCTTCGGCGTCATCTTCCTGGCCGAGCTGCCGGACAAGACCGCGCTCGCCGGCCTCGTCCTCGGCACCCGCTACCGCGCCGGTTACGTCTTCGCGGGAGTCGCCGCCGCCTTCCTGGTGCACGTCGTGCTCGCCGTCGCCGCGGGCAGCGTGCTGACCCTGCTGCCGCAGCAGATCGTGCACGCCCTCACCGGCGTCCTCTTCCTCGGCGGGGCCGCGATGCTGCTGCTGCAGAAGGGCGGGGACGAGGAGGAGATCAAGAAGCCCGCCGACCAGTCCTTCTGGAAGGTCGCGGGTACGGGATTCATGCTGATCCTGGTCGCCGAGTTCGGCGATCTCACCCAGATCATGACGGCCAATCTCGCCGCCCGTTACGACGACCCGATCTCCGTCGGCCTCGGCGCGGTGCTGGGGCTGTGGGCGGTCGCCGGACTCGGCATCGTGGGCGGGAAGGCCCTGATGAAGCGGGTGCCGCTGCGGCTGATCACGCAGATCGCGGCGCTGCTGATGCTGGGCCTCGGTGTGTGGAGCCTGTACGAGGCCGTGACGGGCTGAGCCCGGTCGCGCCGAACGGACGGTGAAACCTCGGTGGAGGCGCTGGCGCAATCCGCTCCGGGTTTTGTACCGTGGAGGAACAAAGTGGCTCCCGCTCGTTTTCCCTGACCGGCGGGCGGGGCCGCCTTGTCCCGTTCTTCCCCTTTGGAGCTGCCATGCCGGCCACCGTCCTGACCGCCCGCGCCCTCCTGCTCGACATGGACGGCACCCTCGTCAACTCGGACGCCGTGGTCGAGCGCGTCTGGCGGAGCTGGGCCCAGCGGCACGAGCTGGACGGCGACGAGGTGTTGAAGGTCGTGCACGGCCGGCAGGGGCATGCCTCGATGGCCGTCCTGCTGCCCGACCGGCCCATGGAGCAGAACCTCGCCGACAACGCCCGCCTGCTCGCCGAGGAGACCGCCGACACCGACGGCGTGGTCGAGATCTCCGGCGCCGGCGCCTTCCTCGCCTCCCTGTGCGGTCTCCCGCACGCCCTGGTGACCTCCGCCGACGTCGCCCTGTCCACCGCCCGCATGAACGCCGCCGGGCTGCCCGTGCCCGAGATCCGGGTCACCGCCGAGTCGGTGGGCGCGAGCAAGCCCGACCCCGAGGGCTTCCTCAAGGGCGCCGCCGAGCTGGGCGTCGCCCCGGCCGACTGCGTCGTCTTCGAGGACTCCGGCGCGGGCATCGCGGCGGGGCGCGCAGCGGGGATGCGGGTCGTGGGTGTCGGTCCGCGGGCCGACACCCACGGACCCGACGCCGCAGTACGGGACCTCACGCAGGTGACCGTCGACACCCTGCCCGACGGCACGATCCGGCTGCACATCGGCTGACGGGGTGACTTGGCTGCGCCCCGGCTGAGGGGGCGGGCCGGTTGCCCGTCGGCTGGCGGGGTGATTCGACCGCCCGCCGGTTGGCCGGATGCCGGGTGCGGCTTGCGGGGTCTGCGGCTGCGGCGTGCGGTGCGTCGGTCGCCCGGATGGTTCCCTGTGCCCTCAAGGCTGGTCCGGTGTGCCCACCTCAGGGGCGCGGGGACCTGCGCGACCAGTCAGGACCGACCCGCACCCGTACACGCACCGCACCCACACCGCGCCCACACCCGCACCGCGCCCACACCCGCACCGCATCCACACCCGCACCGCGCCCACACCCGCACCGCGCCCACACCCGCACCGCGCCCACACCCGCACCGCGCCCACACCCGCACCGCATCCGCACCCGCACCGCGCCCACACCCGCACCGCGCCCACACCCGCACCGCGCCCACACCCGCACCGCATCCACTGTTCCTACGGAGAGCCGGCGGATGCCCTACGGCTTCGATGTCTCCGCCTCCAGGCTCCTGCGCGTCGCCGGTCCGTACACCCCCAGTTCGTCGCCCAGGACGCCCCGGGCCAGCTGGTAGTTGCGTACCGCGTCCTCGACCGGGCGCGTGAACATGCCGTCGATCTGGTCGCCGTAGAGGTTCAACTGCCTGAGCCGTTGCTGGAGTTCGCTGACCTCCGGGCCGGAGTCACCGCGCCGCAGCACCGGTGCGACGGCCGGAGTGGCCCGCGGGGTCGCCGAGACCGTCACGGGCGACGGGGTGGCGGACGGGGAACCGGACGGGCCGCGGGGCGCCGACGGACTCGGCGACGACGACGGTGAGGGCGACGGGCTCGTGGCGGCCGACGTCGAGGGGGACCGCGCGGGCGACCGGGGCGCGCTCGGTGTGCCCGGCGCCGTCGGCGACGCGGGGCCCGGTGTGGTCACGTCCGGAACGCTCTCCCTGACCTCCTGGGCCGCCCGGTCCCGGGACGGCGTGTGGTACGAGAACAGCCCGTCCGCGAAACCGGCCGCCGCCACGACCGCCACGCCCGCTCCCGCGACGGCCAGCAGGACCCTGCGCCGGGACCGGCGGCGGGGCCGCTCGGCCGCGAACTCCGCCGTGCCGGGCTCGTCCGCCCCGTCGGCGCCGGGCATCCGCGGGTCGGCCGTGCTCGAACCGGGCGCGGCGCGCAGCGGCAGCGTGGCCTCCACGGCCGGCACCGGCCGGGTCTCCGCGTCGGACGGCACGTCGGCCGCGGGTGGGGCCGGCCGGGCCTCCGCCACCTCCACGTACGGCCGTATCCGCAGTGGATCGAAGTCCTCCGCCGCTGCCGCCTCGGCCGTACGCGCCTCTCGCAGGGCCTCCGACGCCCGTTCGGTGCAGTCGCACGACGGGGTGTGGTCCGGTCCCCTCGGCGCCCCGCACTCCGGGCAGGTACGGCCCTCGGATTCACTCACGTGTTCGTCCCCTCCCCTCGGGAACTTCAGAGACTATGTGGATTTCCTCCACATCCGCAGGACTCAAGAGGCCATAAACGGTGACACCGATCACGATGGAAGAGGTGTACCCGAGCCCCGGGAGGTCTTCATGGCCCTGGACACGCACGGCACGGCGAAGGACGTGAGCGGCAGCGAACACGTCCCGGGCAACGTGTTCGTCCCGATCGGCGCCCTGCTGCTCGGGCTGCTGCTCGCCGCGCTCGACCAGACCATCGTGTCGACCGCGTTGCCCACCATCGTCAGCGAGCTCGGCGGCCTGGAGCACCTGTCCTGGGTGGTCACCGCCTATCTGCTGGCCTCGACCGCCGCGACCCCGCTGTGGGGCAAGCTCGGCGACCAGTACGGCCGCAAACGCCTCTTCCAGACGGCCATCGTGATCTTCCTGATCGGCTCGGCGCTGTGCGGCATGGCGCAGAACATGCCCCAGCTCATCGCCTTCCGGGCGCTGCAGGGCCTGGGCGGCGGCGGGCTGATGGTGCTGTCCATGGCGATCGTCGGGGACATCGTGCCGCCCCGCGAGCGTGGCCGCTACCAGGGCCTGTTCGGTGCCGTCTTCGGCGCGACCAGCGTGCTCGGGCCACTGCTCGGCGGGCTGTTCACCGAGCACCTGAGCTGGCGCTGGGTGTTCTACATCAACCTGCCGGTAGGTGTCGTGGCCCTCGCCGTGATCGCCGCCGCCCTGCACATCCCGCGCCGCACCTCCCGCCACGTCATCGACTACCTCGGTACCTTTCTGATCGCCGCGGTCGCCACCTGCCTGGTCCTCGTCGCCTCCCTCGGCGGCACCACATGGCCCTGGGTCTCGGCGCAGATCATCGGTCTCGCCGTGCTCGGCGTCCTGCTCGCCGTGGCGTTCGTCGCCGTGGAGCGCCGGGCCGCCGAACCGGTCCTGCCGCTCAAGCTGTTCGGCATCCGCACCTTCACCCTCGCCGCCGTCATCAGTTTCATCGTCGGCTTCGCCATGTTCGGCGCGATGACCTACCTGCCGACCTTCCTCCAGGTCGTGCACGGTGTCTCCCCGACCCTGTCGGGCGTGCACTTGCTGCCGATGGTGTTCGGACTGCTGCTGTCGTCCACGGTGTCCGGGCAGATCGTCAGCCGCACCGGCCGCTGGAAGGTCTTCCCCGTGACCGGAACCGCGGTCACCGCCATCGGCCTGCTCCTGCTGCACCGGCTCGACGAGCACAGCTCCACCGTCGAGATGAGCGTCTACTTCCTCGTCTTCGGCCTCGGACTCGGCCTGGTGATGCAGGTCCTGGTGCTCATCGTGCAGAACGCGGTCTCCTACGAGGATCTGGGCGTCGCCACCTCCGGCGCGACCTTCTTCCGTTCCATCGGCGCCTCCTTCGGTGTCGCCATCTTCGGTACGGTCTTCGCGAGCCGCCTCGGTGACAAGCTCGCCGCCGCCTTCCGCGGGGTGAGCCTGCCGCCCGGCACCGGCGCCGACGCGCTCAAGTCCGACCCGCGGGGCATCGCCGCGCTGCCGCCCGCACTGCGCCCGGCCGCCCTGCACGCCTACGCGTCCGCCATCACCGACGTCTTCCTGTACGCCGCCCCGGTCGCCCTGCTCGGCTTCCTGCTGGCCTGGTTCCTGAAGGAGGACCGGCTGCGCGGCTCGGTCACCGCGCCCGACGTCTCCGAGACCCTCCCGCCCAACCCGGTGGAACGCTCCTCCTACGACGAGGTGTGCCGCGCCCTGTCCGTGCTCGGCACCCGGGAGGGCCGCCGCGAGATCTACCGGGAGATCACCGAACGCGCCGGCTACGACCTGCTGCCCTCCGCCAGCTGGGTGCTGCTGCGCATCCGCAGGTACGGCTCCGTCGAGCCGGCCGTACTCGCCGAGCGCACCGCCGTCCCGCTCCAGGCGGTCATGGCCGCCGCGCGCCAGGTCGAGGAACGGCGCCTCGCCCAACGCGAAGGCCTGGACCTGGTGCTGACGGACTCCGGCCGCGAGGTCGCCGAACGGCTCGCCAAGGCCCGTGAGGAGTCCCTGGCCGAGTTGCTCGGTGACTGGTGGCAGCCGGGCCGCTCGACCGACCTGACGCAGCTGGTCAGGGACCTCACCGGCGAACTGTGCGGCGCCGAGCGCGAACGGCCGCACAACGGCTCGGCCGCTAAGGCCGGTTGACGGTCCCGCTCGCCACCAGCTCCTTGCGGAACCAGTGTTCGGCGTAGCTGTCGTCGTTGTGCGGACCCGTCTCGGTGTAGCCGAGGCGGGCGTACAGGGCGCGGGCCTCGACCAGGTCGGAGCGGGTGTCCAGGACGATCCGCCGGGCGCCGAGGGCGCGGGCGGCCTCCTCGGCGGCGGCCACGAGGAGCGCTGCCCCGCCCCTGCCGCGCATCCCTTCCACCACGAAGACCCGGGTCAGTTCGGCCGTGTCCGGCTCCAGCAGCCGTACGCCCGCCGAACCGGCCGGCTCCCCGCCGTACCGGCCGATGAGCAACTGCCCGCCGGGCGGGGTGAGTTCCGACCCCGGCTGGGCCGCGATCTCCCGCTCCAGCTCGTCGGGGCGGGTGCGGTGCCCCTCGTGCAGCAGGTACCAGCGGTCGCTGACCTCCGTGTAGTACGCCCGCCACAGCGCGGCGGCGGCCGGGGAGTCGTACGGTTCCGGGGCGATCCTCCACGTCATGCCGGCCATTGTCGGGCGCCGGCGCGTACCCTCCGCAACCGGATATGCGTGACCTCCGTGGAGTCCGCCACCCGCGTCGTGTGCCACGCGGGGAGAACGGTGCGGACACTGGGTGCCGTGAACCGAACCGACCGCCTCTACGCCCTCGTCGAGGAACTGCGCGCCGCCGCGCCCCGTCCCCGCAGCGCCCGTGCGCTCGCCCGGCGCTTCGAGGTCAGCCCGCGCACGATCGAACGCGACCTGGCCGCGTTGCAGCAGTCCGGCCTGCCGATCCACGCCGAACCCGGCCGCACCGGCGGGTACGTCCTCGACAAGGAGCGCACGCTGCCACCGCTCACCGTCACCCCGGCCGAGGCGACCGCCCTGGCGGTGGCACTGCACGCCCTCGACGGGACGCCGTTCGCCACGGACGCGCGCAGCGCACTGCACAAGGTGCTGGCCGTCATGCCGGAACGGGAGCGACGGGCGGCGGACGAACTGTCCGAGCGGGTACGGCTGCTCGTTCCGCCCGCCCGCCCGGCACGGCCTGCCCGGCCGACGGTGCCCGCCGCCCTGCGAGAGGCGCTGACGGCGGGGCGGGTACTGCGTCTGGAGTACGCCGACGCGGCCGGCCGGGTCACCGCGCGGGACGTCGAACCGCTCGGCTTCCTCGGCGGCACCGAGTACTGGTACCTGGCCGCCTGGTGCCGGCTGCGGAACGCACCCCGCGGCTTCCGGCTCGACCGCGTCCGCTCCGTCACGGCCCTGGAGGAGCGGGCCCCGCACCGCGCCGTGGACCTCGCCGCCCTCGACACGCTCGGCTCCGACGTCGTGCCCCTCGACGTGGCGGCGCTGATGTGACGGCAATCACCGACAGGGGGGTGTCGCGTGCGGGGCGGAGGCTGAGCCCGTAAGCCGTTGGACCACCTTGTACCGGAAGGGCATCAGCCATGACCTCCCCGAAGACCCTCACCCTCACCTCCGAGACCGGCATCGCCCTCTTCGAGCGCTGGACCGCCCTGTGGAACGGTGACTTCACCGACCCGGAGGACTTCCTCGCACCGGACTTCCGCATCCGCTTCGGCAACGCCCCCGAGAACGCGGCCACCGACGCGGTACGCGGACCGGCCGGGATCCTCGGCCTGGTCTCCGCCTTCCGCACGGAGAAGCCCGGACTGCGGTACGCCGTCGAGGGGACCCCGCTGGTGGACAGCGTTCTCGGGCGCGTCGCCTCCAGTTGGTACGTGACCCGGCCGGGCGGGGCGCAGCAGAGCGGCATCGACCTGTTCGAGGTGGCGCGGGGGCGTATCGCCACCGTGTGGTCGGTGACCGGACTGCGCCGCTTCGCGGACTGACCGCGGGCCTTCGCGGACCGGCCGCCGTTTGTCGCCTGTGTTCCGGGTCACCCGCAGGGAGAACCGGCCAGCGGGGCCGGTCCGAATCGGAAGGCAACCATGTCCAAAGGCCTGATCATTCTGTTGATCGTGATCGCGGCGGTCGTGGTCGTCGGCGCCGCCGCTCTCGCCCTCGGCCGCGCGCGGCGCGGCGGGCCCAGCCTCAAGCGACGCTTCGGACCCGAGTACGAGCGCACCGTCGCTCTGCACGACGGGGACACCAAGGCCGCCGAACGGGAGCTGGCCCAGCGCGTCGAGCACCATGGTGACCTGCGGGAACGGCCGCTGGACCGCGATGAGCGGGAGCGGTACTCGGCGCGCTGGACGGCTGTCCAGGAACGCTTCGTCGACTCGCCCCGGGAGGCGGTGGCCGAGGCCGACCGGCTGCTCGCGGAACTGGCCGCCGTCCGCGGCTACCCCGACGGCGGGCGCTACGAGGAGCAGCTCGCCGCGCTGTCCGTCCACCACGCCGACCACGTCGACGGCTACCGGCAGGTGCACCGGGCGGCCCGGACCGGGGCGAGCGGTGGCGTGAGCGAGAGCGGCGCCGGAACCGAGGAGTTGCGGACCGCCCTGGTCGGGGCCCGCGCCCTCTTCGACGACCTGACCAGCCCCGACACGGACAACGGCCGGCACCGCGCGTCCTCCGCCACGGCCGGGCCCACGACCGCCTCCGGTACCCGCTCCCACGCCCGCTCCCATGCGCCGTGGGCCCTCAACAGGAGCCGACCGAAGGAGAGCTGAGCCTCATGACGGATCAGACGACCGCCTCCGGCGGTGAGCGGTACCCCGGCGGGCGCCTCCCGCGGACGCCGGACGACGAGTGGGCACCGGGGGACGCGGCACCGGGCCGCCGGATGCCGAGGGAGACCCGGCCGGAGGAGGGGCTGCCCGGGGAAACGGTGCCGGGCGAGGACGCGGGCGGCCGGCTTCCGGGGTCGGCCGGGCCCGGCCGCGAAGGCCTGACGGCCGACGACCGCACCCCGGGGGACACGGCACAGCCTCCGCCGGGCGCGGCGCGGACCCCCACCTCCGGGGACGCCGCGGGACCGGGTTCCGGAGCGCACACCCTGCCGCACGGCTCCGAGGGCCCGCGACCCGGTACGGAGGACCCGGGACCGCAGACGCCCGCCGCGTCCGGCCGGGACGACGAGGCGCCGGTGTCCGGCCGGCGCCGGACGACCGACGACGGACCCGGCACTCGGTCGACCGGCGGCACAGCCGACGGCGGCACGTCCGGCACCGTGGGCGAGACCGCCGCCGCGTCCTCCGGTACCGGCGCCCCGCTGCTGCCGCACGATGAGACGGACCGTTGGGAGCAGCGGATACGGCAGGTGCTCGCCGGGTTCGTGGACGAACCCCGCGGCGCGGTCGAGGAGGCCGACCGGGCACTGGAGGAGATCGCCGCGCGGTTCAGCGAGGCGGTGGCCCGGCGGCGCCGCACCCTGCGCATGTCGTGGGAGGGCGCCGAGCAAGGCGGGCCCCGCTCCGAGACCGACACCGAGCAACTGCGGCTGGCCCTGCGCGACTACCGGGAACTGGCCGGCCGACTGCTACACAGCTGACCCCGGCCCATCCCCCGTGGCGGCAGCCCTGCGCTGCCGCCACTCGCGTACGACCTCCTCGACGTCGTACGGCTTCTTCCCCAGCGGTGGGCCGGGCGGCGGCTTGAACATCATGTCGCGGATCTTGACGTTGACGTCCTCGATGATCCTCCGGGCCACCCGCTCCGAGGGCGCCGCGTACGCCGCCTCGAGCGCGTCCTCGGCCTCCTTGCGCAGGGCGAGCGCGGGCGGCAGTACGCCGAGCCCTTCGCGGGCCATCTTCCGCTTGAGCCACCACAGTTCGTCGTAACCGGAGTCCAGATCGGCGGGAAGCGGCTCGCCCACCCCCGGCAGCTGCTCGAAGTCGCCGCGCGCCTGCGCGTCACGAATCTGCTTGTCTATCCAGGAATCGAACGGAACACCCGGTGGCTTTCGCTCGGTCATGAGCCCATTGTGCCGGACGCGACCCGGCCGGGCGTTTTATCATGCGGCGACGGTACGGCGATCCGGCCACCGCACAGAACTTTCGGACGCTGCAGCCGCTTCGCTGCCTCAGGGGGAACACGCGTGCTCGAACTCACCATGGCCACCGTCTCGGAGGCCGACGCGGGCGCCACGGCCGGCATGACGATGGCCGAGGCACCCAGCGAGCCCGGCGCGGTGCTGCGGCTCGGCCGCGATGCCTCCCTGTGCCGGCTGGTCACCCCCGAGGACTGGCTCTTCGTCTCCCGCGTGCACCTGGAACTCCTGTGCGGCCCCGACGGCGGCTGGCAACTGACCTGGCTGCGCGGTTCCCAGGCCGACCCGGCGTCCGAAGTGCGGCTCATCGTGGGGCAGTACGCGCAGCCCGTCGCCTACGGCGCGACCGTGCCGCTGCCGCGCGGCGGGTCGGGCGAGATCATCGTCCGGGACCGCACGGCTGCGCGCAGCGTCAACGTGGGCTTCTACCACGAGGTGTGAGCCCACGACGTGCGGGCCGGGCCGGGGACGGGCTCAGCCCAGCACGCGGGCCAGTGCGAAGCCGTCGTAGCCCTTGCGGCCGACCGTCTGGATCGCCGTACCGCTCAACCTGGGGTGTGCGGCGATCAGTTCGATCGCGGTACGGGTGCCGACCACGTCCGGCTCGGCGCTGCCCGCGTCGGCGATCCGGCCGTCGCGCACCACGTTGTCCACGACGATCAGGCTGCCCGCGCGGGTGAGCCGCAGCGCCCACTCCACGTAATGCCCGTTGTTGGCCTTGTCGGCGTCGATGAACACCAGGTCGAAGGGGGCCGGGTTCTCGTCGGCGAGCTTGGGCAGCGACTCCAGGGCCGGGCCCACCCGCACCTCCGCGATCCGCTCCAGGCCCGCCCGGGCGATGTTCCGGGTGGCCACCTCGGCGTGCCTGGCGCTGTACTCCAGCGAGATCAGCCTGCCGTCCTCGGGCAGCGCACGGGCCAGCCAGATCGTGCTGTATCCGGCGAGTGTGCCGATCTCCAGGATGGCGCGCGCGCCCTGCACCTGGGCGAGCAACTGCAGGAACTTGCCCTGCGCGGCCGTGACGCCGATGGGCGGCAGCCCGGCGGCCTCACTTTCCCGCAGAGCCGCTCGGAGCACCTCGTCGTCCGGGGAGAGGTGGCTGATGAAGTAGTCGTCGACGTCGTCCCAGAGCTGCGACCCGCTCATGCGTCTGCTGCCTTTCCCGAGTGTCGTCCCGAGGCTTCTCGGCCCTGCCCACGCCGATCATCTCAGCCGAGCGGCGCGGACGGGGAGAACGGCGGCGGGGGGACCACCGGCGGCGGGGGGACCACCGGCCGCCGCGAGCGGCGTACGACGATCACGGCGACGGCCGCCACGACCAGGAGCAGCCCGCCCCCGACCGTCAGCAGCCAGGCCGGGATCCCGGCGACCTCGCGCAGTTCGTCGTCGTAGATCACCTGCTGGACCGGGGTGTCGGCGGCGGCCCGGCGCAGCTCGTGGTCGCCGGAGATACGGGCGGGGTCGGGGAACGCCTGGGTGAGCGCCGTCAGATACGGGGTCCCGTCGGCCAGCTCGCCCAGGGCGCCGTCGTGCGCTGCGAGACGGCCCGCGAAGACCACCCGGGGCTGTGTGCCGCCGATCGCCGTGCGCGTCTCCATGCGGTGCGCGGCGAGCACGTACAGGCCGAGTGACTGAGGGGTGCCGGCCAGGCGGGACAGCCGCATCGGGTAGACCGGCCGGTCGGCGGCGAAGGTGAGGTGGAGCGGGTCCAGGGCGCCGCGCAGCGGGGTGCCGCCCGTGCGCGGGGCGAGACGCACGGCCACGTACTCCCAGTGCCGGTCGACGTACGGCTGAAGGGCGGTCCGCAGCCGGGCCGGAAGGGAGAAGCCGTGGGTGTGCAGCCAGTCGCCGAGGGCGGCCGGGTCGGTGGCGGTCAGCCGGGCCACGTCGAACGGGCCGAGCCGCTGCCGGTCGACCACGACGACCCCGCCCGCCGCGGGGGGAGCGGCGTCGCCGACCTGGTCGTGGCTGTCGAAGGGCCAGTCGCCGTGGTGCGGCCAGAAGTGGTACCGGGTGCGGTGCACCGGGGCGATGGCCTCGGCCAGCTGGCCGAAGACGGCCGGGTCACCGAGGCGAACGGTCGCCCGGTGCGGGACCGGCATGATCCAGGCGGCGTGTTCGGCGTCGCCGCCGACGGTCAGCCGCATGACGATCTGTTCCTGCCGGCCGTCCCAGCGGAGCACCGACTGCTCGTCGGAGACCGCGATCCGCGTCGCCGGGTCCGGGACCATCGCACCGCAGCCGCAGGCGTACGCGGGGGCGATGAACCAGGTCAGCTGAATGCCGAGCAGGGCCAGAACGGCGGTGAGTATCCGGGCGCGCATCACAGGGCTACAGACGGCACCCCCGTGAAAACGGTTCCCCTGGGGGGGGGGGTTAGGAACTGCCTGCCCGCAGCGACGGTGACTTCACGGCGCGTCGACGGCGACCTCCTGGGGGCGCGGGGAACTGCGCGAGCGGCCACGACGCGGCCGCACCCGTCAGACGGCCGGAGCCCCGGGGCTGCCTGCGGCGACGGTGACTTCACGGCGCGTCGACGGCGACCTCCTGGGGGCGCGGGGAACTGCGCGAGCGGCCACGACGCGGCGGCACCCGTCGGACGGCCGGAGCCCCGGGGCTGCCTGCGGCGACGGTGACTTCACGGCGCGTCGACGGCGACCTCCTGGGGGCGCGGGGAACTGCGCGAGCGGCCAC
>NZ_JBWKIR010000003.1:327942-358392 GCF_056432605.1 Streptomyces sp. NPDC045022
CGACGCGGCGGCACCCGTCGGACGGCCGGAGCCCCGGGGCTGCCTGCGGCACGGTGACTTCACGGCGCGTCGACGGCGACCTCCTGGGGGCGCGGGGAACTGCGCGAGCGGCCACGACGCGGCCGCACCCGTCAGACGGCCCGTACCCCTGCGGCGGTTACCGAGCCTCCACTGCCGGGGCGGAACCCGTCAGACGGCCCGTACCCCTACGGCGGTTACCGGCCCTCCACTGCCGGGGCGGAACCCGGCAGGGGCCGGCCCGCGGACTCCGCCATCCGCCACACCGCGAACCCGCCCACGACAGCCGCGGCCATCATGTAGTACGCGGGCATCATCATGTTCCCGGTCGCCCCGATCAGCGCGGTCACGACCAGCGGAGTCGTCCCGCCGAACAGTGACACGGACACGTTGAAGCCGATGGAGAGGGAGCCATAGCGCACCCGGGTCGGGAAGAGCGCCGGAAGAGCGGCGGGCATGGCCGCGGTGAAGCAGACCAGGAGCAGACCCAGCGCACCCATGCCCAGCGCGACGGCGACCAGGCTGCCCTGGCGGATCAGCAGCAGCGCGGGGATGGAGAGGAACAGGAAACCCGCGCAGCCCGCCGCGATCACCGGACGGCGGCCGACCCGGTCGGTCAGCGCACCCGCGAACGGCTGGACGATCATCATCAGGGCCATCACGCCGAGCACCACCAGCAGCCCGTGCGTCTCGTCGTACTTCAGCTCACTGGTGAGGTAGCTCGGCATGTACGACAGCAGCATGTAGTCGGTGACGTTGAAGATCAGCACCAGGCCCATGCAGACCAGCAGCGCCTTCCACTGGCCGGTGATCATCTCGCGCAGCGGCACCTTCGGCCGGGCCGACTCCGCCTTCTCGATCTCCGCCGCGAACGCCGGGGTCTCCTCCAGCCGCATCCGCAGATAGAGGCCGATGATGCCCATCGGGCCCGCGATCAGGAACGGGACGCGCCAGCCCCAGGCGAGCAGGTCGGCCGAGGAGAGCAGGGCCGTCATCAGGGTGACCAGGCCGGCGCCGCCGATGTACCCGGCGAGCGTGCCGAACTCCAGCCAGCTGCCGAGGAAGCCGCGCTTCTTGTCCGGCGCGTACTCGGCGATGAACGTCGACGCGCCCGCGTACTCGCCACCGGTCGAGAAGCCCTGCACCAGGCGGGCGGCCAGGAGCAGCAGCGGCGCTCCGACCCCGATCGTGGCGTACGACGGGATCAGGCCGATCGCGAACGTGCCCACCGCCATCATGATCATCGTGACGGCGAGGACCTTCTGCCGGCCCACCCGGTCGCCCAGCGGACCGAAGACCATGCCGCCGAGGGGGCGGACCAGGAAGGCCGCGGCGAAGGCGCCGAACGTCGACAGCAACTGCGCGGTCGGGTTGCCGGACGGGAAGAAGACCTTGCCCAGGGTGACGGCGATGTAGCTGTAGACACCGAAGTCGAACCACTCCATCGCGTTGCCGAGCGCCGCCGCCTTCACGGCGCGCTTGACGAGCGCGGGGTCGGTGACGGTGACGTCGGGGGCCTTGGCGGCCCGGCGGGGCTTCGGATGCGGGGTGACGGCTGTGACGGTCGCCAAAACGAGGCTCGCCTACCTTTCGACGGGAACAGGTACGCGACCCGGACGGCGGCGCTGCCGGGATCGGGCCGAAAATCGACCTTAGGGCGACTTCCGTGCCTTACATCCTGTAGGCGAGTCGATGCAGGGTGCAGCTAAATGGCGCATACGCAGGTACGTCTGCCCGCTCACGCACCGCCATTCGTGCTGCTCAGTGTGATGCTTCTCGCCCCTTGCCCGCGGAACCGGGCCCTCCCGGGACTGCCGTCTTCCGGACAAAAGGCGGCGGACGTCAGGTGAGGCGAGGGTGGTCGGCGTCCTCTTTCAGGGGGTCTGCGAGCCTCATAGGGTGCGCAGAGGGAAACCCGGTGCGCATGCGCCCGGGGCGACTGGGGTGGGAGGCCGGCGAGGCGTGGCGAACGTGGAGCACAGCGGGCGACCGGCGGAGGCACTCGGCCCGGCCGCGGTCGGAGCGCGCCTGCGAGCCACCCGGCTCGCACTGTGGGCGGTGGCGGCGATCCTCGCGGTACGGCAGGTGGCCGCCGTCCTGACCACGCCGAGCGGCGAGCGGCTCACCGACCTGGAGACCTGGGTCGGCCCCGAGGGCGTCCTGCACGTGAAGGGCTCGCTCTACGACTCGACGCAGTTCACCGGCACCCCCTTCGGCGGCCTGGTCCTCAAGCCGCTGACCCGTTCCGCGGAGGCCGCGCTCGGCTGGGGCTGGACCTTCGGCACGCTGCTGCTGGTCGTCGCCCTCGGCCTGATCGCCGCCCGCGCGCTGCCCCGGCCGGTCAGCCGCCGCACCTCCCTGCTGGCCGCCCCGGTCGCCATCAGTCTGCTCATGCTGTCGCTGCCGGTGCGCAACACCCTGTGGCTCGGCCAGACCAGCATCATGCCGGTGCTGCTCGTCCTGCTCGGCTGCTTCACCGTACGCGGGCAACGCGTGAGCGGCCTGTGCATCGGCCTGGCCGCCGCACTCCAGCCCACGGTGCTGCTGTTCGCCCCCCTGCTGTGGCTCACCGGCCGCCGCAGGGCCGCCCTCACCACGGCCGGCACCTTCGCCGCCTGCACCGTGCTCGCCTGGGCGGCGATGCCGCACGACTCCCACACCTACTGGGTGCACCACATGGCCGGCGCGGGCCTCGGCGGCCGGGCCGACGACCTCGCCAACCAGTCCCTGCACGGCGCCCTGCTGCGCCTGGACCTCACCGGCCCGCTCGAGACCGCCCTCTTCCTGCTGCTGGGTGCCGCCGTCGCCGTCCTCGCCCTGCGCCGGGCCGTCCGCTACGCCCACGACGGCCAGCTCCTGCTCGCCGTCGCCGTCACCGGCTGTGCCGCGGTCGCCGTCTCTCCGGCCACCTGGCAGCACCAGCTGCTGTGGGTGCTGCTCGCGGTGGTCGGCCGGGTCGGCCGGCGCTCCTCCGACCGGTACGTCTGGCCGGTGGCCGTCGTCCTGGTGAGCACGCTCCCGGCGGAGATGATGCTGCCGCACATGGCGGTGATGTACCCGCTGCGGGACAACCTCGTCCTGCTCGCCGCCCTGGCCGCCGCCACGGCCCTCCCCTTCCTGTCCCGCACCTCGCCGAACTACCAGATCCCGATCCCGGCGGAAGCCGCCCCGCGGGTCCCGGCCCGGTTCCGGAACATTCCGCTCCTGCCCTTCCTGCGCCGGGTCCTCACCCGCCCGAACCTGCTCCTGGAGCTGCTGCTGCTCCGCGTCACATACGCCGCCTACCAGCAGGTACGCCTCGCCGCGACCGGCGGCACCAACTCCGGGGGCCGGGCGGCCGCCGAGCGGCACGGCCATCTGGTCCTCGACGCCGAACGCTTTCTGCACATCGACATCGAGCACGCCGTCAACCACGCCGTCGTGCGGATCGACTGGCTGCGGCACTTCTTCGACTACTACTACGAGTCCTTCCACTTCGTGGTCCCCCTGACCGTCCTCGGCGTCCTCTACTGGCGCCGCCCGGTCGACTACCGCTGGGCCCGCGCCTCCCTCGGCTTCGCCACCCTGCTCGCCCTGGTCGGCTTCTGGCTCTTCCCGCTGGCGCCGCCGCGCCTGATGCCGGCCCTCGGCATGATCGACACCGTCCACGGCGTCCAGGACTTCTCCAAGCCGGACTACGGCACCCTGACCGCGCTGACCAACCAGTACGCGGCGATGCCGTCCCTGCACTTCGGCTGGTCCCTGTGGTGCGGGGTGGTCATCGCGGTCATCGCCCCGAAGTGGTGGATGAAGGCCCTCGGCCTCCTCCACCCCCTCTTCACCGTCTCGGCCATCATCGCCACCGGCAACCACTGGGTGCTGGACGCGGTGGGCGGCGCGGTCGCGGTGGGCGCGGGCTTCGGGCTGTCGTACCTCTTCCAGGGGCCGCGGGCGCGGGCGGCCGGGGCGACCGTCATGAACGGCGCCCCGGAGCCGGTCAGGGACGCGGCCCCCGGCTGAGATCACTCCGGCCGACGCATTCGAACCACACTGCCTTGCCGCCGTGGATCCCCCGGGACACACCCCACTTGTCGACCACGGCATCCACCAGAGCAAGACCACGGCCACGCTCGGCGTCCGCGGGGGCACGGTTCGTCAGGGAAGGGAGCCGAGTGAAGCCGTCGGTCACCTCGACCCGTACGCCTGCCGTCAGCCGGGCCAGCAGTACGGTGCAGCGGCGGTCGGGCACATGCCGGACGACGTTGGTCACCAGCTCGCTCACGCCCAGCTCCACGGCGAACGTCAGCTCCGGCAGCTCCCACTCGCGCAGCAGCGAGCGGGTGATGCGGCGGATGTGGCGTACCGAGTGCTCGCCGACGGTGAGGTGCATGCGGTACTGGGGGGTGTGGGGAATGTTGAGGTTCACAGGACGAGGCTGACGTCGCGTCACTACTCTCGGCTACGGTACGAACGCAACGGGTCCGGGAGGGGACTTGTCATGGTGAACATCAACACCCTCGACCCGGGTGCCTCACCGCTCGATTACTACGGCTTCGAACTCCGCCGGTACCGGGAGGCGGCCGGGCTGACGCAGCGGCAGCTCGGGGATATCGTCAACTACACGGGGTCGCTCGTCGGCCAGGTTGAGACGGCCAGGAAGTTGCCGACCGTCGAATTCAGCGAGCGGGTGGATGCGGCGCTGGGAACGGGAGGGTTACTGACACGACTCGTCCCGTTGGTGATGCGGAGCCAACTCCCGGCGTGGTTCCAGGAAGTGGCCGAGCTGGAGATGCGGGCGACTCGGATGCACACCTTCCATACGCACCTGATTCACGGTTTGTTGCAGACCCCGGCCTACGCTCGTGCTGTGCTCGGCGTGCTTGATCAGCACAAGCTCGACGATCGCACCGCCGCACGGTTGGCCCGCCAGCGAATCTTCGACAAGGGCGACCCTCCGCAGTTCTGGGCAGTCATCACCGAACCTGCGTTGCGCCAGGAGATCGGTGGCCGTGGGGTCATGCGAAACCAACTGGCCCACCTGTTGTCGTTCGAGGGGCATCGCCTGATCAACATCCAGGTACTGCCCTTCTCAGCTGGGGCTCACGCGGGTTCGCAGGGCTCGTTCGACCTCTTCCACTTCGCGGGCGATCCCTCCATCGTGTACACCGAGGGCTACAGCAGCGGGCATCCGACCGCGAATCCGGACACCGTCAAGGAGTGCTCGCTCCGTTACGATCATCTTCAGGCCGCCGCGCTCTCCCTCAGGGACTCGGCGGAGCTGATCCGGCGCGTAATGGAGGAACGCTTTGGAGAGCAAGTGGCGTAAGTCCAGCTACAGCGGAGACCAGGGCGGCTCGTGTGTCGAGTGCGCGCCCCTCGGCGCCCTCGCCTGGCGAAAGTCGTCCTACAGCAGCGACCAAGGCGGCCAGTGCATCCAAATCGCCGAACTGCCCAATACCGCCGTTGCCATCCGCGACTCCAAGACCCCGGCGGGCCCGATCCTCACGATCGACCCCGCCGCGTTCAGCACCTTCGTCTCCTGGACGTCTACAGCCGCTGAATGATCGTCCCGGTGGCCAGCCCACCGCCCGCGCACATGGTGATGAGCGCGAACTCCTTGTCCGCCCGCTCCAGTTCGTGCAGGGCGGTGGTGATCAGGCGGGCCCCCGTCGCCCCGACCGGGTGGCCCAGGGCGATCGCACCACCGTTCACGTTGACCTTCCCCAGGTCCTGCCCGAAGACCTGGGCCCAGCTCAACACCACCGACGCGAACGCCTCGTTGATCTCCACGAGGTCGATGTCCCGCAGGGACATCCCCGCCTTGCCCAGCACGGCGTGGGTGGCGTCGATGGGTCCGTCCAGGTGGAAGTGCGGGTCCGCGCCGACCAGGGCCTGGGCCACGATCCGCGCCCTCGGCTTCAGCTTCAGGGCGCGAGCCATCCGCTTCGACGCCCACATGATCGCCGCAGCGCCGTCCGAGATCTGGGAGGAGTTGCCGGCCGTGTGAACCGCCGTGGGCATCACCGGCTTGAGACCCGCCAGCGCGTCCATCGAGGTGTCGCGCAGCCCCTCGTCCCGGTCGACCAGCCGCCACATGCCCTGTCCGGCGTGCTGCTCCTCCTCGGTGGTGGGCACCTGCACGGCGAACGTCTCCCGCTTGAAACGTTCCTCCGCCCAGGCGTGGGCCGCCCGTTCCTGGGAGCGCAGGCCGAGGGAGTCGACGTTCTCGCGGGTCAGCCCCCGGTGCCGGGCGATCCGCTCGGCCGCCTCGAACTGGTTGGGCAGGTCGACGTTCCACTCGTCGGGGAACGGCTTGCCCGGACCGTGCTTGGAGCCCGAGCCCAGCGGTACGCGTGACATGGCCTCGACGCCGCAGCTGATCCCCACGTCGATCACACCCGAGGCGATCATGTTGGCGACCATGTGCGAGGCCTGCTGCGAGGAACCGCACTGGCAGTCGACCGTCGTCGCCGCCGTCTCGTACGGCAGCCCCATGGCCAGCCAGGCCGTGCGCGCGGGGTTCATGGACTGCTCGCCGGCGTGCGTCACCGTGCCGCCGACGATCTGCTCGACCGCGTCGGCGGGAATGCCGGTGCGGCCGAGGAGTTCACGGTAGGTCTCACCCAGGAGGTAGGCGGGATGCAGGTAGGCGAGCGCGCCGCCGCGCTTGCCGATCGGGGTGCGTACGGCTTCGACGATCACGGGTTCGGCGGCCATGGGTGCGGGTCCTCTCTGAGAGGGCTCTCCTCCAGAACTGGTACGCGTTCTAGTTCTATGGGTGCAGTCTGCTGACGTGACGTCCACCACCGCAAGGGTCTTGCAGGCGTCGAAGCCGTGATCTGCGCGTACTCGGCACGGATTGGCGATGTCGTACCTCTTGCCAGTTCTGGAACTCGTTACTACGTTCACGGCACTTGCTGATGGACCGTCAGATGGCTGGGAGTCGCCCATGCACTGCCCCGCGCTGCCCGACGGGTTCGACTTCACCGACCCCGACCTGCTCCACCACCGCGTGCCCCTCCCGGAGTTCGCCGAGCTGCGCCGCACCGAGCCGGTCCGCTGGATCCCGCAGCCGCGCGGCGTCGCGGGCTTCGCCGACACCGGCTACTGGGCCGTGACCCGGCACGCCGACGTCAAGTACGTCTCCACGCACCCGGAACTCTTCTCCTCCACTCGCAACACCGCGATCATCCGCTTCAACGAGCACATCGAGCGCGACGCGATCGACGCGCAACGGCTGATCCTGCTCAACATGGACCCACCGGAACATACGCGGGTGCGCCAGATCGTGCAGCGAGGCTTCACGCCACGCTCCATCCGCGCCCTGGAGGACCGTCTGCGCGCCCGCGCCGAGGCGATCGTCGCCGGTGCCCGCGCCCGCTCCGGGCCGTTCGACTTCGTCACCGAGGTCGCCTGTGAACTGCCCCTGCAGGCCATCGCCGAACTGATCGGCGTCCCCCAGGCGGACCGCTCCAGGATCTTCGACTGGTCCAACCGGATGATCGCGTACGACGACCCCGAATACGCCATCACGGAGGAGGCCGGGAGGCAGTCGGCCGTCGAGATCATCGCCTACGCGATGAACATGGCCGCCGAGCGCAAGCAGTGCCCCGCGCACGACATCGTGACGGCGCTGGTGGCGGCGGAGGACGAGGGCAATCTGAACTCCGACGAGTTCGGCTTCTTCGTGCTGATGCTGTCGGTGGCCGGCAACGAGACCACCCGTAACGCCATCACCCACGGCATGCACGCCTTCCTCACCCACCCCGGCCAGTGGGACCTCTTCACACGCGAGCGCCCGTCCACCGCGGCGGAGGAGATCGTCCGCTGGGCGACTCCGGTCAACTCCTTCCAGCGGACGGCGACCCAGGACACGGACCTGGGCGGCGTGCTGATCAAGAAGGACGACCGGGTCGGTCTCTTCTACGCCTCCGCCAACCACGACCCCGAGGTCTTCACCGACCCCGACGCCTTCGACATCACCCGTGACCCCAACCCCCACCTCGGCTTCGGCGGCGGCGGCCCCCACTACTGCCTCGGCAAGTCCCTCGCGATCCTGGAAATCGACCTGATCTTCAACGCGATCGCCGACGCGATGCCGGGTCTCCGCCTGGCCGACGCCCCTCGCCGGCTGCGCTCGGCCTGGATCAACGGCGTCAAGGAACTCCGGGTCACGGCCGGCTGAGCCGCCCCCGGGGCGGTCGCAGGCAGTGCCTCACTCCCGCCCCGAGGCCACCACCGCCAGCGTCCCCGACGCCAGGGCCGCGAGCAGCAGCGGGATGCCCAGGCCCTGGTGGAGGACCAGCCAGGCGCCCAGGCAGGCGCCGCCGAACATCGCGATCACCGAGGCCGTGCGGCGTGGGGAACGGTGGCCGGTGGCGTCTCCGAGGCGGGATTCGGCGGCCAGGCCGGTCAGGGTCATCGTCAGGACCGTGGTCGTCAGGTCGGGGACGCCCAGTTTGCGGACCGTGGCGTTGCGCAGCCCCATCGCGAAGGCCGTGAGCGCGATCAGGGCGTACCGGGTGCCCGGGGCGTCCGGCCAGGCGAAGGCCACCGCCGCCGACGCACCTACCAGGACCGCCTCGGCCGCCAGTGTCAGCCGGGCCCACCGGCGCCGGGAGCGCCCTTCCGAGCGCGCCGCCACCCGGCCGCCCGCCACCGCACCCAGCAGGAAGGAGGTCAGGGAGACCGCCGTGTGCGGGACGGAGAAGCCCGGGGCGCCGGCCGCCGCGAAGCCCAGGACGACCACGTTGCCGGTCATGTTGGCGGTGAAGACCCGGCCCAGGCCCAGATAGCTGACGGCGTCGATCAGACCGCTCACCACGGTCAGCAGCAGGAGCACGGCCACCAGCCGTACCCCGCGCTCCTCCGGGTCCGGTGTCGTCGGGCTCGGCATCGTTCCTCCGCTCGGCCGGACGGGCAACGTGGTGGTGACCACTCCACCATGGGCGCTGCCCGGCCGCCCGGACATGCGCGCGCACCCTCGCCGATCGGGGGCGAGGGTGCGGGTGCTGGATGTGGGGGCCGTCGACCGTCAGGGGTCGTACCGGGCGGCCCTGGCCCGGCTGGCGCGCTGGTTCAGCGGCGGGGCGGCGTGGCGCCGAGCGGCTCGGAGGATCGGCCGAGGGGGGAGCCGGCTCAGGAGCGAGCGGCTCGGAAGGGAGCGGCTCAGGAGGGAGCGGCTCGGAAGGGAGCGGCTCAGGAGGGAGCGGCTCGGAAGGGAGCGGCTCAGGAGGGAGCGGCTCGGAAGGGAGCGGCTCAGGAGGGTGAGCGGCTCAGGACGGAGCGGCTCAGTACCAGCCGTTGGCCTGCCAGAAGTTCCAGGCCTGGGCCGGGCTGCCGTAGCGGGAGTTCATGTAGTCCAGACCCCACTTGATCTGGGTGGCCGGGTTGGTCTTCCAGTCGGCACCGGCCGAGGACATCTTCGACGCCGGCAGGGCCTGGACCAGGCCGTAGGCGCCGGAGGAGCTGTTGGTGGCGGTCGGGTTCCAACCGCTCTCGTGCTCGACGATCTTGCTGAACGCGTTGTACTGCGCGGCATCCGGGATCATCTTGTGCGCGACCGCCTGGGCCGAGGAGGCCGAGGTGGGGGCGGCCTGCGCGGGCGCCGCGCTCAGCGCCATACCGGCGGTGGCGGCGGCCAGCGCGGCGGCGGTGAGGGCCTTCTTCGGGGAAGCGATGCGGCGGATGAAGGAGACGGACACGGAGAACCTCTTGACGTCGGGGACGGGGGATCGCCCACATGGGACGGGCCACGCGCTGTGGCCGCATGTGTCGGCGCCGCGGCCCTGAGGGCTTGTGGCGCCTGGCGACGTCGTCCAGATAAGCAGGCCCGAAATCTGCCCGCAACAACCCCTTTTACTAGTTGTGGCCGGATCGAGGGGAAACGTCGGCACTGTGACGTGGGTCGCAAACCGCAGGTCAGAAGGGGTGCGGCGAAGGGCGTATCGGACAAATCGGGCTACGGCCCCAGGTCGTAGGTGACCTGCGTCATGTGGGGTGCTTCACCGTCTCGCTCACGACATGGATGCGGGCTCTCACGCAGCGGGACGGCCGCGTGTGCCGCCCGTCACGCGGCGGGACCGTCGAATGTGACCGCGGTCTCGAACGCGGCCCGACGCGTGGCCCGGCGCAGCGCGCGCAGCACCGCCGGGCCGAGCACCAGGGTCAGCGCCACCGTGCAGACGGCCCGGCCCAGGTCCCAGCCGACGGAGGTGGCGAGGCAGTACGCGACGAAGCGGGCCAGGTTCGCGGGAACCGGGGCATGCGGGTCGAAGGAGATGTTCGAGGCCGCGGCGCCCAGGAACGGCCAGCCGGCCAGATTCATGAGCGTGCCGTAGGCGAAGGCCGCCAGGAAGCCGTACACGGCCAGCAGCAGCAGTTCTCCCCGGCCGCGCAGCCCGATCGGCCCCGGGAGCAGACCGGCACCCATCGTGAACCAGCCCATCGACAGCATCTGGAACGGCAGCCACGGCCCCACCCCACCCGTGAGCAGCGCGGACGCGAACATCGTCACCGAGCCCAGCGCGAAGCCGAAGCCGGGACCGAGCACCCGCCCGCTGAGCACCATCAGGAAGAACATCGGCTCGATCCCGGCCGTGCCCGCGCCGATCGGCCGCAACGCCGCCCCGGTCGCGGCCAGCACGCCCAGCATGGCCACCGCCTTCGGCCCGAGGTCCGACTCGGAGATCGTCGCCGCCACGACCGCGACCAGCAGCACCAGCAGGCCCGCGAAGAGCCAGGGCGCGTCCTGGGCGTGGGCACTCAGCCCCGCGGTGGGCGGGGCGAGGAAGGGCCAGCCGAAGGCGACCACACCGACCGCGCTGGTCAGCGCGAGGGCCGCGAGGGAGCGGGGGGCGAGGCGGACGGCCCGGACCCGGGGGGCGGGGCTCATGCCAGTGCCTCCCGCACCTCGGCCACCGTCAGCCACTGCTGCGGGGCCAGGATCTTCGTCACCTGCGGTGCGAAGGAGGGAGAGGACACCACGATCCCGGCCGTCGGGCCGTCCGCGATCACCTCGCCCTCGGCGAGCAGCACCACCCGGTGGGCGATCTCGGCGGCCAGCTCCACATCATGCGTGGCCAGCACGATCGCGTGGCCCTCGGCGGCCAGCCGGCGCAGCACGGCCGCCAGCCGGGCCTTGGCCGCGTAGTCCAGGCCACGTGTCGGCTCGTCCAGCAGGAGCAGGGGAGGACGGGCGGTGAGCACCACGGCCAGGGCCAGCGCCAGGCACTGGCCCTCGGACAGATCGCGGGGGTGCGTGTCGTCCGTGATGCCCGGCAGCAGCTCGGACACCAGCGCCCGGCAGCTGCCGGGATCGGCGCCCGCGTCCCGGTCGGCCGCCGCGCACTCGGCGGCCACCGTGTCGGCGTACAGCAGATCACGCGGGTCCTGCGGGACGAGACCGACGCGGCGTACCAGCTCACCGGGCGGGGTGCGGTGCGGGACGGCGCCGCCGACGTGGACCGTGCCGCCGCTGGGCTCCACCAGTCCGACGAGCGAGCCGAGCAAGGTGGACTTCCCGGCCCCGTTGCGGCCCATCAGCGCCACCGTCTCACCGGGTACGACGCTCAGGTCCACCCGGTACAGGGCGTCGATCCGCCCGCGCCGGACGGTCAGCGCCCGGACCTCGGCGACCTGCGTGTGTTCCGGCCCCGGTGACGTCGTGGCCGCGCGCCGGAACAGCCGACGGCGGGCGGGCCTGGCGGGGATGACGGGCGCCGGTGCGGCGGCGGACCGGGGCGGGGGGACGGAGCGGGTGGCCGGTGCCGCGGGGGCGGAGTGGGTGGCTTTTGATGCGGGGGTGGCTTGGGGTGCGGGGACCTGTCGGGTGGCCGGTGGTGCCGGGTCGGCTTGGGGTGCGGGGGCGGAGTGGGGGGCTGGTGGTGCCGGGTCGGCTTGGGGTGCGGGGGCGGAGTGGGGGGCTGGTGGTGCCGGGTCGGCTTGGGGTGCGGGGCAGGAGTGGGTAGCTGGCTGTGCCGGGGCTGCTTGGGGTGCGGGGACGTGTCGGGTGCCCGGTGGTGCGGGGACGGGGCGGGTGGCCGGTGGTGCCGGGTCGGCTTGGGGTGCCGGGGCGGAGTGGGTGGCCGGTGGTGTGGGGGCGGGCTGGGGTGGCCGGGTGGGCTCGGCCGTTGCGGTGGCCGGGGCTGCGGGGGTCGTCCGGGGGCGGGGCCGGTCGGCCAGGCGGGCGCGCAGGTCGGTGGCGCGGCGGCGGGCGTCCCGTACGGTCAGCGGCAGCGGGGACCAGCCCGCGAGCCGGCCCAGATCCACCACCGGCGGATACACCGGGGACACGGCCATCACCTCGGCCGGGGAGCCGACGACCGGGGCGGCGCCGGGGGCGGGCAGCAGCACGACCCGGTCCGCGTACTGGACCACCCGTTCCAGGCGGTGCTCGGCCATCAGGACGGTCGTCCCCAGGTCGTGCACCAGCCGCTGCAGCACGGCCAGCACCTCCTCCGCCGCGGCCGGGTCCAGCGCCGAGGTCGGCTCGTCCAGCACCAGCACCCGGGGGTGCGGGGTGAGGACCGAGCCGATCGCGACCCGCTGCCGCTGCCCGCCGGACAGCGTGGCGATCGGACGGTCCCGCAGCGCGGCCAGGCCCAGCAGGTCCAGGGTCTCCTCCACCCGGCGCCGCATCACCTCCGGGGCGAGCCCCAGGGACTCCATGCCGTAGGCGAGTTCGTCCTCCACGGTGTCCGTCACGAAATGCGCGAGCGGGTCCTGCCCCACCGTGCCGACCACGTCGGCGAGTTCACGGGGCTTGTGGGTACGGGTGTCCCGCCCGGCCACCGTGACCCGGCCGCTCAGGGTGCCGCCCGTGAAGTGCGGGACCAGCCCGCTGACCGCGCCGAGCACGGTCGACTTGCCGACCCCGGACGGGCCGACGAGCAGCACCAGTTCCCCCTCCGGCACCTCGAAGTCGACACCCCGGACCGTGGGTTCGGCGGCACCGTCGTACGTCACGCCGACAGCCTCGAAGCGGATCACGACGGCTCCTCGGAGGGTTCGGGCGCCTTGGCGGTCCGGGGCGGCTCGGTGGCCTGGGGGACGACGAAGGCGGGCAGCAGGGCGAGCAGGACGGCGGCGGCGGGCCACAGCGGGAGCGTGGGCGCGACCAGGGGCACGACCCCCGGGTGCAGCGCCTCCGGGTCGCGGGCGGCGGCGAGCGCGAGCAGCGCGGCGACCGCGACGCCCGAGCCCGTGACCAGCCAGGCCCGTACGCCCCACGGGTCCGGGCGGTACCGGGTACGAAGGGAACGGCGGCCGCCCAGCCGCAGGCCCGCCAGCGCGGCGAGCACCCCGGCGAGCAGCACCGGCAGCCCGTACGTGCCGCCCTCCGCGGTGAGCAGCCCGTACGTTCCCGCGCACACGCCGAGCAGACCGCCGAGGGTGAGCGCGGCCGTGGTACGGCGGACGCGGGCGGGGACGTCGGCGGTGCGGCCGTAGCCGCGGGACTCCATCGCGGCGGCGAGCGCGACCGAACGCTCCAACGCGCCCTCCAGAACCGGCAGGCCCACCTGGAGCAGGCCCCGTACGCCCCGGTCGGGGCGGCCACGCAACCGGCGGGCGGCCCGCAGCCGCTGGACGTCGGCGATGAGGTGGGGCGCGAAGGTGAGCGCGACGACGACGGCCACGCCCGTCTCGTACAGCGCGCCGGGGAGGGACTTCAGCAGGCGGGAGGGGCTGGCGAGGGCGTTCGCCGCGCCCACACAGATCAGCAGGGTGGCCAGCTTCAGGCCGTCGTAGGCGGCGAAGACGAGCGCCTCGGCGGTGACCTTGCCGCCCAGGCGGATGCCCTGCGCCCAGTGGGGGAGCGGGACTTCGGGGAGGGCGAGGAGGGTGTGCGTGCCGGGGATGGGGGAGCCGAGGGCCACCGCGAACAGGAGGCGGACGAGGATGACGGCGAGGGCGAGTTTCGCGAAGGCGGTGTAGGAGCGGGACCAGGGGGCGGGGGAGCGGTGGGTCGCCACGACGTAGGCGGACGCGGCGATGAGGAGGGCGAGGAGGAGGGGGTTGGTGGTACGGGTGGCCGCGGTACCGAGACCCAGCGACCAGAGCCACCAGGCACCAGGGTGCAGGGCGACCCGACCCCGGCCGGGGCGCGTACGTGACTGCGGCACCCGTGGTTCCCCAGGGGCGCGGGGAACTGCGCGACCAGCCACGTGCGGCCCGCTGCTGCACACGGGCCTCACCTGCTGCCCGCAAGCGCAAGCGCAAGCGCACGCGGCCGCCGCGTCACGCATTCCCGCGCCGCCGTCGTGCCTGCCATACCGCCGCGCCCGCCAGCAGCGCGACCACTCCCGCGCCGATCGGCAGTCCCAGCGAGGGCCCGCTGTCCGAGTCGTTCTTCTCCTCCGCGGTGGCCGCCGGCCCCTTCCCCGCCGCCACCTGCTCCCCGCACCCCTTCTCCGGATACCCGGCGATCGCGCACAACAGGGCGTTGGTGTCGTAGCGCAGCGGTTTGGCGACCGCGGCGAGGGCGTCGGCACTCGTCGCGTCGGGCGGGACGCGGGCGCAGGCCGTGCGCCGGGCGGGCGGGGTCTCGCCGGAGGGGGCGTCGGCCGGGGTGCCGAAGTCGAGGACCACCGCGACCCGCTTCGTACCGTCCTTCGCCGCCGTGTCCGCGCAGATCGTCGTGAAGTCCGCCGTACCGCGCGGCCGGTTCGCGTCCGCCGAGTCCGCGCTCACCGCGAAACGGAAGCCCTGGACCGCGCCGTCGTCCGGACGGACGGTCGACGGGCCCTGGGTGGCGTACGTCCAGTGACCGCCGGTGCGCTCCCAGAACGACCAGTAGCGGTAGCCGGTGGCCTGCGCCCCGGTGGCGGTGAGCAGCACGGCGAACGCGGCGAGCAGCACGGCGAACGCGGGCGCGGCACGGCGGACGGCGGTCACGGCTGCCGCTTCTTCCGGCCGCTGAGCAGGAAGCCGATGCCGATGCCCGCGACGAGGCCGACGCCGACGATCCACCACACGCCGGTGTTCGAGTCGTCGTCGGACGCCTCGGACTTCTGCTCGGCGGGCTTCTCCATCCGCGGCGCCGGGCCCTGCGCGTTGAGGGAGCGGACCAGGCTGGTGCCGCCGAAGTCGCCCGGCTGCGCGCCGACCGCGTGCGCGGCGAGGATCAGCTGGGCGTACGCGGCCGGGCCGCTCTGCGCCGCCCACTGGGTGGCGTTCTTCTCCAGCCAGGCGTACGTCTTCCTCGCCTGCTCGGTGCGGCCGTCCGCGGCGAGCGCGACCACCGTGTCCGCGGTGTTGCCGAAGTCGGGCTGGTCCTTGGCGCCCGGCAGGGTGGACCGCAGGTGGCCCGTCTTCGCGACGGCCGAGGCCAGGTACGCGCCGGCGTTGTCGGCCACCTGGGCCGGGGTGGGGTGCCCGGCCTTGGTGCAGGCGTCCTTCGCCGGTGCCTTGCCGGCCTCCGCCGCGAAGCCCTTGCCGAGCGCGCCCAGCACGCCCGCCGCCGTCGCGTCCGCGTTGGCGAGCAACTTGCCCTTCTCGTCCGGCTGGTAGGCGAGGGCGCCGCCACCGTCCTGAGCGCAAGGGACGGACCGCGCGGCCAGCAGGTCGTAGGGGCTCTTGCTCCCGGTACGCACCTGCGCGGGATCCTGGCCGACCGCGGCGAACGCGCCGATGACGACGCTGGTGGAGTTGGTGTCGCTCGGGCCGCCCGGCGCGTACCCCCAGCCG
This sequence comes from Streptomyces sp. NPDC045022, assembly GCF_056432605.1. Classification (NCBI taxonomy): domain Bacteria; kingdom Bacillati; phylum Actinomycetota; class Actinomycetes; order Kitasatosporales; family Streptomycetaceae; genus Streptomyces; species Streptomyces sp. NPDC045022. Next base: position 343,627 of record NZ_JBWKIR010000003.1, read on the forward strand.
CCGTCCTTGTTCTGCGCGTTGGTCAGCCAGACCAGGGCCTTGCGGACCTCTTTGTCGCGCCCGCCGACCGCCTGCAGGGCCTGGACGGCGGCGGCCGTGCTGTTGGTGTCCGGCTTGACCGTGCTGTCACAGGCCTTCGCGGGGGTGGCGCGGAAGGCGGCGAAGGCGCCGTTCGCGCACTGCTGTCCGGTGAGCCAGTCCACGGCCTCGGCGGCCGGGCGGTAGCCGAGCGTGCGCTGGGCGAGCAGCGTCAGCGACTGGCGCCACACACCGTCGTAGGTCGGGTCCCCCTTGCCGTACAGGCCGGACGCGACCGTCACCTTCGGGGACGCGGACGGGGACGCGTCGGCAGCCGTGGCGGGCGCGGCGGCGGCCAGCACGCCTACGGCGGCGAGAGCCGCGGCGCTGCGGCGTACGTTCATGATCGGCGACTGCCTCTCCTGCGGGGAGCCGGCAGCGCACGGGAGGCACCCCGGGCGGCTCGGCTCCGTAAACCTCGACGGTGCCGTGCGCGGCGGGCCGCCACGCACGTGAGCCGGTCAACGTCCCGCCCGGGGCGGTCCGGCTCACCGCTCTCCGGCGGCTCACGGTTGCGGGTCAGCGCCGGAATTGCACCGGCTTCCCCCCGTACGGGTGTGATGACGACCCCGCCACTTTACCGGCACCCCCGCGCCGCCCGAGGGGTGGCTGTCGGCACATGGGCCCGGTGACCAGGGTCACGGCCATGACCGGCGGTACGGGGCGCGGAGGCGGCTGCTCCGCGGGCGTGCGTTTCGGTCACCCGCGGAACCGCCGCTCACCCCGTTTCCGCTGAACGTCCCTTTCCTCCCGCGCGGGGGCCATGGGGGAAGGTGGCCGAAGCGGCGGGGAGTTGGCATATTGGCGATCAGACGTGACCTTCTGATCGCGTCGAGCAGCGGCACGCCGACCCGACCGCCGCTCCCATGTCAGCCGAAGGCCTTCGGGGGAATGGTGCGCACAACCAGGAAGATGCGCCGGTTCGCCAACGCGCTCATCGACCCCCTCAGGGTGCCGATTCCCGCGGACCCCGGTGATCTGCTCACCGCCCTGGTCGAATCCGCCTCCCACTGGCGAGGCCGCCCCATCGTCGTCCACCTGGCCAATTTCCCGCCGCACACCTCCGCCACCGGCCTCTGGATCGAGCGCAGTACGTCCGACGACATCGTCATCGAGGCGGACGCCCCGCCCTGGATGAAACTGGTGATCCTCGGCCACGAGCTGTGGCACATGGCCGATGACGACCCGTCCCATCTGGCCGCGCACTCGGAGAACGCGTTCGCGTCGGCCGCCGGTGACGCCTCCCAGCCGACCGCCGCGCGCACCCGCTTCCTGGAAGCCGCGGAACAGCGAGCCGATCTGTTCGGCATGCTGATCGGCGACCGACTGCGCCCCTGGCTGAAAGCGGCCCCCGACTCCGTCTACGCGGCCCAGACCGCCTACAACGACGACCTCGCGGGACGAATAGGGGCGGCCCTCAACTACCGCGGGGCCCAAAGGTGAGTGACCTGATCAACTACGTGAGCTGCGGGCTGCTGTGGCTCGGTCTGCTGGCCAAGGCGCCCGACCTCATCCGCCGATGGCGCGACCCGTTCCTGCTGGCCATCAGCAGCGTTCTGGCCTTCGCCTCGCTGTGCTTCCTGTTCGGCGCCCCGCGCACGGTGGGGTTCATCAACGACGTCAGCGGCGTGCCCAACCTCGCCGCTCCCCTGACCTACGCGGCCATCACCGCCTACGGCGCCGCGTCCCTGGTCCTCGTCGTGAGCTGGCGTGGCGGCCCGGGCACGGCCCGCGCCATCCGGCGCTGGGTCCTCGGATACTGGGGCCTGCTCGCCTGCATCGCCGCCTTGTTCGTCCTGGGCGACGCGTCGGTGGAACGCCGGACGGACTTCGACACCTACTACGCCACCACCCCGTACATCGCCGAGATGATCGTCCTGTACCTCGTCGGGCACCTCACGTCCGTCGGCGTCACCGCGTACCGCTCGCTCAGCTGGGCCCGGCAACTGCGCGGCGCCCTGCGAGCGGGGCTGGTGACCATGGGCGCGGGGACCGTCGTCGGCGCGGGTTACAGCGCCTCGAAACTCGTGGCCGTGGTCGCTCGCTGGTGCGGACGCGACTGGTCCGTTCTCAGTACGACGCTCTCGCCGGCCTGCGCCGGGCTGGGCGCCGTACTGACGGTCGCGGGCACCGTGATCCCCCTGGTCGGGCCCTTCCTGGCGACGCGTGCGCGATGCTGGCGGGAGTACGCGCGGCTGGGCCCGCTGGAGCAGGAACTGACGGAGCTTCTGCGACGCGAGTACCTGTGCGTGCCGCGTCCCTTCTGGCCCTCGTCCACCCGCTGGCTGACCTGGCGCCAAAGCACCATCTACAACGGACTGCGCTATCTCGAGCGGTACTTCGACCAAGGGCTGTACCGGCAGACGTATGCCGATCGGCTGCGCGAGACAGGCGACCGGCACCAGGCGGAGGCCGCCGCGTGGGCCACGGCCATCACCGCCGCGACGCGCACCGTGAGCGAGAGCGGGTCCGGGCTCACGGTCGCCGGTGCGGCGGCGCCGCTGCCGCAGCGCCCCGACCTCCCGGATCTCCTCCGCATCGCCGACGCACTTGCCGACAGCCATGGCGAGCGCGCCCTGGCCATGTGCTGAACGGAGCTCTCGACCCATGAGCCTTGTCGTGTACTCGGCGGCGTGTCTGTTCGCCATGACCGCCCTGCTCCTCTTCCAGCGGCCGCGTGTCGCCCTGAGAGACCCCCTGACCGCCTCCACCTGCGTCTCGATCTTCCTCGGCGGGCTGTGCTTCTTCTGCTCGGCCCCCGTCACCCTGGCCGCGGTGAACGGGCTCACCGGCACACCCAACTTCGGCGCACCGATGACCTACAGCGTCATCTCGGCGTACAGCGCCTCGCTGCTGATCCTTCTCATCAACTGGCGCGGCGGTCCCGCCGACCAGGTCAGGCGCTGGGCCGTACGGGTCGTGACGGTGTACAGCCTGCTGATCGGCGCCATCATCACACTGTTCGCCCTGTCGAGCGCGCCGGTCGAGCGGCTCCGGGACCTCGACACCTACTACGCGAACACGCCGTACATGCGCGAGATGATCGTCCTCTATCTCTTCGGGCATGGCGCCTGCGCGCTGATCACGTGCTACGTGTGCCTGCGATGGTCGCGTGAGGTGACCGGCATCCTCCGGGTGGGGCTGCGGCTCATCATGGCGGGACTGGTCGTCGACGTGTTCGGCTTCGAGTGCGCGAAGATCACCGCGGTCATCGCCAGATGGACGGCTCACGACCTGGACCGTCTGTCCACCGACATCGCACCGCCGGCCTCCGCCCTGGGCGCCCTGCTGTGCAGCGCGGGCTTCACGCTTCCCCGGCTCCTGCCCGCGGCCCTGGCCCAGTGGCACAGCCTCTGGGACTACCGGGCGCTGGCCCCGCTCTGGGCGGAACTCGAGAAGGTGCCGACCGCCCCCAAGCCCGCGCCCCCGCGCTGGCAACTGCCCCGGGGCCGGCTGTACTACCGCGAGGTACGGATCCTCGACGCCCTGCTCGCTCTGCAGTCCCGCTGCGACGGGCGGGTCAGGGAGATGGCGTACCGGCAGGCCCGGACCGAGGGAAGCGCGCCTGGCGAAGCGCATTTCATCGCAGCCGCCGCCATGGTCGTCGATGCCGCGCACCAGGCCCGGCAACCGCAGCCACCCGTGAGTCACGAGCCGGCCGGAACGTCCCGCCTGCACACCGCCGTGTTCTCGGATACCGGCGAACTGGTCCAGCTGTCACGGGCCCTGGCCAAGTCACCCGTCGTCAGAGCAGCTCGCGAAGGTGCGGCGAGAGCCGCTCGGAGCTGAAGGAAGAGAGCCGTGATGTCGCCCAGAGCCGTTGTCATAGGTGCCGGACCGGCCGGCATGCTCGCCGCCGCGGCGTTGTCGCGGGCCGTGGATCACGTGGTCGTCCTCGACCGCGACGAGCTGCCGGACACACCGGAGCACCGCCGGGGTGTGCCCCAGGGCCACCACGCCCACCTGCTCATGCCCGGTGGCCTGGAGGCGATGGAGCAGCTCCTTCCACAGGCGGAGCTGCGCAAGCACCTGCTGGCCGCCGGCGCCAGGGAGCTGGCGCTGAGTTCCGGCATGCTGGCCCACACGCCCGCGGGCTGGTTCAGGCGCTGGCGGCACCACACCTACGTCACGATCACCTGCAGCAGGCCCCTGCTGGACTGGGTCGTGCGCAGGGCGGTGCTGAGCAGCCACGCCAATGTGGAGGTCCACCGGGCCCAGGTCACCGGGCTGCGCGGCAGCTCACGCCGGGTGCTCGGCGTACGCCTCGAGGCGGCCACCGCTGCCCGGTCCGGTTCCCGCTTGCCGGCCGGGCACGGCATCCGCGCCGCCGCCGACGGTCGTTCGGCCGAACTCGACGCCGACTGGGTGGTGGACGCCAGCGGCCGGGGGACCCGGGTCGTGCCCTGGCTCGAAGCCCTCGGCATCCACGACATCCGTGAAAAGACCGTCGACTGCGGTCTGGCCAACGCCACCCGCGTCTACCGCACGCCGCCCGGCGCGCGGGACTGGCCGCTGACCCTGGTCCAGTCCGACCCCTACAGCGGCCGGCCCGGACGCAGCGGCATGATCGTGCCCATCGAGAACGATCAGTGGATGGTCAGCCTCGGCGGGATGCGCGGCAGCGAACCCCCGAGGGACCCCGCTGCCTTCCTCGAATACGCCCTCGGCCTGCCGAGCCCCCTGGTGGGCCGGCTCATCGCCGACGCCGAGCCGCTCACCCAGGTCTTCACCAGCCGCAGCACCAGCAACTCCCGCCGGTACCTGGAGAAGACCCGCGTCTGGCCCGACGGCTTCATCGCTCTCGGCGACGCGGCGGCCACGTTCAACCCGCTCTACGGCCAAGGGATGTCGGTCGCGGCACTCGGCGCCCAGGCCCTGGCCGAGGCGCTCGGCAAGGGCGGCATCGACACGCCCGGTCTGGCCCGCGGCGTCCAGCGCGCGATCGCCGGCTCCGTCGAGGCGGCCTGGGCCATGGCCGTCGGTACGGACGTCCTGTATCCCGGTGTGGAGGGCGGCGGGCCGTCCGTCGCCGACCGCCTCGCCGCGGAGTACTCGCGGCGGCTGACGAAGGCGGCGACCGGTTCCTACGCGGCGGCATCCGCCCTGTGGGACGTGACCTCCCTCCGCACGAGCCCGACGCGGCTGATGCGGCCGGGCGCGATCCTGGCCGCGCTCGCCGGCCCTCCGCTGCCCCCGCTCGCGGGTCCCCCGTTGACCGCGCCCGAGCGTGCCTTCCTGTCGACCCTCACCTGACGGACACCCCGCGGGGCCGGGCGGCCGGAGGGTAGGTGCGACACCCGGCTCCGCGGCAGTCATCGCCCGCCGACACGCCGGACGGCTTGGTGGCGGCCGACCCGGACAAGCGGCCCGGGAGCCGACGTACGTCCGCGGCGTCCCCCGGCCCCTCGCCCCCTGAGCGACCGGTTCTCACACCGCCACGTACGCCACCGGGTCGCTTCCGGCGACCGGTTCCGCCCGCCCCTGCTTCACCAGACGGCGCAGATGGGACTCGGCCTCGGAGACGGCGATGTTCCGGGAGCCGTAGGGGATGTCGGCCCAGGGGCGGTTCCACTCCATGCGCTCGGCGAGCTGCCAGGGGGTGAGGGGCCCGGCGAGCAGGGCGAGCAGACCGGCCAGGCGTACTTCGTGGTGGTCGAGCAACTCCCGTACCCGGGCGGGCGCGTCGGTGAAGGCGTGCTGGTGGGCGGGGAGCACCTCGGCGGGGCCGAGCCGGCCCACCCGCTCCAGGGAGTCGAGGTAGTCACCGAGGGGATCGGTCACGGTCGCGTCGTCGGGATCCTCGTACAGGCCGATGTGCGGGGTGATCTCCGGCAGCAGGTGGTCGCCGCTGAACAGACGCCCACGGCCCTGCAGATGCGCCGGATGTGTCTCCTCCAGGTGCAGGCAGACATGGCCGGGGGTGTGGCCCGGGGTCCAGATCGCGCGCAGCCGGCGACCGGGCAGGTCCAGGAGTTCGCCGGGGACGATCTCCCGGTCCGGGAGGGCGGGGGAGAGGCCGGGCAGGGTGCGGCGGCCCCGGTCGGCACGCAGGGGAGCGATGTGCTCCTCGGGCGCCCCCGCCGCCGTGAGCTTGTCCGCCATGTACGCGAACCAGCGCTCCGGACGGGTCTCCCGCGTCCGCCGCACGATCGCCGCGTCGGCCGCGTGCATCGCCACCCAGGCGCCGGACGCCTCGCGGACCCGCGCCGACAGCCCGTGGTGGTCCGGGTGGTGGTGCGTGACGACGACCCCGTACACCTCCTCCACCGCCGTACCGCAGGCCGCCAGGCCCGCCACGAGCGTGTCCCAGGAGGCGGGATCGTCCCATCCGGTGTCCACCAGCACCGGCCCCCGGCCGGTGTCCACGACGTACACCAGCGTGTGGCCCAGGGGGTTGTCCGGAATGGGCACCTGGACGGACCGTACGCCCCCACCGTGATCGAACGTCTCCGCCATCCGTCCTCCGCCCCACCAACCGCGCCCCACGGCCATTGCCCACTATAACTAGAACTGATGGAGCGTCAGATACTTCACGAAGTAGTCCACTTGAGTCCACGCTGACCCGCGGCCGGGCCGTCGTTGACTGTCGTTGTCGGTCGTCACCGGTTGCGATTGGACGGCCCGGAGACGGCCCGGCTCACTCTCTGTTCGGGCAGATGAGCCGGGGCGCCGGACACGAGGCCCGGAGTCCCGGCCAGCGGTGAGGAGCACCCTTGGACGGTCCGGGGGCGACCCAGCTCGGGCGACGCGGCAGATTTACAGTGGGCTGACCAAGGGCTGTCCCGCTATTGCCCGCTTGCTGCCTGGCATGATCGAAGCGTGACCGGTGAACCTGCGCGGCCGCGCCGCACGAGGCACGTCCTCTTCGATGTCGACGGCACGTTGATCGACGCAGTGAGCAACCAGCGTCGGGTCTGGGCAGCCTGGGCGGAGCGGTACAGGCTGGATGCGGACGCGGTCTACCAGGTGGCTCTGCGGACTCGGCCGATGGAGACGTTCGCGCAGGTTGCTGCGGATCGCGACCCGCGCGAATGCCTGGCCACGCTGCACGAGCTGGAGGACGAGGACGTCCGCTCTGGTGTCTATGGAGCCTTCGACGGTGCGTCGGAGTTGCTGCGCGGCCTGCCGTTGGGGTCCTGGGCGTTGGTGACGTCGAACTACGAGCACCGGGTGCGTGGCCGTTTCCTGCGGACGGGCTTGCCGGTGCCGGGCGTGGTCGTGGACGCGGCCGCTGTCGAGGAGGGCAAGCCTTCGCCGGTCCCCTATTTGCGGGCCGCTGCTCAGCTGGGTGCCGAGCCGGGAGACTGCCTGGTCATCGAGGATGCTCCGTCCGGAGTGAAGTCTGGGATAGGGGCTGGAATGACGGTGTGGGGCGTGAACGCCGCCGTCGCGGTGGAGGGCGTGCATCGCCACTTCGTCAGTCTGCGTGAGGCAGTCCCTCACATCCTGGCCTTCGCATCCGGGCCTCAGGGGAATGCCACAGCCTGAGTCTGTCCGTCGGTACCGGGATCACTGGGATGATCTCGGTGTGGCTGAGATGACGGTGTCCTAGCAGCGGATCGCGGAGTCCCGCGAGGATGGCATGCGCGCCCTCAGGCACTTCTACGTGTCTGCTCTGCTCGACGCAGGAGAGAGCGTGAAGGCACTGAGCCGGTACCTGGGGCACAGCGATCCCGGGTTCACTCCGCGGGTCTGCACGCACCTCATGCCGAGCAGTGAGAGCCGCACGCGGAAGGCGGTCGACGGCATGTACGGGGCGATCGGTGAAGGCAACGACGGCCCACAGACGGCTCATGCGGCATGAGGTCACCCCGCACCAGTGGGAAACCCGCTGGTGCGGGCCTATTCGGCGCCGCTCATTGCTCCCTATGGCTCGAACTGATATCAGTTCTGACAGAACGTCAGGAACAGGCGGTGCGGCGGGAGGCAGTCGGCCATGACCCAGCTCGTGGAACACGGACAGCTGTTCATCGGTGGGGAGTTGACCGACCCCCTGGGCAAGGACGTCATCGAGGTGGTCTCCCCGCACACCGAGGAGGTCATCGGCCGGGTGCCGCACGCCTCCCGGGCGGACGTGGACCGGGCCGTGGCCGTCGCGCGCCGCGCCTTCGACGAGGGGCCCTGGCCCCGCGCCGCCCTGGAGGAGCGGATCGAGGTCGTCACCCGCATCAAGGACGGCATCGCCGCCCGGCACGAGGAGATCGCCCGGGTGATCTCCGCCGAGAACGGCTCCCCGTACTCCTGGAGCGTCCTCGCCCAGGCGCTCGGCGCGATGATGGTGTGGGACACGGCGATCCGGGTCGCCCGGGACTTCCCCCACGAGGAACGCCGGGACGGGGTCCTGGGCCCGCTCCTCGTCCGCCGCGAACCGGTCGGGGTGGTCGCCGCCGTCGTCCCGTGGAACGTCCCGCAGTTCGTCGCCGCCGCCAAACTCGCCCCCGCCCTGCTGACCGGCTGCACGGTCGTCCTCAAGCCGTCCCCGGAGTCCCCGCTGGACGCGTATCTGCTGGGCGAGATCGCGCGGGACGCCGGGCTTCCCGACGGCGTGCTGTCGATCCTCCCCGCCGACCGCGAGGTCAGCGAGTACCTGGTCGGGCACCCCGGCGTCGACAAGGTCTCCTTCACCGGCTCGGTCGCGGCCGGCAAGCGCGTGATGGAGGTCGCCGCCCGCAATCTCACCCGGGTGACGCTGGAGCTGGGCGGCAAGTCGGCGGCGCTCGTCCTCCCGGACGCGGACCTGCGGGCGGCCGTGGCGGGCATCGTCCCGGCGGCCTGGATGAACAACGGGCAGGCGTGTGTGGCACAGACCCGCATCCTCGTCCCGCGCACCCGGTACGACGAGTTCGCCGACGCCTTCGCGCAGGCCGCGAGCGCGCTCAAGGTCGGCGACCCGCTCGACGCGGCCACCCAGGTCGGCCCGCTCGTCGCCGAGCGCCAGCAGCGCCGCAACCTCGACTACATCAGGATCGGCCAGGAGGAGGGCGCCAAGATCCTCACCGGCGGCAGCCGCCCCGCGGGCCTGGAGAAGGGCTGGTACGTCGAACCGACCCTCTTCGGCGACGTCGACAACTCCATGCGGATCGCCCGCGAGGAGATCTTCGGCCCGGTCATCTGCCTGCTGCCGTACGGCGACGAGCGAGAGGCCGTGCAGATCGCCAACGACTCCGACTACGGCCTCTCCGGCAGCGTGTGGACGGCCGACGTCGAGCACGGCATCGAGGTCGCCCGGCAGGTCCGTACCGGCACCTACTCCGTCAACACCTTCAGCCTGGACATGCTCGGCCCGTTCGGCGGCTACAAGAACTCCGGCCTGGGACGGGAGTTCGGCCCCGAGGGGTACGGCGAATACCTCGAGCACAAGATGATCCACCTGCCGGCGGGGGCCTAGGCCATGGGCGACCGCTGGCACGTCGAGGTCGACCGGTCGGTGTGCATCGGCTCCGCCCAGTGCCTCCACCACGCCCCCGGCGGCTTCCGCCTCGACCCCGCCCGCCAGTCCCACCCGGTCGAGCCGGACAGCGACGCGAGCGAACAGGTCCTGGACGCGGCCGAGAGCTGCCCCGTGGAGGCCATCACGATCACCCTCCTGGGCACCGGCGAGGCGGTGTTCCCGCCCGAGGAGTAGGGGTGTGGGAGCCACGGGATACGCTCCTGCGGTTCCGACGCGGCGACCAGGGTGGGAAAAGCGTGCACGAGTCCGAGGCCGAGCAGCTGATCAAGCAGGCGTACGAGGCGTGGGACGCCGAGAACTGGCCCACCGCGGCCGGCCTGCTGGAGCGAGTCCTCGCCCACTTCCCGGACGCGCCGGGGAGCGCGGTGTGGTGGTACGACGCCGCCCTCGCCCACAAGTTCCTGCGCAACTGGGGGAAGGCGTACGAGCTGGGCCGCGAGGCCGCCGCCCGAGCCCCGCGCGGCGAGGGCGAACCGGCGTACTGGAACCTGGGCATCGCCGCCACCATCCAGCGCGACTGGACCACCGCCCGGGACGCCTGGACCGGCTTCGGCATCCGGCTCCCGGACGCGGAGGGTGAGATCGACGCCCGCTTCGGCCCCGCGTGCGTGCGCCTCGACACCGGCGGCGAGCGGGAGGTCGTCTGGATCGACCGGCTCTGCCCGACCCGCGGCCGGGTCATGAACGTGCCCGTGACCGGGGGCCGGCGCTTCGGCGAGATCGTCGTCCACGACGGCGAGCCCAAGGGCCGCAGGGTCGTCGAGGGCCGTGAATACCCCGTCTTCGACGAGCTGCTCCTCTTCGAGGCCTCCGAACTGCCCACGCTCACGGTGACGGTGAACGCGGGCGAGGTCGCCGACCTCGACGTGTTGATCGGCCTGTTCACCGAACAGGGTTACGGCGCCGAACCGGCGAGCAGCTTCGAGCTGCTGTGCGCCTGCTGCAGCGAGGGCAGGCACGAACAGGAGCGGAAGGCCCACGCGGGCGCCCAGCGGGTGTCCCTGGCGGCTCCGGAGGAGGAGGCTCGCAGGCTGCTGGACCAGTGGGCGGGACAGGCCGAGGCCGGGCGGGACTGGAGCGGTCTGGAGCCGGTGGACTAGTACGTCATCCCGCCCGCTGTCCAGGCCCGTCGGCCGGCGGCCCTCGACGTGTTCACCCAGCTCCTGGGCGCCCCGCCCCGCGCCGCCGGCGGTGATCAGGGGTGGTCGGCCGGCTCGGTCAGGTCGATCAGGCGGCACACCGTTTCGATGTCTGTCTTCACCTGGGCGATGGAGGCGCGGCCCGAGAGCCAGGTGATGAGGGCCGAGTGCCAGGTGTGTTCGATGACCCGGACCGCCGAGAGCTGCTCGGGGGACGGGTGTTCCAGGCCCATCGCGTCCAGGATGATCGCGGTCGTCTGCCGGGACACCTGGTCGACCTCGGGCGAGACACTGCGGTCGGCGAAGGTGAGGGCGCGGACCATCGCGTCGGCCAGATGCGGCTCGCGCTGCAGGGCACGGAAGGCCCGCATCAGGGTCTCCGCGACCCGCTCGGCCGCCGTGTCGCCGGCCGGGGGCTTCTTCCGCAGGGTGCCGTGCATGTGCTCCAACTGGTCCTGCATGGTGGCGACCAGCAGGTGCACCTTGGACGGGAAATAGCGGTACAGCGTGCCGAGGGCCACCTGGGAGGTCTCGGCGACCTCGCGCATCTGGACGGCGTCGAAACCACCCCGGCTGGCCAGCTGGGCGCTCGCGTGCAGGATCCTGCGGCGGCGGGCCTCCTGCCGCTCGGTGAGCGGGGACGAGGAGGGCCGGACCGTACTGGCTACCACCTTGGATTCCGCAGGCATGGGTCCCGTTCCGTGACAGTCGGTGAGGGCGTCTGTAGGGCACGTGATCAGACAGGTCGACAGGGCGGCGCGCCGTGGCGCGAATCACCTGATCCACTGCTCACAGTGCTCCTACCTGCCGGTAGATTCAGAGCCTCTTGAACGATCAAGTCTGAAACTTGTTCTAGATTAGCGTCCCGTCGTAGTCTCGCGGGACAGTGCAGGCAGAAGGGGGCACAGAGTGACCGCCGAGGCCCGGGAAGCGGGTGCCCAGGAGGACCCCGCAGCCGACGGCGAGCGACCGCTCGACATCGCGCTCCTCACCTACAAAGGGAACCCGTTCTGCGGCGGCCAGGGTGTCTACGTACGGCACCTGTCCCGCGAGCTGGCCCGCCTCGGCCACCGGGTGGAGGTCATCGGCTCCCAGCCGTACCCCGTCCTCGACGAGGGCTACCCCAACCTCACCCTGACCGAGCTGCCCAGCCTCGACCTCTACCGCCAGCCCGACCCCTTCCGCACCCCCGGGCGGGACGAGTACCGGGACTGGATCGACGCCCTCGAGGTCGCCACCATGTGGACCGGCGGCTTCCCCGAGCCGCTGACCTTCTCGCTGCGCGCCCGCCGCCATCTGCGCGCCCGGCGCGGCGAGTTCGACGTCGTGCACGACAACCAGACGCTCGGGTACGGACTGTTGGGCGACCTCGGCGCGCCCCTGGTCACCACGATCCACCACCCCATCACCGTCGACCGGCAGCTGGAGCTGGACGCGGCCGGCACCTGGCAGCGCCGCTTCTCGGTGCGCCGCTGGTACGCCTTCACCCGCATGCAGAAGCGCGTGGCCCGCCGCCTGCCCTCGGTCCTCACCGTCTCCGGCACCTCCCGCCAGGAGATCGTGGACCACCTCGGTGTCCGCGACGACCGCGTCCACGTGGTCCACATCGGCGCCGACACCGACCTCTTCGCGCCGAATCCGGCCGTCCCCGAGGTCCCGGGCCGGATCGTCACCACCTCCAGCGCCGATGTGCCCCTCAAGGGCCTGGTCTTCCTCGTGGAGGCGCTGGCGAAGGTACGCACCGAGCATCCGGCCGCCCACCTCGTCGTCGTCGGCAAGCGCCCGACGGAGGGCCCGGTCGCCCAGGCCGTCGAACGCTACGGCCTGGACGGCGCCGTCGAGTTCGTCAAGGGCATCTCCGACGCCGAGCTGGTCGACCTGATCCGCTCGGCCGAGGTCGCCTGCGTGCCCTCCCTGTACGAGGGTTTCTCGCTGCCCGCCGCCGAGGCCATGGCCACCGCGACCCCGCTGGTCGCCACCACCGGCGGCGCCATCCCCGAGGTCGCCGGCCGCGACGGCGAGACCTGCCTGGCCGTGCCGCCGGGCGACGCGGGGGCGCTGGCCGCCGGGCTCGGCCGATTGCTGGGGGACCCCGAGCTGCGGGCGCGGCTCGGTGCGGCGGGCCGTGAGCGGGTGCTGCGCCACTTCACCTGGGCCCGCGCCGCGGAGGGGACGGTGGCCCGCTACCGCGAGGCGATCGGCTGCTCCGCAGCCCAGAATCCCGGCCGTTCCGCGGCCTCGGCAAGTGTTGCAGGCATCTCTTCCGAAAGCAGGGCCACGTGCTGACCGTCGACTTCTCCCGGTTCCCGCTCGCCCCCGGCGACCGTGTCCTGGACCTCGGCTGCGGGGCCGGCCGGCACGCCTTCGAGTGTTACCGGCGTGGCGCCCAGGTCGTGGCCCTCGACCAGAACGCCGAGGAGATCCGCGAGGTCGCCAAGTGGTTCGCGGCGATGAAGGAGGCCGGCGAGGCTCCCGAGGGCGCCACCGCGACGGCGATGGAGGGCGACGCGCTGGCCCTCCCCTTCCCGGACGAGTCCTTCGACGTCGTCATCATCTCCGAGGTGATGGAACACATCCCCGACGACAAGGGCGTGCTCGCCGAGATGGTCCGGGTGCTCAGGCCGGGCGGCCGCATCGCCGTCACCGTGCCGCGCTACGGCCCGGAGAAGGTCTGCTGGGCGCTGTCCGACGCCTACCACGAGGTCGAGGGCGGCCACATCCGCATCTACAAGGCCGACGAGCTGGTCGCGAAGATCCGCGAGGCGGGCCTGAAACCCTACGGCAGCCACCACGCGCACGCCCTGCACTCGCCGTACTGGTGGCTGAAGTGCGCGTTCGGCGTCGACAACGACAAGGCGCTGCCCGTGCGGGCGTACCACAAGCTGCTGGTCTGGGACATCATGAAGAAGCCGCTCGCCACCCGGGTCGCCGAGCAGGCGCTGAACCCGCTGATCGGCAAGAGCTTCGTGGTCTACGCGACCAAGCCGCATCTGCCTCGGGTGGACGCCAAGTGACCACTCCCCGGACAGAACACCTCGTCCTGCCCGGGGTCCTCACCGCCGAGCAGGCCGCCGCGACCGTCCGCGGCATCCTCGCCGGGCAGCGGGAGGACGGCGCGATCCCGTGGTTCCGTGGGCACCACCTCGACCCGTGGGACCACACCGAGGCGGCCATGGCCCTGGACGCGGCCGGCGAGAACGAGGCCGCCGAGCGGGCCTACGCCTGGCTCGCCGCCCACCAGAACGAGGACGGTTCCTGGTACGCCGCCTATGCCGACGGCGCCCACGACGACGTCACCGACCGCGCCCGCGAGTCGAACTTCGTCGCCTACATAGCCGTCGGCGTCTGGCACCACTACCTCTCCACCGGAGACGACACGTTCCTGGACCGCATGTGGCCGTGCGTCTACGCGGCCACGGAGTGGGTGCTGCGGTTGCAGCAGCCCGGCGGGCAGATCGGCTGGCGCCGCGATGACGACGGCACGCCGGCGACGGACGCGCTGCTGACGGGCAGCTCCTCCGTCCACCATGCCCTGCGGTGCGCGCTCGCCATCGCCGAGGAACGCGAAGAACCTCAGCCGGACTGGGAGTTGGCGGTGGGGGCGCTGCGGCACGCGATCCGCCGCCACCCCGAGCGCTTCCTGGACAAGGACCGCTACTCGATGGACTGGTACTACCCGGTCCTCGGCGGCGCGCTGACCGGCGTGGAGGCCAAGGCCCGCATCGAGGAGTCCTGGGACCGGTTCGTCGTCCCCGGCCTCGGTGTGCGCTGCGTGGTCCCCAACCCCTGGGTGACCGGCGGCGAGTCCAGCGAGCTGGCCCTGGCCCTGTGGGCGGTGGGCGAGTCCGACCGCGCCCTGGAGATCCTGCAGTCCATCCAGCACCTGCGCGACCCGGAGTCGGGCCTGTACTGGACGGGCTACGTCTTCGAGGACGGCGCGATCTGGCCCCAGGAGCTGACCACCTGGACGGCCGGCTCCCTCCTCCTCGCCGTGGGGGGGCGGGGGGGGGCCCCCCCCCCCCCCCGCGGGGGGGGGGGGGGGCCCCCCCCCCCCCCCCCCGGCCCCCCCCGCCCCCCCCCCGGGGCCCCCCCCGGCCC